>DATDQD010000160.1:0-15465 GCA_035292425.1 Bacteroidota bacterium
CGAGCAGAAGATGATGAGCATGAGGGGGAACAACATTCATTTCTCGCGCGCCACGGTGCATCACGAGCTGATCCCGGGGCACCACCTCCAGGGATTCATGAACCAGCGGTACAGGCCCTACCGGTGGGTCTTCGGAACACCCTTCTGGACCGAGGGCTGGGCGCTCTACTGGGAGCTCCTCCTCTGGGACCTGAATTTTCCGAAAACCCCCGAAAACAAAATCGGAATGCTCTTCTGGAGGACGCACCGCTGCGCCCGGATCATCTTCTCGCTCAGCTTTCACCTGGAGAAGATGACGCCGCAGGAGTGCGTGGATTTCCTCGTGGACAGGGTCGGGCACGAACGGGACAATGCCACCGCCGAGGTGCGGCGATCATTCCGCGGAGACTACGGCCCGCTTTACCAGTGCGCCTACCTGCTCGGCGGGCTCCAGATCCGCGCGATCCGCCGCGAGCTCGTGGAACCGGGGAGGATGACGGATCGCGATTTCCACGACACGATCCTGCGGAACAACAGCATCCCGATCGAGATGGTGCGCGCGCTGCTCACCGGGGGCGAATTGAAGAGCGGCTACGCGACGTCGTGGAAATTTTACGGTGAAATTAAATGAAACAGGTACTTCCCCGGTGCTCCCGGGGACATGATGAATCCCGAGAAGGAGCATCAGCGATGAAAACCCCCAATTCCAGTCAACCACGCCCGCGGTTTCCTGTTTTAGCAGCCGCCGCGCTCGCCATCCTTCTCCCCGGAGTTCTGCTCTCGCAGGAACGAGATCACGAGGGGGGATTCTTTCTCCGGCTTTCCGCAGGCGGGGGAGGCGCCAGCACGGAAGCGAAAGACGCCGGCTACACGTTTAAGTTTTCCGGGCCGGCCGGAGACGTCAACTTCGCCATCGGCGGGATCGTTTCCCCCAACTTCGCCATCCACGGCACGCTCTTCGGGTGGAGCATCACCGACCCGGATATCGAATTCGGCGGCACCGCGGGCAACGGTAAGGGGGACCTGACGCTCGGGGCCTTCGGCGGCGGGGTCACCTACTATTTCATGCCGGCAAACCTCTACCTGTCGGGTTCGCTCGGGGTCGGGAAGCTCGAATACAAACAGGGGAACCTCTCCGGGCGCTCTTCCTCGGGTATTGTCTTCGATGCCACCATCGGGAAGGAGTGGTGGACGGGCGATACCTGGGGGCTCGGAGTCGCCCTCGGGCTGGGCATGCACTCGATCCCCGAACAGGGCGTGGACGACAACTGGGCGGGGGGAAGCGTCACGGTCAGGTTCACCGCGACGATGAACTGAAGGGACTCCGGAGGCCTCCCATGCATATGAGACTGCTCACCGTGGACGTTGAAGAGGAGGGTGTCCCCCTCCTCCGCCGGCTGTACGAGGAAAAAATCGTCCCGTCGCTGGAACGGATGAAGGGGTGCCGGTTCGCCGGGCTGATGCAGAGCGTGACCAAGCCGGAACGCTGCCTCTCGCTCACGCTCTGGGATTCCCCCGTCGACGCCGCGGAGTACGAACAGTCGGGGCTGTACGGACAACTCCTCGAAGAGTCCAAAATATTTTTTTCGCAATCCGTTGAGTATACCCTCAGGCTCTCCGAGGACATGAGGGTGGAGTACGTGCCCGTCAGCAACGAACCGGTGGCTCACTCCTACCAGATCGCGGCCCAGTCCGGACCGGAAAAGCAGGGTCGCGACCTTTCGCATGCGGTATGGCTGAGGCTCGTCTCGCTGGAGATTCTGCCGGGGAAATTCGGAGAATTCAAGCAACTCTACGTCCGGCATTCCATCCCGGCCCTGAGGGCCGCGCCCGGTTGCCGCCACGCCTACCTCCTCGAAAACGACCAGGACGGGGACAAGGTCTTTTCGATCACCGTCTGGGAATCGCGCGAGCACGCCGTCGCATATGAAAAGAGCGGTGTCTTCGAACGGCTGATCGATCTGCAGAAGCACACGCTCTCGGGCCACGCCAGGGGAAAACTGCTCGCCGGCGAAGGCGATGCCGCCAGATCGCGCGGCACCGGGGACGTCCTGGTGGAACACTATACAATTCTCACGGGGCGGAGTTTCAACTGATCTACCCGTGATGGACGAACAGCCTGTCCCGGGGACCCTCGCCGGACGTATCTTCATGTTCAACTCAACCAACTGATCCATGAAACCCATGAGTACATCCGCGGTCCGGATCATGCTTTTTCTGGCGGCCTCCGCCAGCGCCGCTCCAGACGTCTCCGCGCAGGCGGCCGACATCGTCATCCTGAATGCCACCATCCACACCATGGACGACGTCCGTCCGTCGGCGACCGCCCTCGCGATCGGTCAGAACAGAATCGTCTATGTCGGGACTGACGGCGGGGCGAGGGTCCTGATCGGCGACCGGACGGAAGTTCTCGACCTTTCCGGCAAAACTGTGGTTCCCGGTTTCATTGAAAGTCACGGTCATCTCCTCGGACTCGGGTTTTCCCGGCAGCGGCTCGAGCTGGCGGAGACGCGGAGCTACGAGGAGGTCGTCCGGATGGTCGCCGGAGCGGCAAAACGCGCGCGGCCGGGGGAATGGATAGAGGGGAGGGGCTGGCACCAGAGCAAGTGGGACCGGCCTCCGGTGCCCGAGGTGAGGGGATTCCAGACCCACGACGCCCTCAGCGCGGCATCGCCCGACAATCCCGTCTGGTTAAGGCATGCGAGCGGGCATGCGGGAATCGCCAACGCCCGCGCCATGGAGATGGCCGGCGTCGGCCCCGACACGCCCTCACCGCCCGGCGGCGAAATCATCAGGGATTCGCTCGGGCGGGCCACCGGGATTTTCGTCGAACTCGCGCAGTCGATCATCGGGGACGCGATCGCGTCCCCCACGAAGGAGTCCGAACAGAAGGCCCTCGAGACCGCCGTCGCCGAATGTGTGTCGAAGGGCGTGACGACATTCGTCGACGCCGGGGCGGACCCCGGGCAGATCGCGATGTACCGGGAGAACGCCGGGGCCGGAACACTCGACATGAGGATCTGGGCGATGGTGGGTGGCCGGGATGATATCGGCAGGGAAGAACTCTTCGCCGCGCCGCCCGACCGCGGAACGCCAGGCGGGTTCCTCACGGTGAGGGCGGTCAAGCTCTCGATGGACGGCGCCCTCGGGTCGAGGAGCGCGTGGCTGATGGAGCCATATGCCGACGACACGACGAGTTTTGGACAAAAAACACTCGACCCTGAAGCGCTCTACGAGATCGCTCTCGAGGCGCTCCGGACCGGCTACCAGGTCTGCGTGCACGCGATCGGCGACCGGGCCAACAGGGAAACTCTCGATGCCTACGAGAGGGCGTTCGCGGCGAATCCGGCCGCGGCGAAAAACGCGCGCTTCCGCATCGAACACGTGCAAACGCTGGATGCGCGGGACATACCCCGTTTCGGGCGTCTCGGGGTGATCGCGTCGATGCAGGGGATCCATTGCACGTCGGACAGGCCCTGGGTGGCCACGCGGCTGGGGGAGGCCCGGATCGCCGAGGGCGCCTACGCGTGGAGGAAACTCCTCGACGCCGGGGCCGTCATCGTGAACGGCACGGACACCCCCGTGGAGCCCGTCGATCCGCTGAAATGCTTCTACGCGTCGGTCACACGGCAGCAGCCGGACGGGACCCCGCCCGGGGGATTCGATCCCGACCAGAAAATGACCAGGGAGGAGGCTCTCCGTTCGTACACGATCGATGCCGCCTACGGGATCTTCGAGGAGAACGAACGGGGCTCCCTTCGCGCGGGAAAGCTCGCCGACCTGGTGGTCCTGTCGAAGGACGTCATGAGCGTCCCCGAGGGAGAGATCCTCTCCGCCGGGGTGCTGGCGACGATGGTGAACGGGAGGTTCGTCTTCCGCCGCCCGGAATGAGATGAACGCCCGGACACCGGTCTCGCAACGCGCCGCCGATGAAGCGTTCGACTACTGCGCCCGTCTCACCTCGGGCCATTACGAGAATTTTCCCGTCGCATCCCTCTTCCTCCCGGAGGAAAAGCGTCCCTACATTCAGGCCATCTATGCCTTCAGCAGGTGCGCGGACGATTTCGCCGACGAGGGAGACCTCCCCCCGCAAGCGCGGCTGGACCTGCTGGACGACTGGGCCCGAAAACTGGACCGTTCGTACGAGGGCGACGCCGACCACCCGGTCTTCATCGCCCTGGCCGAAACCATCCACAGGAATGCCATCCCGCGGAAGTACCTTGGCGACCTTCTCTCCGCCTTCCGCCAGGACGTGGTGAAGAACAGGTACGAGACCATGCCCGAGCTCCTCGATTACTGCTCCCGTTCGGCCAACCCGGTCGGAAGGATCGTGCTGCACATTTTTGGCCACCGCGACGAGGAGCTCTGCCTCCTCTCGGACACCATCTGCACCGGACTCCAGCTCGCGAACTTCTGGCAGGACGTCGGGGCGGACCTGCGGAAAAACCGGCTCTACATCCCGCTGTCTGAAATGGAACGGCACGGGTATTCGGAGGCTGAATGGAGGGGGAAGGCGCTGAACGACCGGTTCCGGGCGACGATGAAATCCCTGGTCGCGATGACGAGGGACATGTTCCGCGCGGGGGTCCGCCTCCCGGAACTCGTGGAGCGGGACATCGCCCTCGAGCTGCGCCTCGTCTGGCTGGGAGGGATGACGATCCTGGGGGGCGTGGAGCGCTCGGGGTACGATGTCTACGCGTCGCGCCCGACGCTCGGGGCGCGACAGAAACTCGGGATTCTCCTCCGGGGCTTTTTTATGAAAGACCTCTCCAGGTTCGGGAGCCCGAGGAAGAGGAAAAAGCCGTGGGACCTGACGTGACTCCGCCAGCGGAGGCCGGTACGCCTGCAGTCAGGACGAGTTTTTATTATTCTTTCCCGTTCCTCACCGCGGCCCGGCGCGGCGCTCTCGGGACCGTCTACGCCTTCTGCAGGGCCACGGACGATATCGTGGATAACGGGGGGAGCAGGGAGGAGAAGGTCTCCAGCCTGCGCCGCTGGCGGGAGGAGCTGACACTGGCGTTCGCGGACGGCCCCGCGAAGCCATTGCTGAACGAACTCGCGGAGGTCTCCCGGGCCTATGGCATCCCGGCCGGGCTTTTCCATGACCTTGTCCGCGGAGTCGAAATGGACCTCACGACCGCGAGGTACGCTTCGTTCGAGGGCCTGAGGGAGTATTGCCACCTCGTCGCCTCCACCGTCGGGCTGATGTGCCTCGATATTTTCGGCCGCCGGAACCCCCGGACCGAGGCATACGCCGGGGCGCTCGGCATCGCCCTCCAGCTCACCAACATCATCAGGGACGTCGGGGCCGATGCCCGGATGGGCCGGATCTATCTTCCGCTGGAAGACCTGCGGAGGTTCGGCTGCGCGGAGGAGGAGATTCTTCGCGCGCGCGATTCCGATCGTTTCCGGAGGCTCCTGGAGTTCCAGGCGTCCCGGGCGGAGGACTATTATTCGAAGGCAGGCTCGGTGCTGGAGGCATCGGACCTCCGCGCCATGAGGCCCGCGAAGATCATGGAAGAAATCTATCACCGTACGCTGCGGAAGATCCGGAACTCGGGGTACGACGTCCTCGGGGGAACAATCCGCATCTCCCGGCCGGCGCAACTCGCTGTCGCCTTCAGGTACGGCGTCCTGGGAAAATTTTTCCCGGCATGACGTACGATGCCGTCATCATCGGCGGCGGCCTGAGCGGCCTGGCCGCGGCCGTGAAAATATCGGCCGGCGGCGGCCGGGTGGCCCTCTTCGAGCAGTCACCGAAGCTGGGCGGGCGCTGTTACTCCTACCGCGACGCGACGACGGGGGAGACGGTCGACAACGGGCAGCATGTCCTGCTCGGGTCGTACCGCGCGCTGCTCCACTACCTCGGTGTGATCGGCACTTCGCATCGCCTCAGGGCCGAACCCTCCCTGACGCTCCCGTTTCATCACCCCGACCGGGGTTTTGCCACACTCCGGATGGCCTCCCTTCCGGCGCCTCTCGATCTCACCGCCGGGATCCTGAAGTATCGCTTCCTCTCCGTGAGAGAGAAGGCCGACCTCCTGCGCGCGGGGAAATGGCTGAGTTCGTGGACCCCGGCAAAGGCGAAATCCATCGAATCCCTGACGGTCGACGAGTGGCTCACGATGATGGGGCAGGACCGGAATTCTCGCCACTGTTTCTGGGATCCGATCTCCGTGTCCGTGATGAACGAGAGGCCCGATGCAGCCTCGGCGCTACTCTTCGCCCGCGCCATGCGCAGGACTTTCCTCGAGAAAAACGCCGACAGCCGGATGTTGATCCCCACCGTCGGGCAGACGGAGCTCTACGTCCGGGGCGCGGTGAGGTTCCTCGAATCGAGGGGTTCCCTGGTCAGGTTGAAAACCCCCGTCGACGGGATCGCGTTGACCGGACGGGGGACCGACGGGGTGTATCTCCGGGACGGCGGACTTGTCGGGGGAGGAAGCGTCATCAGCTCCGTCCCCCCATGGGCGCTCGCGGCGATCCTCCCCGCGGATGGGGCCACCGCGCCGATCCTGGCCGCCGCCCGTACGATCACCCCCTCTCCGATCGTGTCGATCAATCTCTGGTTCGACCGCGCGTTCATGGAGGGGGAGGTCCTGGGGACCATCGGGAGGACTGTCCAGTGGGTGTTCAACCGGAGGGCGATCCTGGGGGAAGGGGGGGGGAAAGGGGGGTGCGTCTCGTGCGTGATCAGCGCGGCGCGCGACGTGATGGCCGTGTCTCCGGCATCCCTCGCCGAACTTGCGGCGGGAGAACTCCGGTCGGTCTTCCCGGGGGCGGCGCGCGCCGGGCTTGTTCATGCGGTCGTGATCAAGGAGAAGAGGGCGACTTTTTCCCCCACTCCCGCGGCGGAGGCGTCCCGGCCGGCTGCGGCGTCGCCGGTGAGGGGATTGTTTCTTGCGGGGGACTGGACCGACACCGGTCTACCGGCAACCATCGAAGGGGCCGTCGTCAGCGGGTATGCCGCCGCGGACCTTGTCCTGAATCGGTAGGGTCCGGGAGATTCAGGCCGCCAGCACGGGCCTCAGTATCCACATCACGCCGGTTTCGATGAATCCCATGGCCGCGAAGAGGCCGAGGGCGATCGTCCACTTGTAACGGACGGCTTTGACGTCGTGGACGACGATGATGGAGAAAAAGAGCAGCAGCAGCGAGTAGAAGCACATGATCACCGTGGGGATCGTCGGGTCGGTCAGACCGATGAGTGTGAGAGAGACCGATTCGTCGACGTGGAGTACGGTCCGGCTGTGGATCAGGTACTGGAGGAAGACGGTCACCGCCTCAGGCAGTCTCGCCGTGGCGTTGATGAAGGCCATCGACATGAGGAAGAGGTTCCGCGGGTAGCGCAGGAGGAGGGCGAAGGAGAGGATGGCGAGGCCGAAGGTCCATGACTGGCCGGCAAGCGCGGACATCCCGCAGGTGCCGGCGGGGCTCTCAAGGTTCATGAGCGAAATGACCGGCAGGACGGCGGGAGACGGATCGTTGCAGAACGCGGCTTCCCCGAACCGGTGAGCCTGCCGGTGGGTGATGAGGGAAATCGCCACTGCGGCGATGAATAATGGTATCCCCGTCAGCAGCACCCTGCGGGCGGAGAGCATCGGTTCGTCCTGCAATAAAGCCATATCGTCGACCTTTGTCCTGACGTGATTCAGAGCGGCTCATGGTACGGAATTTCCCCGTGACGCGCAACCGGATTTTTGCTTTTTCACGACGAAGATGCTACTTTGATCGGCCATGAACGGTAAGCAGTACGCGGATTTCCTCACCGAGCTCGAATGGAGGGGCTTCCTCCACAGCGCCACTCCCGGCGTCAGGGGACACCTCGCGGCCGGTCAGGTTACGGGGTATATCGGCTTCGACCCGACCGCGCCGAGTCTCCACGTCGGTTCACTCCTGCCGATCATGGGGCTGGTCCACCTCCAGCGCTGCGGCCACCGTCCGATCGCCATCGCCGGAGGCGGGACGGGCATGATCGGCGACCCGAGCGGGAAATCCCAGGAACGAAACCTTCTTTCCCCCGGGGAGATCGAGGCGAACCTCGGGGGGATCCGCGCTCAGCTCTCCCAGTTCCTCGATTTCCAGCGGCCGGGAAACCCTGCCCTGATCGTGAACAACGCCGACTGGCTTTCGTCGCTGAGGATGATGGATTTCCTCAGGGACGTCGGAAAGTTTTTTTCCGTCACCGAGATGCTCGCCAGGGATTCGGTGAAATCGAGGATCGCGAAGGAGCAGGGGATTTCCTATACCGAGTTCAGCTATTCCGTCTTCCAGGCGTACGATTACCTCGCGCTCTTCGACCGATACGGGTGCACCCTGCAGATGGGGGGGAGCGACCAGTGGGGAAACATCCTCTCCGGCATCGACCTGATCAGGAAAACCAGATCGCGCGAAGTGCACGGTATCGTCTACCCGCTCATCACGACGTCGGCCGGGGCGAAGTTCGGCAAGACCGGGGAGGGGACGGTATGGCTCGATCCGGCGCGGACCTCCCCCTACCGTTTCTATCAGTTCTGGCTGAACACCGACGACAAGGACGTCGTGCAATACCTGAAATTTTTCACGCTCTTGGCGCAGGAGGAAATCGGCGGCCTCGCGGGGTCGCTGGAGAAGGAACCGTCGAAACGGGTCGCGCACCGGGAACTTGCCTCCGCGGTGACGTCGATGCTCCACGGGGAGTCCGGGCTGGCCCAGGCGATCCGCGCGTCCGGGATATTTTTCGGGGCGGAGATCGGCGGTGTGCCCGAGAATGAATTGCTCGAAATCTTTTCGGACGTCCCGGCGTGCGAATATCCGCGCTCGGCCCTGACCTCCGGGTCGGTTCCGGTCGTTGACCTGCTCGTCGCGGCGGGGGTCGCCGGTTCGAAGGGCGAGGCCCGGAGGGCCATCGAGGGGGGAGGGATCTACCTCAATAACGTCAGGGTGAGCTCCGCGGCCGCCGCCGTGAACCAGGAAGCCTGCCTCCACGGGAAATTCCTCGTCTTCAGGAAAGGGAACAAACATTACACTCTCGTCCGGCTCGTCTGACGCGGAAGCCTGTTCCCGGGGTCACCCCCCACCGCCGGCCCGGCCATTCAACCCCCGACCGGGCACTCAGGGGTCTCATTTCTGTCTATTTCGACCCACCGGACCATCTCAGGAATGATAACCACCGGATGAATCTCACCGATTCGCGTTATATCGGGCATTTTCAGTCTGGCATAATTCTTGAGGTTTTAATCAGTGGTGGAATGTGCCATCACATCATAACCCATCATGAACTCCGCGTCTGTGTATCCTTCGAAAACCCGGACCCCCGACGGAGCCCCGGAACTTCCCCGGATCATCATCTGGCAAATCGCACCCGGGCCCGATGGACACGAAACGGAGACGCCCCGCGACAGCGGGACACGCCACGGTGAGCCTCTCAACACGAGCGAATGCATGCTCGTCATCGATTCCATCGCGCGTACCGCGAAGCCGATCGTCGTGCTGACCGGCGACCGGATTCTCGACCGGTATCCGCGCCTTCCTGAAATTCTCGACTACGGCCGCGCCCTCGGACTGAAAATGATCGTCGAGGTGACGCCTGCGGAACTCACCGACGAGGTCCTCGAGACGTACGCGCATTTCGGCGAGAGGATCTTCAGGGTGAAGATCAGCGAGTCGATCAGGGACAATTCGGACGCGCGCATCGAGACCTCGCCCTTCTTCGCTGAGCTTGAGGATTGCCTCAACCGTCTCGAAAAGTCGGGGTACGAGACGCACATGGTTTTCACCGCGACCGGCCCGGATATCAGGACACTGGCTCTCATCCATGATTATGCCGTCCGCCGCTCCGCCCGGGGACTCTACTGCCACCTGAGGTTCGACATGGGGAAGGGCACGAAACCGAAGGACGGTCGACCGGTTGACGAGTTCATCGAGCGGTTCGCGACGATGAAAGAATACAGTCCCGCCACGATGATCATCTCGCCCCAGTGCGTGAAATTCGTGCACCATTCCCATCGCCCCGGAGAGTCTGCCCAGGACGGCGGACACCGGGGATCGTGGGAATACAACTGCCTGGCCGGGAAATCATACGCCTTCATCGACGAAACGGGCCGGGTCCAGCTCTGCGGGGGAAATCCCGACAGGCGCACAACCCTCCGGGAGGTCGGGTACGATTTCCGGAAAATCTGGGAGCACTCACCCGCATTCCTGGGATCCAGGAAAACCTGCCGGAATTGCCTCCACGGGTATCATTCACTGCATCCGGTCGCCGGAGGAGAGGGGACTTCGCGGCGGGGGACGCCCCCGGAGGCCGCTCCCGGTATTTGGACGTCCTGACCCCGGACGATTCCATCCCATCCCATTCCGCCCGGAACAGCGAGACTGGCATTCTCCTCCCGCCGCCGCCCGTTTGATTTTCACCCGCTACTTTGCTATACTACCGCGGCTTTGCGGCACACCGCCCGTGCCGACATCAATTCACCATCATCTTATGAAAGGGATATGCCAATGAACCGCTTGGTCTCGGTTTCTCTGTTCCTCATTGCCCTGCTGATTGCCGGGACTGCCGCCGAAGCGCAGATCACGATCAACCAGACCGACATGCAGAGCGTCCTTGTGAACTCGAAACGGATGGAATATTTCATGACATACCTTCCGTACCCGGTGGTGAACCTGGGATCGATGTCCGGATCGATGCAGACCTTCGACTTCAGCGCGCTCCCCACCGAGGAGAGCAAGGATTCAGCGTCGATGAATTTCGTCGATCCTGCCGGTCAGCCGGGCGCGTCTAATTTTCCCACGGCAACCCTCTGCTCGCCGATTGTCATTGTGCCGTTCCCCGGCGCCGAGCTCACGGTGGTCATCTACATGCGGCTGCAATCGGACGGATTCTACCAGCTCGGGACCTATTCCCGCCAGCTCTTTCCCCCATTCATCGACACCACCATCGTGGAGAAAAACTCCCCGATGCAGATCCTGATCCCGTTGCCGCTGACCTACGGAACGAGCCGGACCGGCGTGGATACCGTGGTCGCCGATCCCATCAACAATGATTACACCGTGACGACCACGGACATCGCATGCGACGGGTGGGGGGACATCACCTACCCGCTCGTGCTCGCCGGGGAGGGCGCTCCGAAGACGGTGCTCGTGTCATGCCTCCGGGGCACACAGACGCAGGTCATGGAAAATTACAGCGGAGGGGTTTTCTCCAGTCGCGATAAGGAGGTCAGCGTTTTCTATATCAGCCTGGACGGCACGCTTTTCTCCGTCGACCAGCCCGACTCAAACTACGCGGGGGGCACGGCCGAAGTGAGATCGCTCAATTACAGCGTGAGGGTGGGAACTTCCGACGTCCGGCAGGTGTCGCCGGCCGTGCCGGAGGGCTTCGCGCTCTCACAGAATTACCCGAATCCCTTCAATCCATCCACCACCATCACGTTCGCGGTTCCGTCGACGGGTCACGTTTCCATGAACGTCTACGACCTGCTCGGGCGGGAGATCGCCACGCTTGTCGATCGGCAGATGAGCCCGGGGACCTATGAGGCGTCGTTCGACGCGGAGGGACTTCCGAGCGGGATGTACATCTACAGGATCGTCTCGGGGACGTACGTCGAAACGAAGAAAATGAATGTGGTAAAATAAGGACTTTCCGGGAGGGTATCTCCGGGCAATACGGTTTTTGCAAACCCTGCCCCTCGGGGCGGGGTTTTCTTTTTCGGACAGCGCAGATGATCATCGTCATCAGGGCCTCGGCCACAGAAGAACAGATCGGCACGGTCGTCAGGAAGATCGAGGAAGCGGGACTCACGGCGCATCTCTCGAAGGGCGTCGAGCGGACCATCGTCGGCATCATCGGCGACGAGAGGAACGTCAGGAGGGAATCCTTCCTGCTCCTCCCCGGCGTGGAGAACGTCATACCCGTCCTGAAACCGTACAAGCTCGCCAGCCGGGAATTCCGGCCGGCGGATACGATCGTGAACGTACGCGGCGTGCCCATCGGAGGAAAGCAGGTCGTTCTCATCGCCGGTCCCTGCTCGGTGGAATCGGAGGAGCAGCTCGTGGAGACCGCCTCCGCCGTCCGCAAGGCGGGCGCCACGCTGCTCAGGGGCGGGGCATATAAACCGCGCACCAGCCCCTACGCCTTCCAGGGGCTCGGCGAGGCGGGGCTGAAACTCCTCGCGGCCGCGAGGGAAAAGACCGGGCTCGGCATCGTCACCGAGGTGATGGAATCGCAGGACGTCCCGATGGTGGCGGAATACGCCGACATGCTTCAGGTCGGCGCGCGCAACATGCACAACACGAACCTGCTCCGGGCTCTCTCCAGGATCCGGAAACCGGTCCTCCTGAAGCGGCATTTTTCCGCGACGCTCGTGGAGTTCCTGATGAGCGCCGAATACATCCTTTCCGGCGGCAACCCCGACGTCGTGCTCTGCGAACGGGGCATCAGGACCTTCGTCGATTATTCGAGGAACACGCTCGACCTGAACGTCGTCCCGGCGGTGAAATCGGCTTCCCATCTCCCGATCATTGTCGACCCGAGCCACGGGACCGGCCGCCACGACCTCATCATCCCGATGAGCAGGGCGGCGGTCGCCGCAGGGGCCGACGGACTGATCGTCGAGGTTCATCCCAGGCCCGCCGAGGCCTTCTCGGACGGCGAACAATCGCTCACGCCCGAACGCTTCGAACTCCTGGTGCGGGAGGTCTCCGCCGTCGCCGCCGCCGTCGGCCGGCCGATCCTGACTTCCTGATCAACCCGGACCCGTCATCCGGCAATTCGCCGGCAGCGGCCGTCTTGCATTTCAACCGGCCTCTCCGTACGTTTCGGACACCATGAGCACGCGCACCATCGTACGCCGTCTGGGAGAGATCGTCGGTCACGGCAACGTGTTCGATTCCCCGGAGGCCCTGGTGGCCTATTCGTATGACGGCACCGCGCTCCCGCCGCAACTCCCGCTCTGCGTGGTCCGCCCCTCCTCGGCGGAGGAGGTCAGCCGGATCATGCTCCTCGCCAACGAAACGCAGACCCCGCTCGTCCCCCGCGGCTCCGGAACGGGACTGAGCGGGGGCGCTCTCCCGGTGGAGGGTTCCGTCGTCGTGTTGACCGGCCACCGCAACCGGATCATTGAGATCGACGCCGCAAACCAGACCGCGACCGTGGAACCGGGGGTCATTACCGCCAGGCTGCAGCAGGAGGTCGACGCATTAGGTTTCATCTACCCGCCCGATCCGGGGAGCGCGTCCATTTCAACGCTGGGGGGGAACGTGGCTGAAAACGCGGGGGGTCTGAGGGGCCTGAAATACGGCGTCACGAAGAACTACGTCATGGGGCTCGAGGTGGTCCTGCCCACCGGCGAGATCCTCTGGACGGGGGGTAAATCCGCGAAGGACGTCGCAGGATACAACCTCCGGGACGTCCTGGTCGGGTCGGAGGGGACACTCGGCATTATTACGAAAATCCTCCTCCGGATCGTCCCGAAACCGGAAACCTCCAGGACCCTCCTGGCATCATTCCCGACGATGGAGTCGGCCGCGGCGGCGGTGTCGGCCGTGATTTCGGCGCGCATCCTCCCGGCGATGCTCGAATTCCTTGACGATACCACCATCCGCTGCGTGGAAGCGTACGCGCATCTGGGGCTCCCCACCGGGGCCGGCGCCATGCTCCTGGCGGAAACCGACGGGCATGCCGGGGCGGTCGAGCAGGAGAGCGCGCGCATCGCGGGGATCTTCAGGGAGTGCGGCGCCGCCGGGATCTCGCTCGCCGCGACGGCGGCGGAATCGGACAGGCTGAAGATCGCGAGGCGTTCGGCGTTCACGTCGCTGGCACGCCTCAGGCCGACGACGCTGATGGAGGACGTCGCCGTTCCGCGCTCCGAGCTGGCGAACCTTGTCCGGGCCATAACCGAAATCGGCCGCAGGAACGACATCCTCATCGGGACATTCGGCCATGCGGGCGACGGCAACCTCCATCCCAATTACCTGACCGACGAGGGGAACCCGGAAGAGTTCAGGAGGGCGCACAGGACGGTCATGGAGGTCGAAGAAGCGGCCATCGCCCTCGGGGGGACGATCACGGGCGAGCACGGCGTCGGGCTGTACAAAAAACCGCTCCTGGAAAAAATGGTGGGCTCGCCCTCCATGATGATGATGAGAAAACTGAAAGAACTGATGGACCCGAACATGATCCTCAATCCGGGGAAAATACTCGACTGCGCACCGAGGTGCGAGGGCCGGCTGCCGCGTTCGCGGGAACAGATCAGGAAATTCGAAGACGTCGCCTGGGTGTGAACCGCCATGAAGCCGTCGCAGAAACTGACGCTCTTCCATAAGTTTCTCCGGCCCCGGAGGTCTTCGGCCGGGAAACCGCCGGCCCTGATCATGCTCCACGGCAGGGGCGCCGACGAGGACGACCTCCTCGGACTCTCCGAATATTTCGACGACCGCCTCTTCATCGTCTCCGCGAGGGCGCCCTTTTCTTTCTCGCTCGGGGGAGGGTACACCTGGTACGACCTCGAGGAGATCGGCAAACCGGACCGCACGATGTTCCTGGAAAGCTACGGAAAGTTGCGTACGTTCCTTGTCGAAGCCAGGGAGCAGTACGATTTCGACCCGGCGAGGACCTTCTGCTGCGGTTTCAGCATGGGTTCGAGCATGGCATTCGCCATCGCTCTTACCCGGACGGACCTGCTGGCCGGCGTCATCGCCAACAGCGGCTTCGTTCCGGAGGATTCGGGGATGGAGTTCAGGTGGGAGGGGGTGAAGGGAAAGCCGTTTTTCATCGCGCATGGTATCTACGATCCCGTGATCCCCTACGCCTACAGCAGGCGCGCGAAAGAGATTCTGGAAAACCACGGCGCGAAGGTCACGTACCGGGAGTACGACATGGGGCACCAGATCAACGAGGAAAGCCTGAACGACATGATCGCCTGGCTGGCTCCCCGGCTGGACTGATGTCCCCGCAGCCATGACCCGGGCACCCGGGACGATGCCATGATACCACTTCGCGACACGAACCCCTCGCGTTCGCGCCCCTTCGTCACCTATATGCTCATCGGGCTGAACGCGGCCGCCTTCCTCTTCGAGCTCTCGCTCGGGGCGTCGCTCCCGGAATTTATATTGAATTTCGGCGTGGTCCCCCATCGGGTGAGCGCCGCCCTCGATTCCGCCGGTGTGGACGCAGGGGCGTACCTTTCGTTCCTGACGTCGATGTTCCTCCACGGGGGATGGATGCATCTCCTCGGGAACATGCTCTTCCTCTACGTCTTCGGGGACAACATCGAGGACCAGTTCGGGCACGGCAGGTTTCTGTTCTTTTACGCGTTCGCCGGAGCGGCGGCCGCGGGGACGCAGGTCCTGGCCGATCCTTCGTCCGCCGTCCCGATGGTGGGGGCCAGCGGGGCCATCGCCGGCGTGCTGGGGGCGTACGTCATCCTCTTCCCGAGGGCGCGCGTCCTGACGCTGATACCGATTTTTGTCTTTTTCCAGCTGCTCGAACTTCCCGCGTATCTCTTC
>DATDQD010000161.1:0-4122 GCA_035292425.1 Bacteroidota bacterium
CGTTCTCGGTGCGGGCGAGGATGTAGTCCGCGCGGAAGGCCGGCCCGATGAGCTGGCCGGACCTGTATCCGCCGATCGTCGAGAGGGTGTTCACCCCGTGGGAGCCGAACCCCACCGAGGGGTTGTTCGGGACCACGCTCACCTTGTGGTCCACGAAATCGTACTGCGCGATGATGTTCATGGAGTCGAACGACTCGTGCGTCAGGAGCCGGAAGCCGTTGTCGAAGACCCCCACGGTCACGCCCGCTCCGAAGATTCCCAGGTCGTGGACCTGGGGGACGTCGATCTGATTGTTCTGGATGAAGGATGCGCCGTAGTCGAGCAGGTTCGCGGCGGAGAGTTCATCGGGCGCCGGGCCGGTCTTGAGATCGGGTTGTTCCGGTTCCGGGGTCCCTCTCCAGCGTCCGACGAGCTCTATATTGTCCACGAAGGGGAGTCGGCTGAGCGCATCGATTTGGCTTTTCGTGACCTCCGCGCTCACCGCGTTGAACCATTTCAATGCGTGCCTGGTGCGGGTGACGATCCCGGAGATCGCGGCGATGTAGGAGCGGTCCACCGGGAGGTCCTGTTCGGTGAAAATCTCGGCTTCTTTCCTGACCCTCGCCCGCCGGGCGATCGATTTGGGAGCGACGAGATCGGCCGCAGAATAGAGTTCCTTCTTCCCGCGGGCGCCCTTGTCTTTTAAATAGACAAGTACAACGGCAGTTTCCGATTCCCGCATTGTAAGATATTTTTTCGAGAGTAATTTCCCCAGCCGGGCGGGGGAATCCGCGTACGCAAATGAACCGAGGGAGAGAGAGAGCAGGAAGAGCGTCAGCGTGCGCATCGGGTGACCGGTAAAATGCTGAATAAGGCAACGCATAGTATAAAAATATGAAAGATCGCGCCGATATCCAAAAAACGGCCGGAATACGCGTTGTGGCAATGGGCCGACTTTTTTCTTATCTTTTCGCAACAATATCCGCTCCCATGGAAACTTCCTCCTCCCCCGAATCGGGCTTCACGCTCAATTACGACCACGTCCGTCAGCTCCTGGTCCAATTCGTGCGTGACGAATCCCGCAACGCCGGGTTCGAACGGGCCGTCGTCGGCGTCTCGGGAGGGGTGGATTCGGCCGTCGCCGTGACAATCGCGGCCGGGGCCTTGGGGCCGGAGAACGTCCTGGGGGTGATGATGCCCTATTCCTCCAGCAGTCCGGCGAGCGCGAAGGACGCCGCGCAGGTCCTCGCACACCTGGGCGTCAAATCGGAAACGGTTGATATTTCCCCGATGGTGGACGCGTTCCTTGCCCGCGACCAGAAGATGGACCGCGTCCGGAGGGGGAACCTGATGGCGAGGGCGAGGATGATCGTCCTCTATGATCTTTCGGCGCGCGACAGGGCGATCGTCGTCGGCACGAGCAACAAGACCGAAATCCTCCTCGGGTACGGGACGCTCCACGGCGACACGGCCTGCGGCATCAACCCGATCGGCGACCTCTATAAGACGCAGGTGTGGGAACTGGCCGCCGCCCTCGGCGTGCCCCGGGCCATTGTCGAAAAGAAACCGACCGCCGACCTCTGGGAAGGACAGACCGACGAGGATGAACTCGGGTTCAGCTACAAACTCGTCGACCGGCTCCTCTTCCGGATGATCGACGAACAGCGGAACGAAGCGGACCTGGCGGCGAGCGGGTTCGAGAAACACTTCATCGCGAAGGTCCGGGAGAAAATCCGCCTCAACCAGTTCAAGCGCCGCCCCCCGCTCGTCGCGAAGATTTCCAACCGGACCGTCACCATCGACTTCCGCCACCCCGGGGACCGGGGGATATGAGCGGGGACCCGCCGGGGAACGGGCCGACATCCGATGCCGTATCCGCTGCCGGTGCGGGACCCCTCCCCGTGGTCTCTCCTGGAACCCTTTATATCGTCAGCACGCCGATCGGGAACCTCGAGGACATCTCCGTCCGCGCCCTGGCGGTCCTCGCCGGGGTCGATCTCATCGCCGCCGAGGACACCAGGACCACCGGCAATCTCCTGAAGCATTTCGGCATCAAAAAGCCGATGCTGAGCTACTTCAGTTATAACGAGGCGCGCCGAGTGCCGGATCTCGTCTCGAAGCTGAAGGAGGGACGCGCGATCGCGGTGGTCTCCGACGCCGGGACCCCCGGCATCTCCGACCCCGCATGGCGGCTGATCTCTGCGGCCATCGACGCTGACATTCCAATTGTGGCCATCCCGGGACCGACGGCCTTCCTCCCCGCGCTGATCGTGAGCGGCCTGCCGATCGGGAGCTTCGTGTTCGAGGGATTCCTCCCCGTGAAAAAAGGGCGGACCGCCAGGCTCCAAGAGCTGGCGAAGGAGGAGCGCACTATCGTTTTGTATGAGTCGCCACACAGACTTCTCCGGACGCTGGCCGACCTGAAGAAGGCCTTCGGCGACCGGAGGATTTCGGTCGCGCGGGAGATCACGAAAAAATTCGAGGAGGTCGTGCGCGGCACCATCCCGGAGGTGATCGAACATTTTACGAAAACCCGGATCCGCGGGGAGTTCGTCCTGGTGATCGCCGGCAGGGGCGGCCGCGACCGCTGAACCGTTTTGCATCTCTCTCGCGCCGTCGCTATATTTGCGCATTCATAAATCTACAGGAGCACCACCATGAAAATGAAACCGCTGGCCGACAGGGTCGTCGTGAAGCCTTCCCCGGCCGAAGAAAAAACCAGGGGGGGCATCATCGTCCCCGACACGGCGAAGGAAAAGCCGGTGCTGGGCGAGGTCGTCGCGGTCGGGCCGGGCAGGCGCGGCGACGACGGCAAGGTCATCCCGATGGAAGTCAAGAAGGGGGACAAGGTCCTCTACGGAAAATACTCCGGGACGGAAGTGACCGTCGAGGGGAAGGACTATCTGATCATGCGCGAAAGCGACCTCTTCGCGATCGTATGAAGCGCTGCTCCACGGTACTCCTCGCCTTCGGTATCGTCACGGGCGCGTTCGCTCAGGGGAGAGAGTGGACCGAAGCAGGAGTCGATTCCCTCGTCGGACGGGTGATGAGGGAATTCCAGGTCCCGGGCGTGAGCCTCGCCGTCGTGAAGGATGGCAAAACACTGCTCGCGAAAGGGTACGGTATAAAGAAACTGGGCGACCCCTCGCCAATCGACAGCCGGACGCGCTTCGGCATCGCCTCGAACACCAAGGCCTTCACGGCGACGGCTCTCGGCATTCTTATAGAAGAAGGGAAGCTCCAGTGGGATGGCAGGGTGATCGATTACCTCCCCTGGTTCCAGCTCTCCGACCCTTACGTTACCCGCGAGATGACGATCCGCGATTTACTGGTGCACCGCAGCGGCCTCGGGCTCGGCGCGGGGGACCTCCTCTGGTGGCCGCCCTCGACATACGGGCGGAAGGAGGTCGCGCGCCGCCTCCGGTTCATCCCGCTCTCGACAAGTTTCCGCTCCGCGTACGCGTACGACAACGTGCTGTATGTGGTCGCGGGCGAGGTCATCGAGGCCGTCTCCGGAAAATCGTGGGAGGATTTCGTCGCCAAACGGATTCTCAAGCCGGTCGGGATGGCGACGAGCAACGTGCGGCATGCCCTCGCGGAGAAGCAGGGGAACATTGCGGCCACGCACGCGATCGTCGATGGGACACTGCGGGTGATCAAGCCGATGGCGAGCGACAACACCAATCCCGCCGGCGGCATCAACTCCAACGCCGAAGACATGGCGAAGTGGATGATCGTCCAGCTCGATTCGGGCCGCCTGGGCGGGGAAGGGAAGCGCCTCTTCTCACAGGCGACGGCGCGCGAGCTCTGGAAGGTCGTAACACCCATACCATTCGGGAACGCTCCGCCGGAACTGGCCCCCTCGCAGGCAAACTTCAACGGCTACGCCCTGGGGTTCAACGCCCGCGACTACCGGGGCGTGAAGATCCTGACGCACACCGGCGGGCTGCCCGGCTACGTCTCCCGCGTCACAATGATCCCCGCGCTCAAGGCGGGGGTCTCCGTCCTCACCAACCAGGAATCGGGCGCCGCGTTCAACGTCATCGTGAACTCGGTGCTCGACATCCTCCTCGATGCGCCCGCGTGGGACTGGATGGGCGCGTACGTCACACTGACGCACCGTCAGGATTCCCTGAAGAAGGC
>DATDQD010000162.1:0-2689 GCA_035292425.1 Bacteroidota bacterium
GAAGCCGATGTCGCTCCCCAGCCGGCGGGACGCCGATTCGTAGGACAGCGCCAGGTAGACCCCGCTGGTCGGAAAAAGGAACTTGTCCTTGGTGTCCGCGATCGACCGGAGGCGCACGCTCACGAAATCGTAGGCTTCGGGGGCGAACCCGGACCCCGTGACTCCCCCGATCCGGTGCCGCTCGGAGCGGACCTCCGCGCTGACGTCGCCGAACCGTTCGAAGTGGCTCCCGAAGGAGAGCGACCATCCGTTTTTGGTTTCGCGGTAGGTCCCCTTTTCGATTCTTTCAAATTGTCCGGCGGGGGCCGCGGGGTCGTCCGAGTACACGTCGATGTCCTTCGATTTCAGGTATGCCCGGAGTTCCAGCGTGAGGTAGCTGTGGAAGATCCGGTTGACGACATACTCCCCCATCAGCATCCGGTACCGCTCACCGTACCGTCCGGTGACGCTGAGGTCCTCCCAGGCCCCGCGGAAATTCGCGTCGCGGAGCGTCACCGCGCCGACGAACCCGTAGGTCTCGTCCGCGCGGAAACCGATCCGGGCGAGCCCTGAGCTTTTTTCCTTCACGCGAAGAATGATGACCGGTTCGTCGTCTTCGTACCGGACGTCGAGGAGGACGTATTCGAACAGGCCGGTGCTCTTGATGTTGGTAAGGCCCCGCTCGGCCAGTGCGACGGTGAAGATATCGCCCACCTCCATGGGAAACTCGCGCCGGACGATGTAATCCCTCGTGCGGACGTTTCCCTCGTAGCGGATTTTCCCGATCCGCCCCTCGTCGATCCTCAGCGCGAGGACGGCCGTCGCCGTATCGTACGATGCCGGGCCGATCCTGGCGAGCGAGAAGCCGCGTCTGCGGTAGAGCCTGAGGACCCGCTCGATCCGTGCGGACGCGTCGGCCTCCGCGGGACCTCCGGCGTATTCTCCCGTGATGGCGCTGTCGGGCATAATGCGATTCCCCGAAAAAACGATCCGCGAGGGCCGCATCCCCGCGGTCGAGAGGGCGCCGTCCGTCCCCCCGGAAGCGGCCTCTCCCCACGCCGCGGCGCGCCGACGGCCGACGCTCACCTGCCCCCCGGGGTCCCGCTCCGTCCGGTCATCCCCTCCCCCGAGGAGGGCCAGGATCTGTGTGATAGCCGCGTCGGCCGCCCGTTCGCCCGCGGCGATCAGCGAATCGATCCCCGAAAAATCGGAGACGATCCGGTCCCCCGTCGCGGGGCTGATGACGACATCGGCCATGGCAAGCTGGCGGGCGTTCTGCGACTGCATCATGATGGTCATGATCTGGTCCGCCACCTCCCACGGCGCGCCGATCTGATTTCGGCCGCGCATCGAACTGGTGGTATTGACGGCGATGACGAGGCCGCATCCCAGCGATTTCGCCACGTCGACGGGAATGTTGGAAACGAGGCCTCCGTCGACCAGGAAGAGCGAGTCGCGTTCGAGGGGGGCGTAGAGCAGCGGGACCGTCACGCTCGCCCGCATCGCCTCGGCGAGCGATCCGCCGTCGAGCACGACGCGCCTGCCCGTCACGAGGTCGGTGGAGACGGCGCGGAAGGGGATCTTCAGCCGGTCGAAGGAGGGCCCGGGATGATACGGCGCCCGGAGCGTAAGCGTCGAAAAGAAATTGGAGAGCCTCTGCCCCCCGGAGATCGCCGAGGGCAGGATCGGCTCCAGGCCGTCGAAGCGGATTTCGAGGTACCCCACCCCGTAGGCCTCCCTCTGGGTGACGAAGAGGTCGGTGCGCTTCGTCTCTTCCGAAAAGGAAAGGAGTTCAGCCCAGTTCGTGAGGACGGCGATGCTCTCGATCTCCGCGACGGTGTATCCCGAGGCCATGAGCCCGCCGACCACGCTGCCGAAACTTGCGCCTACGATCAGGTCGACAGGGATGCGGTGCTTCTCCAGGCTCCGAAGGACCCCGATCTGCGCGAGTCCCTTTCCCCCGCCCCCGCTCAGGACCAGCCCGACGCGCGGGCGGCCCGTGACGGCCGAATCGGCCGGCGGAGAATCCTGCGGCGAAACGGGCGCCGATTTCGCAGCCGCCGGTGCGGCGAAAACCATCAGGAGAAAACCGGCACGGATGAGGAATCGATGCGGCACGCGGTTAGGGAGAGTGTGCCTTCAAATTAGAGAAAAGTGAGCGTAAAATCAAGGCAGTTGCGCGAATCGGGCCGGCTTCATATATTGACGAAAGCCTTGCACGAAACCATGCTCCCCCGCCGCCCTCCCCGATGATAACCCTGCTCCTGGTCATCGCGTTGCTGGTGATCTTCCTGATGACGGTCACGGTGATCCTTCTCGTCGTCGGCCCGACGCTCCTCCTGAAACCCCGACGCCGGACGGCGGATTTTTACCGGGGCATCGGGCGGCCCTCCTCGCCCGAGCAGGCGGGTCTCCGGTACGAGGAGATCATCATCCGGACCTCCGACGGCATAAAACTCAACTCGTGGCTCGTGAAATCCGACCACCCGGCCAGGGGCACGGTGGTCTACCTGCACGGGGTCGCCGATTGCAAGATCGACGGGATCCTGCCGGCGCGTTTCCTCCGGGACAACGGGTACGACGTGTTTCTGTACGACGCGAGGTGCCACGGAGAGAGCGAGGGACTCTTCTGCACGTACGGGTACTACGAGAAGAATGACCTCGTTTCGGTCCTGGACTATCTCCGCTCCAGGCCCGACCTGGCCGGCTC
>DATDQD010000163.1:0-4249 GCA_035292425.1 Bacteroidota bacterium
GGGCATGGGGTAATGTATTAAAAATAATAGAGATATTTTACCTTCAGTACTCCCGCGCGGTTGGCCACGTGCATCCGGGAGGAGAGGGGATTCCCCGAGGGGTCAAATTCCGTTTCCCGGTTGCGGATCTCGTTGATCGCAAAATAGATCCAGCTTTTCGGGAGGAAATTGTAGGAAAAGAGGAGGCCGACGATCACGTTCTCGAGCCGGTCCGTGGAGCGGACGAAGACGTAATCGGTGTACACGCGCACGTTCAGGTCGTTGAACGGTGTGAGCGAGAAATACGGCCTCGCATTATACGAAATGTCCTCGATGCGGCCGGCGGGGTTCCCCTCGATGAACATATTGTACGACGTGCCGAGCTGGAGCGTCTGCAGCGCGTTCCACCCGACGCTCAGGCCCGCCCACGAATAGAAGGCGAGGAAATCCCTCGAGAAATTATACGTCCTGGAATACCCGCTCCAAAGGTTGCCGTACCACGACGGGGAAACGCTGAACCACGAGCTCAGGTTCACATCGTACGACGTGTAGAGAATGTCCGTGTCGCGGCTCCGCGCGGCGCTGAGGTTGATCTCGTATCCCCAGTTGTCGCGGAAGCCCATGTTCAGGCCCACGAGACCCCCGCGGTCCGTGTAGCTGTCGGCCCTCTCGTAGTTGAGGGAAAACCCGGAATAGAGCATCATCTCCCTCAGGGCTCCCGTCTCGAAATTCCAGAGCGGGCCGGTGATGGCCACCAGTTCCCCCGTACCGCGCCAGGGCACGAATCCCACCTGGCCGATCTCGAAATTCTTCCCGATGTACCTCGCCCTCACGAGGTGGATCCAACTATCGGTGACCGACCTGAATCCCGCCGACCCCGCGAAATCCCCGCGTCCGTTCTCGACGGAACGCGCGGCCTGGTAAGCGAGCTGGTAGGTGGGCGCGCGGAACGCGCCGTCGATGTCGATCACCCCATGGGTGTTGCCGTCGCTCTGCCTGCCGACGAACAGCATGCCGACCGACGAGTTTTCGAGTATTCTTTTCTTGACGCGTCCCGAAACGAACGAGGCGGAGTGTTCCGTGGCCGGGTCGTCGCCGTCCATGTAATCCTGATCGCCGGTGAGCGCGTAGAACCCGCCGTAGTCCCAGTCGCCCGCTTTTCCGAAGGCCTTGGTGCCGACCAGGAGCGGGACCTCGTGCCCGTCGGGGAGGAGTTTTCCGATCCTCCTGGAATAAAACAGGTCGAGGGGACGGTAGAAGCCGCTGTTGCGCTCCCTCCCCGAGGCCATGAAGACCTCGTTGCCCGCGGTGAAGAACGGACGGCGTTCGTCGAAGAAGGTCTCGTACCGCGAGATGTTGAACGAGAAAGGGTCCGCCTCGATCTGCGCGAAGTCGGGGTTCGCCGTGAATTGCAGCGTCAGTTTTTCAGAGGGGTTATAGAAGAGGTCGAGGCCCGCATCGAGATCGGTGTCGTACCTGTCGCCCGATGCGAGCGTCGCCCTCGAGATGCCCACCGGGTACACCTCGAGGTTCAGCCCGGTCGCGCCGGGACGGAACTCCTCCAGGAGAAGCCTGCCGAACTTCGATATGCGCTGTCCCTCGTTCTGTTCGTACGCGCACCAGTAGAGGTCTTCGCTGTTGCGGGCCTGCCAGCGGTCGAAATCGAGGCCCCAGGATTCGAGCGCCGGGTTGAACTTGATCGACTTGTACGGCACCTCCATTTCGACGACGTACCCCCAGTCATAAACCTGCGTCGCCGCGGTCCAGACACCGTCCCAGCTGTAGTCGCGGTTTCGGGCGTCGTCGAGGAGGCGGCAGTCCGCCCTCACGCCCGACGCCGTCACGGCGAACTTGTAGGCTGTCTGCCGGTCGTCGAAGGTATCGAGCATGATCGAAACCATGTCGCCCCGGGACTGGTCCACGACGCCCGTGTTCACCTGGACCTCGTCGCGCGGCGCATAGCAGATTATCAGGCAATACAACGCCTCGCCGGTGGTGAGGACCCTGGCAACCGTCCGCCTGGACGGGGGTTTACTGAAGTAGGGCTGGAGCTGGAAGAAATCTTCGGTGGAATCGGCCGCGTCCCACGCGGCCTCGGGAGAACCGTCGATGCTGATCGGGGCGTCTGTGGACCGGAGGCGGAGGTTTTTTGGGGTCGTGTCCGGTCGCGAATCATCGACGATCATGAATAAGGCGGCGAGGACAGTCAGGGATATCGGCGGAATGCGGCGTACCATGGGGGGGTCATGAAAACTGCAACAAAGGCACCATGAAGTTATTGACGATACGGGAGGGAAAATGTTTCAGACGATGATGGAAAAAACGCGGCCGGAGGAGGGCTGGAACGAAAACCGGCGTCCACGCGGGCGCCGCCCGGGATGATGATACCTAGCGCGCGAACCCGCCGAAGGGCGCCATGAACAAGGCTCCCTGACCGGCGAGGGCCTTTTTCACGTCGTCCGAGGGCGCGCCGTGGACCACCATTTTCCTTGGTTCGAGACAGGAGGTGAATCGCGCCGCAAAATTCTTTCCGAACGACATGATATGCTTCATCGCCGCGGCCGAGTCGGCATACCTCTCATAGAGCGTGCATTTCCGAGTGTCATCGCTGATCGTCCACTCGTAGTTCAGCGTCCCGGGCTCGTTCGCCCTGGTCGCATCGACCATTTCCTTCATCAATATTTTTAGTTCATCGAGTTTGCCCTCCCTGATGTTCGTTTCGAGTACCCAGTAGACGTGTCCGCTCATGGTGTGCATCCTTCGTTGATGATTATTCTTTACGGAATATGACCGGGCCGGGAGTCCGGCGCTCGTCCGGACATGGCCGGAGAACTTTTCGCCCGGGTGAAAAATATACATAACCGCTGGTGGAATGCCAAGTGCCGCACCGGCACAACCGCCCCGGCCCGATCGTGGCCCCAACTGCCCGCTCGCCGGCTATTCAAGTATAATTTCGTCCGCAAACACCCATGCCCTCTCCCCGGCGGAGGGATGCCAGGCCGGTATCCCGCCTGCGCTTTTCGCCCTGATCCGGATGTGCGTGACGCCGGATTTTCCGACACGCGAGCCGAGCGTCAGCACGGCGGGATGCGGGGCCCTCGCGGCGCTCTCCGTCCCGGATTCGATCTGCGCGGCGGCTTCATAGTTGACGCCGTCACGGGAGACCTCGAAGACGATCCCGGCCGGGAGAAAGATCCAGTTCCTCTGGTCCTGGAGACAGCGCAGGCCGAGCGACGCGACGGTCCTGGGCGAATCGAGTTCAACCGTCGCGACGAGATCGTCCCCCTGGATGCCCACCCAGTTCTCCCGAAAATCGTTGACGCTCCCGAACCGGCCGTCGGCGAGGGCCATGTTTCCGCCACCGTCGTACTTTTGATTGCCGGGGTGCGCGTACGACACGCTTTTCGCGAACGCCAGTTGAAACCGGGCGGTCGAACTGAACCCGGTGATCATCCCGGGCCGGAACGTCCTGGACCTGATCTCGGCGGTGCGGCCGAGCGTGAACGGGCCCTCGTAGGCGCTCGAGGTGCTTTCCGGTTCCGATCCGTCGAGCGTATACCTGACGACCTCCCCCGGGGTTACCGTCCCGATCCGCACGGAGACGGGCCGTCGGGAAGACTCGTGTTCAAGGATGATGGAGGGCCGAGCAGTGATCAGCGTGTCGGCTGCGAGCAGGTGGACGACGGGTTCAAGCGCGGCGGGATCGCCGCCGGGATATCGGACAACGTCTTCAACGAGCCGGGGCAGCATCCCGCGGAAGGCGCGGATGAGGTCGCGGCAACGCTCAGGTTCATAACCGATCATTGTCGCAAGGCCCCCCGCGGCGAGCACGGACGCGGGGGCATTGGCGATCTGGTCCCGGAGGTTCACCTCGTCTTTCATCCGCCCGACAATCCCCGGCATCCGGCCGATCATTCCCTGCATGCCCGACAGGAGGGATGTGCCGTCGATCTCTTCGCCCGTCCAGCCCACCTCGACGACGACGTCCGAGGCGCAATCCATCGGCGGCGTGACGATCGAAGCGCCGAGCCGGGAAGGATCGTAGTTCCACCTGCCGGATTCGGGTTTTTCTGACCGGGAATATGATTTTCCGTTCACAGACACCGAAGCGGGGGGGAGCGTCGCGGGGAAGTTGATGACGTACGATCTCCTCGCGTTCATCCCGGCGAACGATCCCTCGCGGGGATGGACGGTGAGCCGGACCTTCCCGCCGGCGATCGTTTCCTTTGTGAACCGCGTCGTCGCGGAGGCGCCCGCGCGGTACGCGTTG
>DATDQD010000164.1:0-7029 GCA_035292425.1 Bacteroidota bacterium
GTCTGGGATGAGGTTGTCGTACCAGATCGAGTAAATATCGCCATCCACGGCTTCATGGCCCTCCTTGACGGCCCCCTCCTGGTGGGCACGTTGCACCAGGAGAAACTCGTCTCCTTCACGATACATTATGCTGTCCAGATAGAGAATGCCCTCATCGTCGGTTGTGCGGCGCTGGAGAAAGGAGTATGGATCATCGACGTTCCCACTATAAAAGAACCCTGTTTCAAACTCCCTGTTCGCAACGGCCACCAGCGTCCCCGTGCTGTCCCGATGCAACACCTTCACCGGCCTGCGGCTCGGCAAATATTTGTTAACATCGACGACGAAGTATCCATGGTAAGCGAAATTTGTAAATCCCAGAAGGCAGGCAAACTCACCTTTGTCGTTAAAGATCATTGGCCGGCCGTCCTGGCCTGTCGAAACCGCGCCGCGTGTTCCCATCCCGCCGTAACCGATCAGTCGGAGCGGCCGCGAGTCGCCGGGACGGACTTCGATCATCGTCCCTTCCCGAAGCGCTATGTGGAAATCGCCCGCACGCGTAAAGAGGAAGAGACACAGGTCGTTGCCTGTCGTTATCCCCGGCCCTTTCAAGTACCCGAGAACGAGGATATCGCCGGCGGCATTGACCACCGGATAGGAGAAATTAGGGGAAAGATTGTCAAGATTAGAGAACACCACACCCGAATCTTGCCCCGGTACGTGATCGCCTTCCCTCACGACCGATTGCAATGATCCATCCTTCCATTGCCAGACGCCGCCATCGTTGTCGACAGTGATGCCGGCGCCATAAACCGTTGCGAAGAAGACGACGGCGCCGGCGTCGGTGAGATGGAGCGTGCCGGTCTGATTAAACCCGTTGGCGAATCCCGAAAAGATCACCGAAGTATCACCCCCAACCGGCATTCCGGACACCGCAACAACCTCGACACCGGTGCCCCTCATCACCCATATTCCCTGGTAAGTGGTGAGTCCTCCACCGAGAGCGAGCAAACTGGAGAAAGCGAGTTGCTCCGAGCGGTTCATCGTGATGATTGAGAACGTTCCAAGCGTATAGTCAGTAGGAATACCGGGTAAGGTTTGGTTGGAAACAAAAGGTGCGTTCAAACTTCCGCCACGACTCGTGACGATGGCGTAGATATTAACGAAACCCCCTTGGCTGAAAGTACCGGTGAGCGCAACGGTTCCTGTCTCCGTGATGATCATACTTGATGTGCTCTGGAGGCGGGTACCAGTGCCAATTCCTGGCATGTCATAATCTAGGCCGGTGAGGAGGATCGGGCTGATCTGTGACGTCTGGTTGGACAAGAGATCGCCAATGTTGCTAGAGAAAACCACCTCATTACGATCGTTCACACGCGCGATCGAGCCAATCGATCCAATGAATTCGCGCGGAGGGGCAAGGAAAGTAGGTTGACTGACGTACGCCTTCACGGCGGGATCAAGAAACGGGAAGTTCTCAGCGATCCAGATTCCACTCGGAACTGCCGGGTTTGAGGTGAGCGCCTGGAACATGACATTCCCGGACTTCGTGAAAATCGGTAGGGTAAATACCGGATTGGCACCGAGAAATGGGACGAAATCGGTAAACATCGTTCCGGGGAAATTAACTGTGGAATCCCCCGAGCGGACGACCAACCGCAGATCCATGAATTGATTCTCCGCCCAGATTCCGTGCTTCGTCGTGTCATTGACGCCGGGACCTGTCAACAAGCCGACGAACGCCACCCGCCCGCTGTCGTTAATGACCGGCGGACGATATCCCTGAAAATCATCGAAGAATGTGGTACCGGCTGCCGTACCGGGAGCATCCTCTCCGAAAAGCGCAACAGTGCGAACTTCGGTCTGTCCGCTGAGAGGGTGTTTGAGGAAGAGAAGGAGAACGAGGAAAAGAAGGAAGCGCGGAAAAGAACAAGAAGGCTGTTTCATATGATACAACGTCCTTTCAACAATCGTAGCTCGGACCTCGCCTATTTCTGAGGAAAAACCCGACAGGAATGAGCGCCGAAGGGATGATTGTCTATCATAGAGAAATGTTGAGGGATTGTCAAGCCCACAGTCGACAATCGTTGAGTCGGCCGCAAAAACAGCGTTCAAGCACTATTTAGGCTTGTCGAAGCCGGAGGGGAATGCAACTACTCCAAGCGCCGGGGGGAGGCGCGCCTTACCAGGCGCTGCCGAAATTGAGGGTAATGAAGAATCCTCCGAACTGTTTCTTTTGAACGCCGCTGAGGCCCTCGATCCCGGGGGGGTACGGGACGAAGTAATACCGCAGGTTCAGCCCGAGCAGGTTCGATTTCTCGGATCCGAAATACGCCCCCACGGCGACGTACCCGCCGGCGGTGTATTTGGGGTGTCCCCGGCCGATCGCGGTGAAATACTCCTCGCGTTCGGGAAAGACGTAGATCATGGTAGGGCCGGCGGCCGCGCTCACGTAGGGACGGAAGTTGTCCAGGATGTCATCCTTGAAAAGCCGTTTCTGGACGCCGACATAGAGCGGTAGGACGAGGAACCGGTTCACCTTCCCAAGCGTGAAACTCTGCCCGTACCAGTTGTACACCTGCACTTCATCGTCGTCCTTGGCCTCGGAGACCGAAAAGTCGAAAAACACCGAGAACTCGTCCGAATACTCGCGGCGGTAGAACGTGCCGAGGCCGAACCCGCCGTTCGACAGGAGGAAATCAAGCCCGAGGGAGTTGGGTCTCAGGGCGCCGTCGCCGGCCTCCGCGAGGGTGTCCTGGCCGCTCAGCACGGGGCGGGGCTGGGACAGCAGCGCGGGGGCCGCGATGGCCAGTGAGAGGGCAATGATGAAGATCTTTTGTCGCATGATCGTTCGGGTCCCGGGTGTTCAGTGAATATAACGCCCATACAGTCAATATAATTCCGGTCGGGAGGAAAGTCAACGGCCAGCGTGACGGCCGCACGCCGTTCCGCCCGGCCGCCCCGGAGAAGGGCGGGGAGCCCGCTTCATTCCACCGAAAGAACGGCGAATTTCAGGTACCTGGTTTCCGGCATCGAGGGATGGACCGGGTGGTCGGGGGCGGCGCCGCGCCATTCCAGCAGGCGGACCTTCTTTCCGGCGTCTTTTCCCGAGCGCTTCAGGATTTCGAGGAACGTCTCTTCCCCGATATGGTGGGAACAGCTCGACGTGGCCAGGATCCCCCCGGGGCGCAGGAGGCGCAACGCCGAGGCATTGATCCCGGCGTATCCCTTCTTCGCGGCGGGCACCGATTTCCTGTTCCTGGCAAACGACGGGGGGTCGAGGTTGATCGCGTCCCACGTCCGTCCGGAAGAGGCCGCCTCCCTGAGGTAATCGAAGGCGTCCATTTTCACGAACCGGACGCTCTCCGACATTTTGTTGAGGGCTGCATTGGCGACGGCCCTCTGCACCGTTTCTTCCGAATCGTCCACGCCGGTTACCGATTTCGCCCCGGCGTACGCGGCGTTCAGGGCGAATCCCCCGTCGTTGCAAAAACAATCCAGCACGTCGGCGTTTTTGACATACCGCCGGAAGGCTTTCCGGTTTTCCCGCTGGTCGAGGAAAAATCCGGTTTTCTGGCCCTCCAGCGGTTCGACGCCGAACTTGATGCCGTGCTCGGAGACCGTGGTCGACGACACCGATCCGCGCAGCACCCCTTTTTTCAGTTCAAGTCCCTCCAGGAGCCGGAGCGGCGATTCGTTCCGTTCGACGATGCCCGCCGGCTTCAGGACCGATTCGATGACGTCGCAGATGAGCGTGAGCCGCGAGTCCATCCCGGAGGAGAAGGTCTGGACGGCGACGAACTCGTTGAACTTGTCGATCACGAGGCCGGGGAGGAAATCGCTTTCGCCGTGGACGACGCGGAAGGATTCCGCGGAGGGAAAGAGCTTCCTCCTCAGTTCCAGCGCGGCGGCGATCCGGCGCTGGAAGAAGGCGAAGTCGATCTCCTCGTCGAGCGTGGTCACGATCCGGCAGGCGATGAGTGAATGGGGGTTGTAGAAACCGGACCCGAGAGGCTTCCCGCCGTGGATGCGGACCCTCACGATGTCGGCGGCCTGCGGGTCCCCCGAAATTTCGGCGATCTCGTTGCTGAACACCCAGAGATGCCCGTCCGTGATCCGCTTGTCTTCGTGTTTTTTTAATGTAATGCTTTTGCCGGGCATGATCCTTCGTCCTTCCGTGGAATAAAAAAGACGACCCCGGCGACCGGGATCGTCTTCACCGCGTTGCCGCCGCCGTTCAGGCGACGGTGATCTCCCTGTTCAGGTACACGTCCTGGATCGCGTTCAGGATCGCCACGCCCTCCTTCATCGGCTTCTGGAACGCCTTCCGCCCGCTGATGAGCCCCATGCCGCCGGCCCTCTTGTTGATGACCGCCGTGCGGACGGCCTCGGCCATGTCGGAGGCGCCCTTCGACTCGCCGCCCGAATTGATCAGGCCGGCTCTGCCCATGTAGCAGTTTGCGACCTGGTAGCGGCAGAGGTCGATCGGGTGGTCGGTGGTCAGCTCCTCGTATACCTTCTTGCTGGTCTTCCCGAACTTGAGGGCGTTGAAACCGCCGTTGTTCTCGGGGAGTTTCTGCTTGATGATGTCCGCCTCGAGCGTCACGCCGAGGTGGTTTGCCTGGCCCGTGAGGTCGGCCGATACGTGGTAGTCCTTCTCGGCCGTTTTAAACGCCGGATTGCGCAGGTAGCACCAGAGGATCGTGCCCATCCCGAGTTCGTGCGCCTGCTGGAACATCATGCCCACTTCCTGGATCTGCCGCTTCGATTCGGCGGAGCCGAAGTAGATCGTGGCCCCGACCGCGACCGCGCCCATGTCGAAGGCCTGTTTGACCCGGCCGAAGAGGATCTGGTCGTAGGAGTTCGGGTACGAGAGGAATTCGTTGTGGTTGAATTTCAGGATGAAAGGAATCTTGTGGGAATATTTCCGGGAGACCGCTCCCAGCACGCCGAGCGTGGAGGCGACCGCGTTGCATCCCCCCTCGAGCGCCAGCCTGACGATGTTCTCGGGGTCGAAATAGATCGGGTTGGGGGAGAACGACGCCCCCGCGGAGTGTTCGATGCCCTGGTCCACCGGCAGGATCGAGAGGTACCCGGTGTGGGCAAGCCTCCCGTGGTGGATCATCCAGCTCAGGCTTTTGAGAACGGGGGAGGGGCGGTCCGAAAGCGCGTAGACCCTGTCGACGTAATCGGGACCCGGGACGTGGAGCGACTCTTTCGGGATGCCTTTGCATGTGTAATCCAGGAGTTTCCTGGCGTCTGCTCCGAGGAGTTTTTCGATTTCGCTGAGGTTCATCATATTAGGAATGAAGGGGTTTGAAACTGCTTAATATACAAAAAAAGAGGTAAAGGAAAATGGCGGAGGTTACCCGCCGGGAACCGCCCCGGTTGCTTACGCAGGGACGTCTGACCCGCATGCGCGACCCCTGATCATTTTCATTCTCCCCCATTTATTGATATATTTGACCGCAATGAAGAAAATTTCCTGCGTAATTTTCGATCTCGACGGCACCCTCGCCGACACCAGCAGGCTCATTTTCGCCTCGTTCAACCACGTCGCCTCGCGCTATACCGGCAGGACCTGGTCCGAACCCGAGATCCTGGCCACGTTCGGCCCGACCGAGGAGGTGGCGATCCGGAACATCGTCGGTGGGGAGAATGCCCCCCGGGCAATAGAGGAATTCCACCGGTTCTATTTGAAACGCCACCCCGAAATGGCCGCCGAACATCGGGGGATCAGGGAGATCCTGGAATTTTTGCGTTCGCAGGGGGTCATACTGGCGCTTTTCACCGGCAAGGGGAAGCGCACCACGCTGGTGACGCTCTCGGCGCTCGGCCTGAGCGGGTATTTCGACATGATCGTCACCGGCGACGACGTCGAAAACCACAAGCCGTCCGCCGAAGGGATCAGAAAGGTCCTGGCGGCGTACGCGCTGCCGCCGGCGGCCGTCCTGATGGTGGGCGACTCGGCCCCGGACGTCATCGCGGCGCGGACGGCGGGCGTACCGGTGGCGGTGGTGGCGTGGGACCCCTTCGCCGGGGGAAAGGCGATGCTGCCCGACCCCGATTTCAGGTTCGGGAGCGTGGCCGATTTTTCGGCGTTCCTGCGTACGGTTTTTCCCAACAACGACAGCGGGTGGAAGTGACCGGTCCGGAATCCTGGGGCAGGACCTTCATCGTCGCGGTGATGGCCGTGCTCGTCGTGATCTTTTACGCCACCGCGGCGGGGCACTTCTCCTACACCACGGACGACTCGTATATCTATTTTCAGTACGCGCGGAACCTGGCCCAGGGGAACGGCCCCAGTTTCAACGCGGGCGAGCCGAGTTACGGCTTCACCAGCCCGCTCTGGCTGCTCATATTATCGGCCGGGGGAGCGGCGGGAGCCGACATCCCGCTTCTGGGAAAAGTGCTGGACCTCCTCTTCGCGAGTCTTTCGGTGGTGCTCTTCTTTTTCGTGGCGATCGAACTGACGCGCGACGTCGCCGTTGCGTTCTGCGCATCGCTGGCGTTTTCGGTGAACGCGTGGCTCCTCCGGTGGGCGGGGAGCGGGCTCGAGACCTCCCTCGCGGTCTTCCTTCTGCTGGCGTTTTTCCGGTACCTGCTCCGCAACGAGTACCCCGTCTCCGCGGGCCTGCTCGGGCTCCTCGCGCTGGTCCGGCCCGAGGCGTCGCTGCTCATGGGGCTTCTGCTCTTCGACCTCCGCGTCAATTCGGTCGGCGCGTCGCACGCGCTGCAGGAGGGAGTGAGGGCCGTCTCGATCTGGCTCGTGATCGTCCTGCCGTGGACCGTCTACGCGTACGCGCAGTTCGGTACCGTCCTCCCGGCGACGTTCGGCGCGAAGCACGGCAGTCTGTTCAGTCCCGGGGAAATGGCCGGCACGGCCGCCGACATCGCGAAGACGCTCGGCTCCGCCGACGGGGCCGTCTTCGTCTGCCTGCTCGTGTCGTTCGTGCTGCTGGTGATGAGGCACCGGAAAGGGGGGGGAGGGCCCGGGGAGGGGAGGTTTCTGCCGTTTTATCATTTCCGGCAGGGTCTGGTCGCGATGCT
>DATDQD010000165.1:0-3102 GCA_035292425.1 Bacteroidota bacterium
CGTACATCGATCCCGGGAGTCTCACCGACGAGGAGGCCCAGCAGGTCGCCTTCTTCATCTGCACGCAGCCCAGGCCCGCCTATCCGTTCAGGTTTTCGGATTACCGGAACGGAAAAATTCCAGCCGACGCCATCTATTATACGCGCGGGAGATAAGGTCCGCGCGGGCAGAACCCCTCTTCGCCTACCCCGCGTAGACGTACGAACATCCGAGTTCCTGCGCCCTGTTGAGGGCGAGCACCCCGGACGGCACAATCTGGATGCCGGGCATGACACCCGCAACCCATTCCTTCTTCACTTCCGCGGCGTCCATGTTCATTTTTTTCGCGGCCATGGAACTGTACACGGTAAGGGCCATGTCGCATACGCCGAAGAGAGTGCCGTCTTTCAGAAGCTCTTCGATGGTCATGCCGGGGAGCGGGAAGGTTCCGGGAGGCGCAGAGTAAAAAATGTTCTTCGTCTGAGGTTTCTTGGTCTCCTCGTTCTCGACTTCGAACATCTCACCAAAGTGGTACTTCTCCCAGAGCGGAGTATCCATGGCCATCGGTATGGCGTCGTGCCTGACGACGACGACGGACATGCATTCGCCCTCGGGGACGCCGACGGTGGCGTTGGTCATCAGGAAAACGCGCGCCCACGCCAGCGGCATCGCATGGTTGACGCGCGTCGCGTCATAGACCTGCTTGTGCGTTCCCTTGATTTTCCCAAGCCAGGCATCGAAATCGGACGATGAGGAGCTTTGAAACAGGGGGGCGGCGTTCGCCCGGGACAATCCCGGGACGGCCATCCCGCCGATTCCCGCGGCCGCGGCGCCGGTCGCCAGAAGCCCGAGGAAATCGCGCCGAAGAACGTTTTTATTACCCATGATGGTGATCCTTTCTGAAATGGATGATGAGCGGGTGTAATAAGGGAAATGCCATGCTCATTTTCAAGCCCGGAGACGGTACCTCTCCCGACAGACCCCCGATGGGCGGGAATCGTGCGGAAAGACCTTAAATAACGGTGGAAACACGACCCTCCGTTTTTCGTATAACCAGAAGAGGCGTCCAACACATACCATCGAAGATCTTCATGATGACCTCCCACAACGCCGGCAGGAAACCCGAGCAGAAAGTATTCGAAACCCTCAGATCGGACATCCAGAGGGGCGACATCCTCGACTCGATCAGGCGCGAGATCCTCGACACGCGGGAATTCCTCCTCGATGAAGGCCGGAGGAAAAAACTCGAGGGGATGAACCCGGTCAAGGGGTGGCTGCTCTCCTCGTGGTGGATGCTCAAGGGGATGTTGTTCCGGCTCACACCTGCGCGCAGGATCCTCTTCGTCGCCGGCGTCCTCCTCGTCCTCGTCGTCAGGTCGAGCGTCTACGAGGGTTCCGACGTCCAGGTCCATGTCAACACGACCCTCATCGGAGCTCTCTGTCTCATTCTCGTCCTCATGCTCGAACTCAAGGACAAGCTCGTGGCGAGGGAGGAACTCGAAGCCGGCCGCGTCGTGCAGGACGCCCTCCAGCCCGAGCGGAGCCCGCACCTGCCCGGATGGAACCTCTGGCTCTTCACGCGTTCGGCCAACGAGGTCGGAGGCGACCTGGTCGATTTCATCCGTCTCGGCGACGCCAGGGCGGGCGTGGTCCTCGGCGACGTGGCGGGGAAAGGGTTGAGGGCGGCGCTGCTGATGGCGAAACTGCAGGCGACGGTGAGGGCCCTCGCCGAAGATTTCACGTCGCTCAGCGACCTGGCTTCGAAGCTCAACAGGATCTTCTGCAGGGACAGCCTCAAGAACATCTTCGCGTCCATGGTGTACGTCGAGCTCGTTTCGGGGACGGGGCGCATCCGTCTCGTGAACGCCGGGCATTTCCCGCCGCTGGTGGCGCGGGCGGGCGGCATCGAGGCCATGGCGAAGGGTGGCGCGGCGCTCGGGTTGACGACGTCCGCAGAATACCGGGAACAGGAACTGACGCTCGGGGCCGGCGAGCTGCTCTGCGCCTACTCCGACGGCGTGAGCGAGGCCCAGAACGTCGCGGGGGATTTCTTCGGGGAGCCGCGGATCCGCGAAATCCTGCAGCGCAACGTTGGAGCGCCGGTCGACATGGCCGGGACGGAACTGGTCAACGTGGTGGACAGGTTCGTCGGTGAGGCGAAGCGGCGTGACGACCTCACACTATTGATCGTCGGGAGGGCGCCATGACGACCGTAACGACGGCCGACGGACGAACGCCGCCGCCGCCGGCGCGGGACCGTTTCAGTCCCTCCTGAAGAGGGCATTCAGGAAAAGCTTGAACGTGCCGAGCGTCTGGGCCCGGTGCTGGACCCGGAACCCATACATCACCACCCTCCCCTTTTCCACCGGGACCTCCGCCATCGCGACTTTCCCCATGATCCGTTCCCCACCCAGGAGCCACCCGCTCCGCAGCACGTTCTCCTCGAGGTAGGAAGCGACGATCCGGCTTCGTTTCGTGTAGGGGAGCAGCCTGAACGCCTGGCTCTCGGTGAAGTACGCGTCGGCGAGTGATGCCATGCCGTACGCCAGCGGGTTTTCCGTGTCGACGGAAATGCCGAGAATGGTCCCGGGGGCATAGAAAACAGAATTGGGCACGCCCTTCAGCTCGTCGCGCGCGGGGAGCCTCAGCTTGTCGATGGCAAACTGCGACGCCTCGCCGAGGGTGAGGAGCGTTCCTCCCTCGCGGATGAACTTCAGGAGGGCCGCAATGCCGTCCTCGCCGATCCCGCCCCTGTATTCCTCCGGACGTTCGGGCGTGCCAAGGACCGGTTCGGTCGAACCGCCTTCCTCGCCCGATTTCCCGGTGACAATCGGGTTCGTCCCCATGTCGGGAAGGATGATGACGTCGTACTTCGCCCGCAGGTCCGCCTTCGTCGAGCCGATATCGGCGTTGTGCAGGACGACGTATTCCACGCCGGCGTTATCCATGACGAGCCGCGTCCATCCCTCATCCATGTTCGTCAGCCAGGGCTGGTAGATGCCGATCCTCGCCCTCGTGAGCGCCGGAAGGTCCTCCCCGGGGAAATCCGCCGCGCGGAGGGGAACCCCCCACTTCCGGCCCAGGGCGGCCGCATCCGCGGCGCTCAGTCCTCCGGCGGGCGCG
>DATDQD010000166.1:0-4996 GCA_035292425.1 Bacteroidota bacterium
TACGATGAGTGCCAAGGTAAACTGTTCCTAATCTTGTTGGGTGAGGAGCGAGGGCGCTCTGCTCCAAGTCCCAACCGTGGTTAAACTCTGTAGCCACGTAGCGAGGAGTCGGTGTTGGACTGGAAACGGATCAACATTAAGCGACTCGACAACGTAACCTGCAAGGGTGCAACGCAAACGACCAGGTCGTAACATCAGGTGAACGCACAGGTAGCCTCGTAAAGATCAAAACAGAGGTGGACGAGCCCCTATCGTATGGGCGAAGTCAACATCGGGAGACTGAAGAAACACGCAGAGAGAGTACAGTCTTGTGGCGCCTCCGGGGTATGAGCGACGACATGGACGGAAAGATCAGGGATGGGACTTGGGAAGCCCTCGCCAGCCCAGTGAGACCCGACATGCCACTCGGGTAGAACAGGAGATGAGCCCTCTTATAAGGGAACGAAAGAGAGGGAAGCTGGCAGGGTGGCGGATGAGGCCGTAGTACCGGTGAAGTTGTGGAAACACAACAGAGGGAAGGGCCTCTGCTGAAGTCAAGCGACCAAAGAAACGAAGGAGCGTGTATTGCGCGAGCTACCAAGCACAGAATGGCTTCGGGAGTTTCAGAGGAAGCTGCATGAGAAGGCGAAAGCCGAGCCGAAGTTCCGGTTCTACAGTCTGTACGATAAGACCTACCGTATGGAAGTGTTGGAGGAAGCCTATCGCAAGGCCAAGGCCAACGGTGGAGCGTGCGGGGTCGATGGAGAGACCTTCGAGGATGTCAAGAAGAAGGGCATCAACGTCTACCTCGGGGAACTTCAGCTTGAGATGACCGAACGGCGTTATGTGCCGAAGCCGGTACGGCGGGTCAACATCCCGAAACCAAATGGGAAGGAACGCCCGTTGGGCATACCGACCATTCGGGACCGCATTGTGCAAACGGCATTCTTGCTGGTCTTGGAACCGATCTTCGAGGCGGACTTTGCCGACTCAAGCTACGGGTTCAGGCCGAAGAAGAGTGCGCACGATGCGGTACGGGAGATATACAAGTACCTGAACTGGGGATGTACCGAAGTTTACGATGTAGATGTGGAGCAGTACTTCGATACGGTCGATCACGGCAAACTCATGAAGCTCGTCGCGAGGCGTATCTCGGATGGGGAAATCCTTCGTGTGATGAAACTGTGGTTGAGTTGTGGCTATATTGAAGATGGTCAACATCGGCACAGTAAGCGAGGTACACCACAGGGCGGGGTGATCAGCCCACTACTGGCGAACATCTACCTGAACCCTGTCGATCAAGCGTTCGAGAGGAAAGGACTCGGAGCAATCCGCAACGGGTCAATACACCTCATACGCTATGCGGACGACATGGTGATCCTGGCACAGAGGAATCTGGATGATGGCATTGTCCTGCTGGATCAGTACATGAAATGGCTGGGCTTGCGCATCAATCGGGAGAAGACACGCAGACTCAAGCTCAACGTCGGAGAAAGCGTGGACTTCCTCGGCTTCCGGTTCCATAATGTCAGGAACAGAAAGACAGGCACTCGGCTGATACTTGTCCGACCAAGTCCACGAAGTCAGGAGCGGTGTCGGGCGACGGTGCGGAAACACGTGCACCACTCGATTCCCCTTCGTGCGAAAGAGCAGGTAGAGAACCTCAACCGCTATCTGCGTGGGTGGATGGGGTACTTCCGGCTTGGTAACGGGGCGGCCACGTTCCGCGAACTCGCCCATTTTGTGAACAAGCGGGTCCGGCATGTCATCTGGCGGCGCAAAGGCAATCGTGGATACGGCTGGGATACACTGACCTCGGAATATATCTACGGTCAGCTCGGTCTGTTCTACGACTACCATGTCGCCAAGCTTTAGCCTGAAATGTTTTGACTTCAGGAGAGCCGTATGAGGGAAAACCTCACGTACGGTTCGACGAGGGTTCAATAGGTTACCAAGGTGATGGCTTGCTTGAGCTGGACACTCGCCTGAAAAGGGAGAAATACGATTAGCTCACAGAGCCTGTACATTATTGCACTATTGTCCTACTCTACAGACGCCTCAGATGATCGGCCAGACCGTATCCCACTACAAGATCCTCGAGAAGATCGGGGAGGGTGTGATTGAGAATTTGTTTAAATAAAGGGGTGCAATACACGATGACCCCGGTGCTGAAGACGATGACAATCGTCGCCACTCCCGCGAGGAGGGCGTAATCCTTCACTAATCCCAACATCATGAAAACCTGATCATGCGATAAAACAATACAAAGAAAGGAGGTTCCTATGCGAACCCCCAGATTGGTATTGTTCTTCCTGCTGACTATCACCGTACATTCCAACACTCAAACCATCATCCCACCCGGCAATGTCAGCGGGACGTGGACACTCTCCGGCTCTCCTTACCAGGTCACCGGCGATGTCACCATCCCGAACGATTCGACGCTCACGATCGAACCGGGGGCACTGGTCGAATTCCAGGGGTGGTACGCCCTGAATGTGCAGGGACGGTTCCTGGCGGCCGGCACGCACACCGACACCATCAAGTTTACCGTGAACGATACAACCGGGTTTTACGACCCGGACACGACGCTCGGCGGCTGGTACGGCATCCGTATGATCGACCTCCCCCAGACGAACGACACCACAAGGCTCGAGTACTGCAAGATCGAGTATGGTAAAGCCGTCGGGCCCGGGTGGTTCCAGAATGCCGGCGGCGGAATTTGCGTCCTGCACTTCGACAAGGTTGTCATCTCGAACTGCATAATCACCAACTGCAGTGCGGGCGGGAGCGGCTTTGCGGTCGGCGGCGCAATAGCCGTCGGCTGGTCAGATATTCGACTGACGGACAACGTGATCTCGCATAATAAGGCCGACGCGGGAGGGGGAATCCATTTCTACGAATCTGACCCCACCCTCATCAATAACACCATCGAACATAACGCGGCATACGAAGGCGGCGGTCTCGATATCCAGGCGAAATCCCATCCAATCCTCGTCAATAACCGGATATCGCAGAACGATGCATTTATGAGCGGGGGCGGGATGAATATCGTCGGCGACAGTGCCTCCGTGGTCATCGACAGCTGCACTATTGCCGACAACAGCGCCCAGTGGGGCGCGGGCGTTCGCGCCTATCAGTCCGAGCTCTCTGTGATGAATTCCCTGTTCGAAAATAACCGTGCGGTTGTCGGCGGCGGAGGCATGAACTTCGATGCGGGAGTGTTGAATATCGAAAATACGGAGTTCAGAAAAAACTGGTCGGATGTGGGCGGAGGGATCAGACTGTACAATGCTTCGTTCACCCTCAATCATAGCACGGTATTGGAAAATACCGCCGTCCATTCGGCCGGCCTCCACGCCGATTCGAGCCAGCTGATCATCGCCAACACGAGCATTTCAAATAACTCGGCCGACATCCAGGGCGGCGGTGTCCGGTTCTTCAATTCAAATCTTACGATCAGCAATTCGAGCATTTCAGGGAATCACGCCGGATGGGGAGGCGGGATGGCAGCGTACCAGAGCGATGTGAGTATGAATAATTGCACCATCACTGAAAATTCCGCGGCCTGGGGAGGAGGGGTTCAGTCCGAACTCAGCCGACTGGAAATATACGGTACAGATGTCGGCAATAACGTGGCTGATTCCAACGGCGCGGGATTGAGGCTTTTCAACTCAATCCTGAATATCGACCATTGCCTATTCTCCGGGAACAGCGCGGCTGTCGACGCGGGTGCAATCGAATATTATGTCGATACACTCGATTACCCGGGTCACCGAAGTCTCCTGATTGAAAATTCAACGTTCAGCGAAAACCATGCTGACGGCCGGTTCGCCGGCGTACGGATCAACCAGTATAATTCAGACACTTCCCTGGTTGACGTGACGGTCCATCAATGCCTGTTTAAGAATAATGACGCCAACTCCGCGTCGGCGTTGAGGATCACCGGCAACATCGACAACATCGTCGTGTCAAACACCGTGTTCGACGGGAATATTACCGAAACGGGCACTTCAATTTTTGGAATCAACGGCGCCGGCGAAGGCGAAGTCCGGAATTGTGTCTTCACGAACAATACACAGATCGCCGCGACCGTCGCACAGAGTGCGGTGGTCGACGTGATCAACTGTACCTTCGCGAACAATTTCGGGCCCGGGAGCCCGGCGTTGAACGTCCGCGCCGGCGCCACGGCGAACGTCGTCAACAGCATCTTCCGGGGGAATGGAAACTCTCCGCTTGCACTGATCACGGCGGGTTCGATCGGATGCACCCTCACGGTCAATTTCAGCGATGTCGAGAATGGCGTCGATTCGATCGGGATCTCCGATTCACTCTCGATCGTTCAATGGGGGATCGGGAATTTACTCTCAGACCCGCTTTTTGCCGATTCCGCGAACGGCGATGTCCACCTCCAGGATTACAGCCCCTGCATCGGAGCCGGGACCGATTCGATTCAGATCGGCGGGACCTGGGCGTATGCTCCTCTCACTGATATCGAGGAACATGCCCGGCCCGATCCCGCAGGTTCAAGGCCGGACATGGGCGCCTTCGAAAATAGCCTGGGCGATCCCCTGGTCGGAATCCCGGAGAATGGCAAACCGCTCCCGGGCGAATTCAGGCTGTATCAAAACTATCCCAATCCCTTCAATCCAGCTACCACGATCCGGTTCGATCTGCCGATATCCTCTGTTGTGACGCTGAAAGTGTGCAACGTCCTGGGACAGGATGTGAAATCGCTTGTGAATGAGCGACGAGAGGCGGGGAGGCATACGATCGAGTTCGACGGGTCGAGGCTGCCGAGCGGGGTGTACCTCTATAAGATCGCTTCGGGGTCATGTACGATTACTCACAAGATGCTCCTTATACGCTGATAACGATCATGATCGGCCAGACCGTATCCCACTACAAGATCCTCGAGAAGATCGGCGAGGGGGGGATGGGTGTCGTATACAAAGCCCGCGATACGACCCTCGACCGCGACGTGGCGCTGAAGTTCCTGCCCCACTTCCTCACCAGCGAT
>DATDQD010000167.1:0-7996 GCA_035292425.1 Bacteroidota bacterium
GGCCGTTCGATCGTCGCGCATTCTGGCATTTTACTCTCAAAAGTGTTATATATCAAGCATAATGAGAAAAAATTCGTCGTGGTCGACGCGGGGATGAACGACATGCTCAGGCCCAGCCTCTACCGTTCATGGCACCAGATCGTCCCGCTCCGGCTCACGCAGGGCGGGGCCGAGGCGGCCGACGTCGTCGGGCCGCTCTGCGAAACCGCGGACACGCTCGGAGAAGAAAGGATCCTCCCCGGCCTGCGCCGCGGCGACCTCCTGGCGCTTCTTTGCGCGGGGGCATACGGGTCAGTCCTTTCATCGAATTATACCATGCGGTTGCGGCCGGCCGAGGTGATCGTGGACGGGGACCGCTTCGAGATCTTCAGGCCGCGCGAAACGGTGGAGGACCTCGCCTGAGTGGATAACGGGAAGCCAAAATGGAACGTGGCCGTGGTCGGCGCCACCGGCCTCGTCGGCAGGAAAATGCTCCAGGTGCTCGCCGAGCGCGCGTTCCCCGTCGCATCGGTCCGGGCCCTCGCCTCGGGGCGCTCCGCGGGAGCGGCCGTTGCGTTCGCCGGCGGCGAGCTCCCGGTGGCCGAACTGAAACCCGGAAGTTTTGCGGGAATCGACATCGCACTTTTTTCGGCCGGCGCGGGGGTGAGCAGGGAGTACGCACCGCACGCCGTGGAAGCCGGCGCCCTGGTGATCGACAACAGCAGCGCCTTCAGGATGGAACCCGGCATTCCCCTGGCCGTGCCGGAGGTGAATCCGGGGGTCATCGGCGGACACCGGGGCATCATCGCCAACCCGAACTGCTCCACGATCCAGCTCGTCGTCGTCCTCAAACCGCTCCACGACCGCTGGAAAATCAGGCGGGTCGTGGTCTCCACCTATCAGTCGGTGACGGGCGCCGGAAAGCGCGCCGTCAACCAGCTGGAGGGTGAGCTCTCGCGGCGCGACGACGTCGAAAAAAAATTTCCCCACCGGATCGCCTTCAACGCCCTGCCGCAGGTGGACGTCTTCGTCGAAGGGGGACAGACCCGCGAAGAGCTGAAGATGTCCAACGAGACGAGGAAGATCATGGGGGACGAATCGATCCTCCTCACCGCCACCTGCGTCCGGATCCCCGCCACGGGCGGGCACAGCGAGTCGGTCAACGTCGAGCTGGAACGCCCTTTCGAAATCTCCGAGGTCGCATCACTGCTCGCGCGATCGCCGGGCATCGCGGTGCAGGACGACCCGGAGAAGAGCATTTACCCGATGCCGATCTGGTCCGACGACCGGGACGACGTCTTCGTGGGCCGGATCCGCCGCGACCCCACACTCCCGAACGGACTGAACCTCTGGATCGTCTCCGACAACCTGAGGAAGGGGGCGGCGACAAACGCCGTCCAGATCGCGGAGCACTGGGTCCGTCACGAGCTTGCAGCACACCGTCAACCATCACATCACTCAGGAAGGACAGTATCATGAAAACGCTTGTGGCCGTTTTGCTCCTGGCCGTCTCGTTCCCGGCGGCCGCGGACCTCAAATCGCTGAAGGCGGGTGACACCGTCCCCGCGTTCGCGCTGAAAAATTACGACGGGAAGGACGTCTCCCTCGAAGGGGTCCTGAAGGACAACCAGTACGCCGTCGTCATGTTCGTCGCGACGCGCTGCCCGGTCTCGAACGCCTACAACGGCCGCATGGCCGGCCTTCATTCGACCTTCTCAGGGAAGAAGATCGGTTTCATCGCGGTCAACTCGAACAACAGTGAACCGGTGGAAGAGGTCCGCGACCACTCGAAGGAGAACAAGTTCGGTTTCCCCGTCGTGAAGGACCCGAACAACGTGATCGCCGACGCCTGGGGCGCCATGGTGACCCCCGAGATATTCGTCGTGGATAAGAGCATGAAATTGCTCTACCACGGCCGCATCGACGATAACCGGAAAGAGGGCGACGTCACAAAAAAAGACCTCGCCGACGCCCTGACCGCCCTCCTCGCGGGAAAGGAAATCGCGAAGGAACAGCTCCGGGCTTTCGGATGCTCGATCAAGAGGGTTGAGGAATCGGCTCCCTGATGCCCTCCGGGACCGCCTTCATCCCGCGGTTGACCGGTTTCCTCGCCGTCGCCGGCGCGCTGGCCCTCGCCGGGTGCGCGTCCAGGGCGACCGTCGAACCGGTCACGGCGGATGGCGTCGATTCGCTCCGGCGCGCATCCGACGCGCGCGTCGTCCTGCTGAACGTCTGGGCGAGCTGGTGCCGGCCCTGCCTCGATGAGATGCCCGGGATCGTCAGGCTCCGGGGCGAGTATTCCCGCAAGGACCTGGACGTGATCCTGCTGTCGGCGGACGACTTTTCCGACCTGGATTCAGCCGTCGTCCCGTTCCTGGACAAAACAGGAGTGAATTTCCCGACCTACATCATTCATTTTATCGGGGAGGGAGACCAGGACGCGTTCGTCCGGTCGCTCGACCCGGGGTGGTCGGGCGCGCTCCCCGCGACGCTGATCTCCGCACGGGGTCCGGCCGGGTCGCGGACGCTCGTCGGCGAACGATCCTATGAGCAGTTGAAAAAGGAAGTCGATGTCCTCCTCGCGCGATGACATCGCGCGCGGGAAACAGGCATACCAGCCCATGAACCGCGCATGAAAAAGGATTTTCGACAGAGGCTCAGGGAAGGCCCGATCGTCTGCGACGGCGCCATGGGGACAGTCCTCGATCTCCACGGCCACACGGGAGTTCCGCATGAGATGGAGAACCTCCGGAATCCGGCGGTCGTCGAGGCGATCCACCGGGAGTACATCGAGGCGGGATCCGGGATCATCGAGACGAACACCTTCTCGGCGAACCGCCTCCGGCTCACCCAGTTTCATCTCGAAGAGAAGACCCGCGAGATCAACCGGGCCGGCGTCGCCATCGCCCGCCGCGCCGCCGGCGACGACGTCTACGTCGCGGGTTCGGTGGGTCCCACCGGGATGCTCCTGGAACCGATCGGAAAAATCAGGCGCGAACAGGCAAGGGACGCCTTCAGGGAACAGATCGAAGTCCTGCTCGAGGCAGGCGTCGACCTGATCATGCTGGAAACGTTCGTGAGCGTCCAGGAACTCGACGAGGCCCTCCAAGCGGCCAGGAGCCTCACCGACCTGCCGGTCGTCGCGCAGAAGGCCTTCGCCGAGGACGGGGCGATCCTGAACGGGTCCTACCCGGTCCAGGTGATCGAGCACCTGATCGAACAGGGCGCGGACATCGTGGGGGCCAACTGCACGGTCGGGCCCCAGAGGATGTTCGGCATCATCCGGAACCTCCACAAGGACGGCGTGGTCCTTGTCGCGCAGCCCGCCGCCGGCATCCCGACGCTCATGGACGGCCGTTCGATTTACCATACGACGCCGCAATACCTGGCGGCCTACGCGAAGGAACTGGTCGGGTCCGGGGTCACGATCATCGGGGCGTGCTGCGGGTCGACGCCGGCGCACATCCGCGCCATCGCCGAAGCGGTGCGGGGAATGGCCGTGGGAAAACCGGCCCCTCCGGCGCCGGTGAGGCCTTCGGTCGAAATCCGCTCCGAACCGGAACGCCGGTATTCCGGCGGCGATGCGCGGTGGTCGAAATTCGCGAGGAACGCCGGCAAGAAACTCCTCACGACCGTCGAGCTGGACATCCCGAGGGGCATCGACGTCAGCGCCGTCCTGGAGGGCGCGCAATTCTGCTACGAACGGAAGATCGACGCGGTGAACATCACCGAGGGCGCGCGGGCGCGGCTGCGGATGAGTTCGATCGCCATCTCGGCGCAGATCGAACAGCGGGTCGGCATCGAGACCATGACCCACAGGACCACGCGCGACCATAACCTCATCGGAGTCCAGGCGGAACTCCTCGGGGCCCACGCGCTCGGCCTCAGGAACATCCTCTGCATCACGGGCGATCCCGCGGGCATCGGGGATTATCCGCACGCGACATCGGTCAACGACGTCGATTCGGTCGGGCTCATCCGCGCGGTGAAGGCGATGAACAACGGGACCGACATCATGGGAAACCCGATCGGGGCGCCCACCTCGTTCTTCATCGCGTGCGCCGCCAACCCGTCGGCGGACGACATGGACCGCGAGGTGGCGAAACTCGAGCGGAAAGTCGAAGCCGGGGCCGACATCTTCTTCACCCAGCCGGTCTTCGAGATGCAGACGCTCGAGCGGTTCCTGAACCGCGTCCGGCACCTCCACACGGGGGTGATGCTCGGCATCATCCCGCTCCGGAGCTATAAACACGCGGACTTCCTCCACAACGAGGTCCCGGGCATGAGGATCCCCGAAAAAATCCGTGAAACGATCCGGGGCGCGGGCGATTCGGCGGCGAAGGTGGGAATCCGCATCTCCATGGATTTCATCAAAGAGGCGAAAGACGCGGTTTCGGGGCTCTACCTCATGCCGCCGTTCCAGAAATACCACATCATCGACGACCTCCTCAGCGTCCTGTAATTCCCGATGCCGACCGCGAACAGCGCCAAAGCCTCGATCGTCGGAATCTGCCGGCGCCTGTACGAACAGGGCTATGTCGTCGCGACCGAGGGGAACGTCAGCGCGCGCCTCGATTCGGGGGACGTTCTCATCACGGGGACGCGGGTCGCCAAGCGGACCATCGCCCGCGCCGACATCGTGAAGCTCTCGCCGGGGGGGCGGAAACTCTCCGGCTCAAGGGATCCGTCGTCCGAGGCGCGGCTGCACCTCTTCATCTACTCGAAGAGAAAAGACGTGCGCGCGATCGTTCACGCGCACCCGCCGTACTGCACCGCGTTCGCCGTCGCCGGGAAACCGCTCAGCGTGGACGCCATCCCCGAGGTCGTCGTCGAATTCGGCCGGATACCCCTCGTCCCGTTCGCCGTGCCCTCCACCGGGAAACTCCCGGAGGCGATCGCGCCGTTCGTCGGTGAGGGAGACTTCTTCCTCCTGGCGAACCACGGGGTCGTCGCGTGCGGACGCGACCCGGAAGATGCCTTCGGGAAGGTGGAACGGGCCGAACACGCGGCGCGGATCATCCTCCTGTCGAGATTGCTCGGGGGGGAACGGCGTCTCGGGCCCCGGGACCTCCGCGAACTGAAGACGATAGCGCAACGAAGAAAAAGGTGAACGTTCGCATGACATCGCGCAGGAAGGGCGGGACGGGAAAAAGACTCAGGGTCGGCGTCGTGTTCGGCGGCCGGTCGGTCGAACATGAAGTCTCGGTGGTCTCGGCGATTTCGGTCATGGCCGCCCTGGACCGCCGCCGTTTCGAGGTGATCCCGATCGGCATCACGCCCGACGGGAAATGGCTCGGCGGCCCCGGGGTCGTACGTTTCCTCCAATCGCGCGCGGCGGGCGCCCGCCTTCCCGAAACGGTCCTCCTGCCCGATCCGACGGCGCGGGAACTGTCGGGGAAAAGAGGGCGCGGCGCGCGAAGGCCGGATGTGATTTTCCCCGTGCTCCACGGATCGTACGGAGAAGACGGAACGATCCAGGGGCTCTTCGAACTCGCCGGGATTCCCTACGTCGGCGCCGGCGTCATCGGCTCGGCGGTCGGGATGGACAAGATCATCACGAAACTGATCTGGAAGGAGGCGGGGCTTCCCGTCCTCCCGTCCGTCGCGCTGGCGCACCGCGAGTACGCCTCCGGAAGGAAACGGGTCCTGTCGGCTGCCGCCCGCTCGCTCGGGTTCCCCTGCTTCGTGAAACCCGCGAACTCCGGATCGAGCATCGGCATCAGCAAGGCCCGCGACGCCGACGAACTCCGGCGGGCGGCCGACCTCGCCTTCCGGTACGACACGAGGATCATGATCGAAAAGGGGATCGACCGCGCAAGGGAAATCGAGGTGGCGGTTCTCGGCAACGACGTCCCGGAGACGTCGGTCCCCGGCGAGATCGTCCCCTCCAACGAATTCTACGATTACGATGCGAAGTACGTGGACGGGAAGTCCGCGACGCACATCCCCGCGGACCTGCCCTCCCGGGTCCTCCGGACCATCCGGAGCGTCGCCGGCCGGGCTTACTCCGCCATCGGATGCGAGGGGATGGCCAGGGTCGATTTTCTCCTCCACCCCCGGACGCTGAGGATCTGGCTGAGCGAGGCGAACACGATCCCCGGTTTCACCTCCATCAGCATGTACCCGAAGCTCTGGGAGGCCTCCGGGCTCCCCTACGGGCGCCTCCTGGAACGGCTGATCGCGCTGGCCCTCGAACGGCACGCCCGGAAAGGTGAGCTCCTGACCTCCTACACACCCAAAAAGCATTGGTACCGTTGAGGCGGGACAGTTTGAAAATCGACTGAAATCTCTTACATTTGGAACGATGGACTCGCTGTATCTCAGAAAATACCGTCCCGCACTCAAGTTTTCGCCCCAAAAAATTCTCGGCAACAAAACCCTTATCGTGCTTCTCCTGGTGGGCATTCCGGCGCTCTCGTTTATTACGTTCAGTCCCCGGGGTCTCCTGAAAAGGATGAGCCTCGAGTCGGAGAAGGCCGATCTTGTCGCCCAGGTCGCATGGGCCGAGGCGGAGCAGGCCCGTCTGCAGAAGGAATCGCGCGATCTCGACCGCGATCTCGGGATGATCGAGAAAATCGCGCGCGAGCATTACGGGATGATTCTTCCCGGCGAAACCGTCTACAAAGTGAAAAAAGACCAGTGAGTCCCGGGTGACCCCCCGGGACGAACCATCCGCGGGCCGCGGACTGACCGGCATGGAACTCTTTGAAAACGCCCCGCGCGACCGGCCCCGCACGACCGGCGCAGCCGGGGCGCCGCTCGCAGAACGGGCGCGCCCCGCGACGATCGAACGCTTCTCCGGCCAGCGCCATCTGCTCGGGGAAGGGAAAGCGCTCGGGGTGTTCCTCGTGCGCGGAACGGTTCCCTCCATGATCTTCTGGGGCCCTCCCGGTTGCGGTAAAACGACCCTCGCACGATTGATCAGCGCGAACATCCACGCCGACTTTTATCAATTGAACGCCGTTTCCTCAGGTGTGCAGGAGTTGCGGAAGGTGATCGGACGGGCCGCGCTCGCGAAAAAAATGATGCGCGCATCGGTGCTCTTCATCGACGAAATCCACCGCTTCAACAAGGCACAGCAGGACGCGCTGCTGCACAGCGTCGAGGACGGGACGCTCACGCTGATCGGTGCCACGACGGAAAATCCCTCCTTCGAAGTCATTTCCCCTCTTCTCTCGCGCTGCAGGGTGTTCACGCTGGAACCGCTCTCCGGGGAGGAGCTGGAGGGGATTCTCGCACACGTCCTGAGTGATCCGGACCTCCTGGGTCAGATGACAATCCGGATCGGCGACGCGGAGCGGAAGCTCCTGTTTGCCCTCTCTTCGGGGGACGCCCGGCAGATGCTGAACGGCCTGGAGGCCGCCGTCGCGCTCGGGTCCGCGGGGAATGACGCCCCCGTCGAAATCGGGGCGGAACTCCTGCGGGAGGCGTTCCAGACGAGGATGGGGCGCTACGACAAGTCCGGCGAGGAACATTACAACGTCATCTCGGCGTTCATCAAGAGCATACGGGGCTCCGATCCCGACGCCGCCGTCTACTGGCTCGCCCGGATGCTCGCGTCGGGCGAGGACCCGAAATTCATCGCGCGGAGGATGGTCGTGCTCGCATCCGAAGACATCGGCAACGCCGACCCCGGTGCGCTCCCTCTGGCGACGGCGTGCTTCGCGGCCGTCGATTTCATCGGGATGCCCGAGGCAAGGATCGTCCTGGCCCAGGCCGCGGCATACCTCTCGGCGGCGCCGAAGAGCAATTCCGCCATCCGGGCGATCGATGCGGCGATGGACGACGTCCGGTCATCGCCGCCGGCGCCGGTCCCCCTCCATCTCCGGAATGCTCCGACGGCGCTCATGAAGGGGCTCGACTACGGAACGGGATACCGGTACCCCCACGACGCGCCGGGAAATTTCACCGACCAGCAATACCTGCCCGACGCGGTCACGGAGGTGCAGGGGCCGGCGGGCCACCTGCAGCACCGGGGCCAGCAGTTCAGCGTCCCGTATCAGCCCGGCGCACAGGT
>DATDQD010000168.1:0-5274 GCA_035292425.1 Bacteroidota bacterium
CGTTCTCCTCTATAACGATGCGGTGTTTCAGGAAGATTTTACCAGCCAGCTCGAACTGATTCTCGATCAACCGGAAGGCTTGTCACCATGAAACTGCATCCGCTCGTGGGGGTTCTTATTTTTCTGACGATCGTCAACATCGCCGCGGTGGACACGTATGTCTATTACCAGATCGTGCACGGGCCGAGAGCGATGGGCGACGTTTTCCCGTCGGATCCGGGCGCGGAAGGGACCGGTCAGGGGATTACGGCGGTCTCCAGGCTCGACAGCGCTCAACGGAAGGAGATCGCGAAGATCAAGACGATGTTCAAATCGAACACCGGAGGGATCTTTGAACGGCTCAAGGTCCTCGACGACGAGATTTACGACCTTATCCAGCGCGACCCCGTTCCACAAGACGCCATCGACGAGCGACTGAGGGAGCTCAGCGATCTGCGGCTGAGGAGGAGCCGGATCGCGGTCAACACGCTGCTCGAGACGAGATCGCTTCTGACCAGGGAGCAACGGGGAGAGCTCTTCAAGGCGATATTTCGCACAAGGCCAAGAGTGTCCTCCACCGATCCGAGGCGGTAACCCTGTGGCGCACCCTGAGTTGACGCCCCATGAAAGCCGCCTTCTATAACAACTACGGCCTGCCGGAGGTCGCCGAAATCAGGGACGTCCCGAAACCCGTCCCCGGGGACAACGACGTCATCATTCGCGTCCATACGACGACGGTCACCCCCGGGGTCTGGAGGATAAGGAAGGCCGATCCATTCTTCAGCCGATTCATGAGCGGCCTCAGCCGGCCGACGAAGAACACGATACTGGGAACGGAGTTCTCCGGAGCCGTCGAGTCGGTCGGCAGGGCCGTGACCCGCTTCGCCGGGGGGCGATGAGGTGTTCGGAGCGACCGGCTTCAAGTTCGGCGCGTATGCCGAGGACGTGTGCCCGCGGGGAGACACCTTGCTCGAGAAAAAACCGGTGTATGGAGCGTCGGGAAGTGTCGGGGTGTGTAATATTCCAGACTATCCCGGACAAGGTTGTTTCTGAGTTACCATACTCTTGAGGGCTTCGTACGGCGCCCCGCCCTTGAAGGCACCATGCGGCCGATCGCAGTTATAATATCTCCCCCGCTCCTGAAGTTTCTTCTGTAAGTCAACATCACCTTCATACGTCATCAATTGGTAGAACTCCTCCTGGTCAGATCGGTAGGAGCGCTCGACTTTTCCGTTGAGCTGCGGTGATCGGGCTCTGATGTAAACATGTCTTATCCCCTTGTCCTCGACGTTCCAATGAAACTGTGCCTGAAACTCATGACCCCTGTCTGTATTTCAACTAACTTTGGAACATCCGCGATATCGCGGATCTTGCGGTTTTTGAGCAGAAAGGCTCACTTGGCAGAAAGGCACCGGACGGGTCGCCGTTCGGTGAGAACAGACTGATTGGGATTAATATCCCGGGTGCCTGATGGTCACTCCCATTGTCGGGATCCCATTCCACACGATCCCGATCAACTCACGGCGCGTCAGCGTCATGTTCGACTCGAGCGCAGTAAGGTAGGCCGCCGCATTGAACACCGGGTAATCGGTCCCGAAGACGACCCTTTCCAGCCCCAGCTCCGTGAGCTGGCCGGAGAGGTCGGCGAAATCCTCGGGAGTGAGCGGGGGCGACTGTTCCGAGCCCTCAGTGAGGCCGACGGCGGAGATGTCGAAGTAGACGCGATGCTTTCCCAGCGCGGACAGGTTTTTCATCGCATCGGTGAATCGTCGCAAAAGAATCCTCGTCATGTAAGTATACCCCTCCGACGTCCCGAGGTGCGCGAGGTACAGTTCCATCGCCGGCCCCGGCGCGAGCACCGAGTCGATGAGAAAGTCGGCGTCGGCGGCGTCGAACGTCTCATTCCCGTTGTCGAAGTGCAGGACGACGGGCATCCCCTCCCCGGCCGCAACGGACAGAATATCCCTCACCCGGGCGAGGTGGGCGGGATTTTTCAGGCTCACCCCGGACGAGGCGAAATGCAATTTCAGGCCGTACATCCCGAGGTCGCGGCGGCAACGGAGCAGTTCGCCGGCCGCGTAGTCCCTCAGGGGGTTCACGCCGCAGAACGCGAAGAGTTTACCGGGATGCTTCCGGGCGAGCCCGGCCACGAAGTCGTTCTCCGTTTTCACGTTCACGCGTTCCGAGCTGTCGGCGAATTCAGGCGACCCGTAGAGGTATGCCATCGAGAGGAGGAACATCCCGTCGGCGGGATTGAACTTCAGGATGGAATCGATGTCGGAGTAGGCGTAGTCGGGTTTCGAGAAGGGGACGCTGAGGGACTTCAACCGTTCGACGAGCGCCGGGCTCAGGACATGGACGTGGTGGTCGAAGACCTCCACCGAATCGTTTCCGGCGAGGGATGAAACGGATCGCGGTGACTCCCGGCCACCGCACCCGGTCAGAAGCAAAGCCGCGACGAGAAAGACTGTGCTATCTAACTTCATCGCCGCGGCATGCGTACTGATCGTTACCGGGCCTCTGCGAGTTCCGCCGCCTCGACAGTCGCCAGGGCCTGGCCGATGTCCCAGAGCAGGTCGTCGGGATGTTCTCCCCCGATCGAGAGGCGCACCATGCTCTCGCCGATCCCCATCAGGTCGCGTTCTTCCGGGGCGACGTCGCAGTGGGTCATCGTGGCCGGGTGCTCCGCGAGGCTCTCGGTCCCCCCGAGGCTCACGGCGAGCTTGATCAGCTTCAGGCTGTTCAGGAAAACGAAGGCCTCGTGTTCCCCTCCCCTGATGTCGAACGAGATCATCGCGCCGTCGGAGAGGCACTGTTTCCGGTAGACCGCGTACCCGGGGCCGTCGGCCGGCGTCAGGAACCCGAGGTAATGGACTTTCTTCACCATCGGGTGGTCCCGAAGGTACACGGCGACGACGGCGGCGTTCTTCACCTGGAGTTCCATGCGCGGCTTGAGGGTCTCGAGGCTCCGCATCAGGAGCCAGCCGGTCCACGGGCCCGCCATATTGCCGAGAAACGTCCTCAGGGTCTTGATCCGCGTGATGTGCTGCTTCGCGCCGAGGCATGCCCCGGCGATGATATCGCTGTGCCCGCCGAGGTACTTCGTGGCGGAATAGAGCACGAGGTCGGCGCCCTGTTTCAGCGGGTGCTGCCAGAGGGGCCCCAGGTACGTGTTGTCCACCGCGACGAGGACCTCGCGGTCGGGCGTCGAGAACCGTTTCGCGATCCTCTTGCAGCATTCGATGTCGATGAGCGAATTGGTCGGGTTCGCGGGGGTCTCGATGTAGATCATTCCCAGCCGGCCGGGGTGCCCCGATGCTTCGACGAGACGGATGATGTCCTCCTCGGAGTGTCCCGCCCTGAAATCCAGGACGTTGATGCCGAACTTCGTCAGCACGTGCTGGATGAAATGAATGGTGCCGCCGTAGAGCGGCGTGCTGTACAGGAGCAGGTCGCCGGGATGAAGAAATTCCAGCATCGCCGTCGAGATCGCGGACATCCCGCTCTCGAAGACGGCGGAGTCCTCTGCCCCGTCCCACAGGGTGAGCCGGTTCTCGAGGATCTCGAGGTCGGGATTATTGAGCCGGCTGTAGATCAGCCCGATCTCCTCGGTGGGCCGCCTGTCGCGGTGGCCGTAGGCGACCTCAAAAAACGCCTTGCCTTCCTCGGCGGTCTTGAACACGAACGTCGACGTCTGGAAGATCGGGCACTTGAGGGCCCCTTCCGAGAGTTCCGGCTTGTAGCCGTACGACATCATGAGGGTTTCTGGTCGGAATGTATGCTTGTCGGTGGCCATGGTATGCCTCTTGTCGGATTACGGGTGAGATCTTGATGTACGGAAAGAACGGTGACGGATCCCGGGCCGCGATGAGGCCGCGTCGGGCGGGCGGGCGCTATTTCGGGCCCTGGTAATATTTCATCGCTTCCGGCAGCAGCTGTTTGATCTCGTTGATGCGTGTTTCGTCGGAAGGATGCGTGCTCATGAACTCGGGGGGTTTCTGGCCGCCCGATTTCGCGGCCATCCTTTCCCAGAAGGAGACCGAGGCGCCGGGATCATACCCGGCCATCGCCATGAAGATCAATCCGAGGTGGTCGGCCTCGCTTTCCTGGCCGCGACTGTGGGGGAGAAGGACGCCATACTGCGCGCCGAGTCCGAAGGCGGCCATCCAGAGCTGTTGCGTCTGTTCCGGCTTGCTCTGGAGGGCGGCGGAGAGCGCCGTCCCGCCCATCTGGGCGAGCAACCCCTCGCTCATCCTCTCGGCGCCGTGCTCAGCGACGGCGTGCGCCACCTCGTGGCCCATCACCACCGCGATGCCCGATTCGTCCCTGCAGACCGGAAGGATCCCGGAATAGAACACGACCTTGCCTCCCGGCATGCACCACGCGTTCATCTCGTCGCTCTGGACGAGGTTGAACTCCCACGCGTATCCGGCCAGTTCCGAAGCGAGCCCTTTATCCCGGAAGTACCTCTCGACCGCCCCCTGGATCCGCGCGCCGACCTTTTTGACGAGCCGGGCCGAGGCGCTGTCGGAACTCATCCTGCTGTCCTTCAGGAACCCGCTGTATTGCTGGGAACTCATCGAGAGCATCTCGCCGTCGGGGATCAGGTTCAGCTGTTTCCGGCCGGTGATCGCGACGGTGGTGCATCCGGCGAGCTGGAGCAGCATGCAGAGCGAGAGAAACGCGGCGGCGGCGGCGAACGGAACGGTTCTGAATGTCATTCGATTCTGGCCTCTGGGGTGGTCGTTTACCCGAAAAATACCAAAAAAACCGGCCGCAGTCAATCCGGTAACGAACGCGCAAAGTGGTGACTGGCAGGGCGTGCATCGCATCCCAGCAGAGCATAATTCCTTCAGGGCGTATCGCGAGCTTTACTTCCATCGTCGTGATCCTCCGAATATTGTCATCCCGATTCCACCCAGGACCGCGGTACCGGCGATGAGGAGCCGGGAGGTCGCGGTCTCGGAAAGGAACGCCACGCCCGCCAGCGCGGCGATCACCGGAACGGCGAGCTGGACCACCGCCGCCCGCACGGCCGTCAGGCCCTTCAAGGCGCGGTACCAGACCGCGTACCCGAGCCCCGAGGCCAGCGCCCCGGATGCGACGCCGAGCCAGATGCCTTCCGGGTGCGGCTCCGATTGCGGAAGAGCGATGCCGCCGGCGATCAACGCAGGCAGGGCCGCCAGGATGAAATTCCCGCCGGTATCCGAAAGGGGTGAGCCCGACCGTTTGCCGCGAAGCGTGTACAGACCCCACGCGATCCCGGCGATGGCCATGAGCAGTGACGCGGCGATC
>DATDQD010000169.1:0-9907 GCA_035292425.1 Bacteroidota bacterium
GTAATGATCTCCTCGGTGAGATACTCCCCGGTCGAAGCGATCGTGGACCCATCCTTCGCGCCGAGCGTTTCGTTCAGGACCCAGGGATCGGTCATGGACTTCAGGCGGGCTTTCACGCCCGAGATCCCGGCGTTGATCAGGCCGGTCACGGCCTCCTCGGTCAATGTCTCGTGCATCGGCAGGAGGACGGCGCCCCCGGCGTCGGCGTAGTTCTCGGTGGACACGTAGCGTTCGAGGTTCGCGGCGATCCTGGCGCGGACCGTCGCCACGCCGGCCCCGACGAGGAGGTTCACGTTGTCCGCGGTGAGTTCGTCGCCCGCGGAGAGGATCGTCGATCCCTCGGCGTCCGCCACGTCAGCCGTCAGCAGCCAGCCCTCGCGTCCGGCGTCCTGTGCCGGGACAATGTCTTCGACGGAGGGAAGGGAGAGCGTCGTGAGGGAAGAGACGGCCTCCTCCAGCGAGAACAGGGAGGACATTTCGCCGCGGATCTCGGCGCTCGTTTTGGTGGGAACGAACCACACGGGAATATTGAGGCCCGGAACGGCATCCTGCTTCACCCGGAACGCCGTGAGGTTCAGGCTGTGGATGACATCCTTCGAGGTGAGGTGGATGATCACCGGTTTGCCCAGGGGGAGGTTGAGCTGGTTGATCGTGGTGATGTCGTCCACCGCGGCGGGATCGGTCCTGTCGAGCCCGAGGGGATTGTCGGTCCCCACAAGGGCCAGGGAGGTCTTCCCGAACACGCCGTCGGAGCCGGGATAATGGATGTTCCAGGCGAACTGTTCGGCGACGATCCTGACGACGGTGGAGCCATGCTCGGAGGGGAAGGCGTCAACGCGCTCCGACCAGATGGGGATGGAAAAGATGACCAGGAGAACCGCCTCCACGACGATGACACCCGCCTCGATGTACGTGGAGACGTGGTTCCGTACGCCGTGGTAATTGGCCGATTTCTGCTTCGAATTCCTGAAGCGGACGAGGGTGATCACAAAGTAGATCCCCCAGCCCACGAAGAGGGCGAACATCAGCCAGTGCACCAGGCCGATCAGGCTGTCGATCTGCGCCCCGTGCGCCGATCCGTCGGGGGGGAGGCCCAAATATTTTTCCATTACGATGCTCCTTTTTCGTAGTCCGGTGCGGCCGCCGTGCCGGTCGCGTTGTGGTGTTTTGTCTTCCTGCCGATCGAAATGAAAAGGGCGACGAATCCGGTCAGGACGAAACCCGTTATGCCGATCATCGTCATGATGGCCCTGTTCATACCGTCGATGACCGGGCCCTGGGCCTGGCCGTAACAACTGGGGCAGGCCGATGCCTGGGTTATCCCGACGAGCGCGAAGAACGCAAGGAAAACGATTATACGCCGGGCGTTCATCGCGCTCCCGCCTGGCCCAGGTGACGTGTCTTCCTGTAGAAACGGACGCCGTAGACGACCATCGCGGCCGCGGAACAGAGGCTCATCGCCGCCGCCAGAAGCCACAGGTAACCTCCCTCGCGAAGGTATTTTTCGACCAGCCAGGCGCCGAAGCCTGCGGCGAAGAGTGCTGAAACGGCGATGAACAGGATGTGGAAGAATCTAAGGGACATTGTTATACATGATAGGGTCGGAAGTGGTGAAGATCGGCAGCCACATCAACGCCGCGAAAAAGACGATCGTGAGGAGCAGGGACGCATAGATGATCTTCTTCTCGGAAATCAGGTGCATGAAATAAGAGGCGACCAGGCCTCCCTTGATGACCGCGACGATCAGCGCGACGGTCACCGCGGCGCGGACCTCCAGGTGCAGGTAGGAAATGGCCACGGTAACGATGGTCAGCGCCAGGAGCGCCACGAAGACCGCGATATAGGTGCGGACGTGTTTCCTGATTTCGAATGAGTGATCCATGACTGTTCCTATAATAGGTAAAGGACGGGAAAAAGAAATATCCATACAAGATCGACGAAATGCCAGTAGAGCCCGGCCACCTCGACGCGGTTCGTGAACCGTTCGGGGTCGGTCTTCCACATTCGGCTGCCCGGGCCCCAGAAGTAGGCGTTGACGATCATGCCGCCGATCACGTGGAGACCGTGCAGGCCGGTCAGGGTGAAGTAGATCGCGAAAAACGTGTTATTCGACGGAAAGAGATGATGTTCAAACTTTGCCCCGTATTCGAAGCTCTTGATGACCAGGAAGGCCACCCCGAGGAGGAACGTCAGCCCCATGAACACCCTGTATTTCTTGAAGTCCTTCATCTTGAGCGACGCCCAGGACATCACCATCGTGATGCTCGAACTGATCAGGACGACGGTATTGATCGTCGCCAGGGGCACGTTCAGGATCTCGCTCCCGCGGGGCCACACCGGAGCTCCAACCCTGAGCAGGATGTAAGACGTGAAGAGCGCCCCGAAGAGCATGACCTCGGAGGCCAGGAAGAGCCAGATCCCGAGTTTCGCGTTATAAAGGCCGGTGTCGGGCCTGGCATCGACGGTGTAGGGAATTTCCATGGGCGTATCCGTTACAGGGGTTGATTTTGGGGAGTGAAATCGGCGGCGGCGCCCGGGACGCTGTATTCGTACGGTCCGCGGAACACCTCGGGCACGCGCGCGAAGTTGCCGTGCGCGACCGGCGGCGTGGGAGTTGCCGACCAGTCGAGGGTCGTCGCCTGCCAGTGATTTTGAGCCGCCGCTTCCCCCTTCCGGAGGCTGAGGAAAAGGTTGACGACGAACACCACCTGGAAAAGCGCCATCGCCCAGGCGCCCACCGACATCCATTCGTTAAGATAGAGGACCCCGAGCGCGTGCGCGTACTGCGAGCCCCCGTCGTACAAGCGGCGCGAAACCCCCGCGAGCCCCTGGATGAGCATCGGAAAGAAGATCACATTCATGCATACGAACGAACCCCAGAAATGGACCTTCCCGAGACGCTCGTTCAATATGCGCCCGGTGACCTTCGGGAACCAGTAGTAGATCCCGGCGAAGAGGGCGAAGATCGTTCCCGGAGCCACGACGTAGTGGAAGTGGCCGATGACGTAATAGGTGTCGTGGAGCGCGATGTCGGAGGATGAGAGCCCCAGGGGGAGGCCGGTCAGGCCGCCGATACCGAACATCGGCAGGAACGCGAGCGCGAAGAGCATGGCGCTGTTGAAGCGGATCGACCCGCCGTGGAGGCTTATCAGGAGCGCCGACAGGATGATGACCGACGGAATGGAGATGATCATCGTCGTCGTCTGGAAGAAGGAGCTGATCGAGGTGCCCATCCCGGTCAGGAACATGTGGTGGGCCCAGACGATGAAGGACATGAACCCGAGAAACGCCGCCGCGTACACGAGGGACTTGTACCCCCAGAGAGGTTTCCTGGTGTTGTTCGCGATGATCTCCGCGATGATCCCCATCGCGGGCAGGATCAGCACGTAGACCTCCGGATGGGCCAGGAACCAGAACAGGTGCTGCCAGAGAAGCGGGCTGCCCCCCCCGGTGTTCGGGAGGAGTTCACCGCTGACGACCAGTCCCGACGGGAGGAAGAAGCTTGTCCCGGCGAGCCGGTCCATGAGCTGGAGAATGCCGGCGGCCTCGAGGGGCGGGAACGCCAGGAGGAGGAGGAACGCCGTCACGAACTGCGCCCAGACGAAGAACGGGAGCCGCATGAACGCCAACCCTTTCGCCCTGAGCTGGATGATGGTGACGATGAAATTCACCGAGCCGAGGAGGGACGAGGTGATCAGGAATACCATGCCGATCAGCCAGGCCGTCTGTCCCGTGGTTGCGATATCGGAGAGCGGGGGATACGAGGTCCACCCGGAGTTCGCCGCGCCGCCCGGGACGAAGAAGCTGGAGAGCATCACGACGCCGCCGACGAAATAGACCCAGTAGCTGATCATGTTCAGCTTCGGGAATGCCATGTCGGGCGCCCCGATCTGCAGCGGCATCACGTAATTACCGAATGCGCCCACCGCCAGGGGAACGACGCCCAGGAAGACCATGATGGTGCCATGCATCGCTCCGAGGGAATTGTAAAATTCCGGGAGCATGATGCCGCCCGGCATCATCTCGTCATTCGTCGCAAGCCAGTAGACCAGCCAGCCCATGAGCAGGATCGCCATCCCGACGACCATATGGATCCCCGGCCGGAGGCGGGAGAAAGCAAGGACGATGAGCCCGACGAGGCCGAAGGGCAGCGCGAACCGCATCGCCGGTATCGGCTGTTCCGGGTAGGCGAGCTGCCACCGCATCATCATCATCAAGGTGAACCCGAAGAGGAGGAAGATGAGCGAGGTGATGCCGTACTGGATGCCGATGACCTTGTGGTCGTTCGAAAAGACGTATTTCCGGAGGAAGTCTTCCTTGTGGCGGCCGTCGGTGCCGTGTGTCTGGGCGGAGTGCCCCGCCGCCGCCCTGGAATGGGGATCGCTCATGGTCTATCCTGAATTGGTGACGGGAATGGCGTCGTGATTCCGGGGAGGATTACTTTCCCTGGTAGGAGAAGTCCGCGGTCTTCGTGTCGGCGGCGCCGACGGACACCTTCATCGTGGACGTGCCGTATTTTTCATGCCACGCCTCGATCTCGTACTCCCCCGCGGGAAGGTCCTTGATCGAGAATTTGCCCTGGTCGTCGGAGACGGCAAAGAACGGGTTGTCCATGACGCCGACGTACGCGGCCATCCAGTTATGTACTTCGCATTTGATTTTGACCATGACCTCGGGGCTGGAGAAGGACTCGACCCTCTTCATCCCCTTTTTCGGCTGGGCGATATTGAACTGCTTGCTGTTCTTCGGGAGGGCGTGCACATTATGCAGCGTTTCGTCGCTGTTCGAAATCTCAATCTTCTGGTCCACCATGACGCCGAACACATGGGGCGTGTACTGGCAGCCGCTCTGGTCGAACTTCGCCTTCTCCTTCGGAGCGGGATATTTTTTCTTCGCCAATCCGCTCTTGACGTAGACGAAGACGTTTTTCAGCGTGCCGTTCGGATTCACCACGACCTGGTCGGAATAGACGTCCATCCCGGCGTGGACTCTTTCGCATTTTTTATCGGCGGTCATCTTGATCTTGACGGGGGCGGGTTTGGCCCCCTTGAAATGGACTTTACCGGTCAGCGTTCCGGCGGACGAATCGTTCATAAAGGCGGCGAGACAGAGCAGGGAGAGGGCAAAGAACGACAGCTTCTTCATGATGGTGGATCTCCTGGTATTGTGAATAGAACGATCTTACGCCGTTTCCAGAGCCGGCGCGGCAGGAAGACGGGGGTCGTGAAAACCCATGAATAGCACATATAATACCGAAATAAATCGATTTTATCAACTGTTTTCGGTGAAAAACCGGATGTCCATGATTTTACCCTCTTTCGCGCGAAATTACTTGCCAATTCTTCGAATTTTCACTAAATTTCCTGCCCCTTATTTTAACAATTTTAATCCATTCACCGTCATCTCATTTTTCAAACGGAGCAGTCGTGGAACTCAGTCTCACTCTCGGTTGCAGTGTCTTTGCGCTTCTCTTCGCCATCTACCTTGCGCGCTGGGTCCTGAAACAGGACGACGGTACCCCGGAGATGAGGACGATCTCGGACGCGATCCGGGAGGGGGCCGAGGCGTTCCTCTCACGCCAGTACAAAACTATTTTCTTTCTCACGGTTCCGGTTGCCGCGATCATCTACATCCTCTACGCCTTCATCCGCCCGGCATCGTCGTACGATTCGGTGCCGGTGAACGCTCTCGCGCTCTATACCGCGGGTTCGTTCGTCTTCGGCGCGATCTGTTCCGGCGTCGCGGGGTACATGGGAATGTACATTTCCATCAGGACCAACATCCGGACCGCATCGGCCTCGCGCACCAGCCTCAACCGCGGACTCCGGATCGCCCTGAGGGGAGGGGCCGTCTCGGGGCTCTTCGTCGTCGCGATGAGCCTTCTCGGCGTCGGAGGACTCTACCTGCTCCTGTCCGAACTGGGCGTCCCCAATCATGAAATTCCACTGCTGATCGTTGGGTACGGATTCGGCGCGAGTTTCGTCGCGCTCTTTGCCCAGCTGGGCGGCGGCATCTATACCAAAGCCGCCGATGTGGGCGCGGATCTTGTCGGCAAGGTCGAGGCCGGGATCCCGGAGGACGACCCCCGCAATCCGGCGGTGATCGCCGATCTCGTGGGGGACAACGTGGGCGACTGTGCGGGACGCGGCGCCGATCTTTTCGAATCGACGGCCGCCGAAAATATCGGCGCCATGATCCTCGGCGCGACCCTCGCCGCCAAAGCAGAGTCGATGGGAGTTGGGTTTGCCTCGGGAGTTGTCGGGGTGATGCTGTTCCCACTCGTGGCACGTGCGTTCGGTCTCATCGCATCGATCGTGGGTGTCATGGTCGTGAAAACAAAGGAAGACGGCGATCCGATGACGGCGCTGAACAAGGGGTATTATCTCACCACCTTCCTTGCTGCGATAGGGTTCGGCGTGGGGTGCTACTGGCTCCTTGACGCTCCCCAGGCGCCGGACGCATGGTGGCACTTCTGGCTCTGCGGCCTCGTCGGGCTCGCCACGGCGATGGCATTCGTCTACATCACGCAATACTACACCGAATATAAATACCGTCCCGTGAAGGAAATCGCCACGGCGTCGCAGACCGGCCCCGCCACGAACATCATCACCGGGTTCGCGGTCGCGCTCGAATGCACGGCGCTCCCCGTGATCACCATTTCGATCGCCATCATCGGGTCATATTATCTCGGGCTTTCGAGCGGTCTGCCGAACGCCGGCCTTTTCGGCACCGCCGTCGCCACGATGGGCATGCTCGGGACCGCGGCGTACATCCTCGCGATGGACACCTTCGGGCCGATCGCAGACAATGCGGGAGGCATCATCGAAATGAGTCAGCAGCCCGAGGAGATCCGCCGGAAGACCGACCGCCTCGACGCGGTCGGCAACACGACCAAGGCGCTCACGAAGGGTTATGCCATCGGCAGCGCCGCGCTGGCCGCCTTCCTGCTCTTCTCGGCGTACCTCGATGAGGTGGAACATTACAATCCGGACTTCGTCCGGGTCATCGACATCGCCAGGCCCGAGGTCTTCGTCGGGGGCCTGCTCGGCGCTATGCTGATCTTCCTCTTTGCGGCGCTTGCCATCAGGGCAGTCGGAAAGGCCGCATACTATGTTATCAATGAGGTGCGCCGCCAGTTCAGGGAAAATCCCGGCATCCTTGCGGGAACGGTCAAGCCCGATTACCGGCAGGCCGTGGACATCGTCACGGCCGGGGCGCTGAAGGAAATGGTGCTCCCCGGCGTCCTCGTCATCGCAATGCCGATCGCGGTCGGGATCATCTTCAAGATGTTCGGTCTCGGCGCGCAGGCGGTGGCGGCGATGCTGATGGTCGGGACGATGGCCGGCATCCTCGTCGCCACGATGCTGAACAACGGCGGCGGCGCCTGGGACAACGCCAAGAAGTTCGTGGAAACCGGGATGTACGGCGGTAAGGGATCCGACACACACAAGGCCGCCGTGGTCGGCGACACCGTGGGCGACCCTTTCAAGGACACCGCGGGCCCGTCCCTGCACGTCGTCATCAAGCTGCTCAGCACGATCACGCTCGTGCTGGCTCCGTTTTTTATCTAGCACCGTTCTGGAGTCGAGATTCCGCGGCGCCCCGAGGCCGGCGCCGCGGGACGTCCTCCGCAAATCCGTATCGGACGGGAGGGGAGCATCATCCCTCCCCGGCCTGTGCTGGACCTCCCGCCACGATCACGCAAGGAAAATTCATATGAAATCCACTCTTCGGTCCCGTCCGGGATCTGTTTCCATCCTCCTGCTCGGCGCCATCGCCCTCATTTTGCTGGAGGGATGCCAGAAACCTGCGCCGCCGGAGCCCTCACCGATCGAACGGGGAAAATACCTGGTTACAATCATGGGATGCAGCGATTGCCACTCCCCGAAGGTGATCGATCCGAACCTGGGCCCGATGCCCGATACAACGAAGCTGCTCTCCGGAAACACCGAGGGATTTCCGTACCCGACCTGGTCGCTCACCGACCTGATGATGCGGAACATGATGGCGTGCACGAATGTACACATGACCGCCTGGGCCGGACCGTGGGGGGTCAGTTTCGCAGCGAACCTCACTCCTGACAAGGAGACCGGTCTCGGCGAATGGACCGAGGAAGCGTTCATCCAGGCGATCCGTACCGGAAAACATCAGGGCCAGCCGAACGGGCGGCAGATCCTCCCTCCGATGCCCTGGCCGATGGTCCGCCAGGCGTCGGACGCGGACCTGAAAGCGATCTGGGCGTACCTACGGTCGATTCCGCCGATCAAGAACCAGGTTTCGCTCCCGGTGCCGCCGTCCCAGGAGGACGTGGGCGCTCTGAAGCAATGACACCTGATCTCCGGTTGCTCATCCCGGCCATCGCGCTGATTTTTTACGGCCCGGGATGCAAGAGCGGCAACGGATCCGGCAGCGGTTCCGCCCGGGGCGGAGACTCCGGAACAGCGTCATCGGGCCCATCATCGGGAACGAACGCGCCGCAAGCACCCGTGCAGACGGCCCCGGCCGCACCGGGATGATCCGCGGAGACCGGCCTGTTTCGGGCGAGTGTTCTCCTGGAAGGGCCCCATCCGCTCCGCCAGAAAATTCTCGTCGTGAAGGACGTCGCGGTCTGCGGAAAGATCAATCACCTCGATGATCGCCTGGTGGTCGGACATGACGGGGGTATCACGAACGCGGTGGTGTCGGTGATGAAGATCCGGAACGATGACGGGATCCTGCACAATATCCACACCTTCAGCATCCGGAACAAGCCCTTCAACATCGCGCAACCGAAGGTCCTCCGGGAGATCGAGAGGGCATTCGCCGTCCCCGAGAGAATCCCGGTCAGGTGCGACGTCCACGGTTGGATGAGTTCCTGGGTGATCGTCGTGGACCATCCCTACAACGCCGTTACGGATCAGGAGGGGAGGTTTGAGATTTCCGGTATCCCGCCGGGTCGATACACGGGCGTCTGCTGGCAGGAGGAGCTGGGGGAACAGTCCGCGGAGATCATCGTCGGCCCGAATGATAATGGCGCCGCTCATGATTTTCTCTACAAGATCGCAGACCGGGCCTCTCCTCGCCGGATGGATGTTGCCCAACCGCTAAGATTTGAGTTTGAGTCAGTCCGCTATCGATGGCTGTCCAGTTGCCGCCATCGTCGGTGGATCGAAATAACCCCGCGGTAAGAGTTCCTGCAATTAAATGACCGCTATTGTTCAGGGCGAGGGCGGTAATATACGTGCTCGTCAATCCCGTATTGATCTGGGAGAAGGTGGTCCCGTTATCCGTTGATCGATAGACACCGCCTCCGCTTGTTCCGGCGATGATCTCGCCATCAGCCCCGATCAGCAACCCTAAAACAAAGCGTGACGTGAGACCGTTGCTCAGGGTCTGCCACGTCGAACCGTTGTCCGTCGATCGCATGAATCCGGGATCGAGTCCCGCAAAGACGGCCCCGCCCGGGTCGACGGCAAGCGACATCACGTTCACAATCACCGTGTCGTCGTAGGTCTGAGTCCAGAGATCGCCGTTATCGGTCGACTTGAAAACACCGCCGAACGCCCCCGCCGCGTACAGATTGCCGGAGCTGTCCGACGTAAGAGCTTGCATATAGCCCCCGAACGGACCCACTGATTGCCATTGAGAGTCAGACGATGAGTGAAGGAGCAGTGCGAGCAGGGATAACAAACCCCTCTTCAATACAGTATTCCTAACATCCTCCCGACGAAATGTTTGTGATTAACCGGGCCACATGATATAGACCTGCCTGAAGGTCAGAAAAAATATGGTTCAGATCAAGTTGGTTTTGTTGAAGAGGCTGTTTCGCTTCAGACGGACCTCGAATTGATAAAACATATGGAAAAGGAGCTATTTTCATGGTCGTGGAAGCGATTTTGAACGGGGTGTCCCCCAGGAGCGTCGTTGT
>DATDQD010000170.1:0-4826 GCA_035292425.1 Bacteroidota bacterium
GGGGAATGGTCCCGTCCGTGACCGAGATGCAGAGCGAGGGGGGCGCGGCAGGGGCGATCCACGGCGCGCTGCAGACGGGGGCCCTCTCCACGACATTCACATCGTCCCAGGGACTCCTGCTGATGCTGCCCAACATGTTCAAGATCGCGGGGGAACTGACCTCCACGGTCTTCCACGTGGCGGCGCGTTCGGTGGCCACGCACGCCCTCTCGATTTTCGGCGACCACAGCGACGTGATGACGGCGAGAAACACCGGCTTCGCCCTCCTCTCGTCGAATTCCGTCCAGGAAGTGTTGGACTTCGCGGCCATCGCGCAGGCGGCGACGCTCGAATCCCGCATCCCCGTGCTTCACTTCTTCGACGGATTCAGGACATCGCACGAACTTGCCAAAATAGAAACGCTCACCGATGACGAACTGCGGCGGATGATCGACGAGACCCTCGTGCTCGCGCACCGGGCGAGGGCCCTCAGCCCAGACCGTCCCGTCATGCGGGGGACGGCGCAGAACCCCGACGTCTTCTTCCAGTCCCGGGAGGCGATCAATACCTTTTATAACCTCGCACCGGAAATCTTTGAGCGGCAGATGGAAAAATTCGGACAGATCACGGGGCGGAGATACCGGCTGTACGAATACGTCGGTCCGGCAGACGCAGAATCGGTTATCGTCATCATGGGGTCCGGGGCTGAAACGGCCGAGGAAACCGTCCATCAGCTGAACGGCGCGGGGCGGAAAGTCGGCCTGCTGAAGGTGAGGCTCTTCAGGCCATTCTCCGTGGAACTATTCATTGCGGCCCTTCCCCGGACCATCCGCTCGATCGCAGTCCTCGACCGGACGAAGGAACCGGGAAGCGCCGGCGAGCCGCTCTACCTCGACACGGTCACCGCCGTGAGCGAGGGGCTCATGTCCGGCGCGTTTCAATTAAAATCGTTCCCCAGGATCATCGGCGGGCGGTACGGCCTTTCGTCGAAAGAATTCACCCCGGCGATGGTGAAGGCGGTATTCGACAACCTCGAATCGGCGGCGCCGAAGAACCACTTTACGATCGGCATCGACGACGATGTCACCGGGACGAGCCTCCCCTGGGACCCGGCATTCGCCATCGAAACGGAAAAGACCATCAAGTCGATTTTCTACGGGCTCGGCGCCGACGGCACGGTGAGCGCCAACAAGAATTCGATCAAGATCATCGGGGAGGAAACGGACCTCTTCGCGCAGGGTTTCTTCGTGTACGACTCGAAAAAATCGGGTTCAACGACCACGTCCCACCTGCGGTTCGGCACCTCGCCCATCCGCGCGCCCTATCTCGTCGACCGCGCGAACTTCATCGCGTGCCACCAGTGGTTCTTCCTCGAAAAGGTGGACATGCTCAAGAACGCCGCCCCCGGCGCGACATTCCTCATGAACAGCATGTACGGGCCGGCGGAAGTCTGGGACCGCCTCCCGAAACCGGCCCAGGATGTGATCCTGAAGAAAAAACTCTCCGTCTGGGTGATCGACGCATACAAAGTGGCCCGCGAAAACGGAATGGGATCCCGCATCAACACGGTCATGCAGACCTGCTTCTTCGCGCTCTCGAAGGTCCTCCCGAGGGAAGATGCCATCGCCGCCATCAAGCGATCGATCGAAAAATCGTACGGAAAAAAGGGCGAGGCGATCGTAAAACAGAACTTCGAGGCGGTAGACCAGACCTTGGCGAACCTGCACGAAGTGAGCGTGCCATCCATGGTCTCGAGCGCCATCGAATTCCCGCCGACGGTCAGCGCCGCCGCGCCCGAATTCGTGCGAAGCGTTACGGCCCGGATCATCGCCGGCGACGGCGACTCGCTGCCGGTAAGCGCCTTCCCGGTCGACGGGACCTTCCCGACCGACACGGCGCGTTGGGAAAAACGCAACATCGCCCTCGAGATCCCGGTCTGGGACGAGGCGATCTGCATCCAGTGCAACAAGTGCGCGCTCGTCTGCCCGCACGCCGCGATCAGGGTGAAGGTCTACGACCCGGCGGCGCTGAGCGGTGCGCCCGCCGCCTTCAAGTCCGTGGAATACAGGGGACCGGAATACAAGGGGAGAAAATACACCGTCCAGGTCGCGCCCGAGGACTGCACCGGCTGCACGCTCTGCGTGGAGTACTGCCCGGTGAAGAATAAATCCGAAACGCGCCTGAAGGCGATCAACATGATGCCCCAGGCGCCGTTGCGGGAGGCAGAGAGGGCGAATTACGACTTCTTCCTGTCAATCCCCGAAACCGACCGCAGGGACGTGAAACCGGACACGGTCAAGGGCTCGCAGTTCCTCCAGCCGTTGTTCGAATATTCCGGGGCCTGCTCAGGTTGCGGCGAAACGCCGTACGTGAAGCTCGCGTCTCAATTGTTCGGCGACAGGATGCTGGTCGCCAACGCGACCGGATGCTCGTCGATCTACGGCGGCAACCTTCCCACGACCCCGTGGGCGAAAGATTCAGCCGGGCGCGGCCCGGCCTGGTCGAATTCGCTTTTCGAAGACAATGCGGAGTTCGGCCTCGGGATGCGCCTCACGGTCGACAAGCACGCCGCGATGGCCCGGGACCTCGTGGAACGGCTCGCGGGCGAAATCGGCCCGCGGCTCGCCGGGGACATCCTCGCGGCGGACCAGTCCGACGAGGCGGGCATCTTCGAACAACGCCTGCGCGTGCAAAGCCTGAAGGACAAGCTGAAGGGTGCGCCGAAACCCGAAGCCCTGCGGCTGCTGAGCGTCGCCGACATGCTCGTGAAGAAGAGCGTCTGGATCATGGGCGGCGACGGCTGGGCGTACGATATCGGGTACGGTGGCCTGGACCACATCCTGAACTCCGGGAAGAACGTCAACATCCTGGTCCTCGACACGGAGGTCTACTCCAATACCGGCGGACAGATGTCGAAAGCGACGCCGCGTTCGGCGGTGGCGAAGTTCGCCGCCGGCGGGAAACCGAATCCGAAGAAGGACCTCGGGATGCTCGCGATGAGCTACCGGAACGTCTACGTCGCCCAGGTGGCGATGGGGGCGAACGACAGCCAGACCGTGAGGGCCTTCATCGAGGCGGAGGCGTTCGACGGCCCGTCGATCATCATCGCCTACAGCCACTGCATCGCCCACGGCATCAACATGGCGAAGGGGATGGCCAACCAGAAGGTGGCGGCCGAGAGCGGCTACTGGCCTCTTTACCGCTACAACCCGGCCCTCGCCGCAAAGGGTGAAAATCCCTTCAAGCTCGACTCGAAACCGCCGAAGCTCCGATTCGCCGATTTCTCGGACCTCGAGACCCGCTACAGGATGCTCCACCAGAGCGATCCCGACGCCGCGAAACGGCTGGCGCACCTCGCCCAGGAGGACATCGACACGCGATGGGCAACGCTCGAACTGATGGCGAAAGAGCATCCCGATGACGGCAACGGGGCGTCGGGGCCGGGCAGCGGCCCGGGCCGTCAGCCCGCCGCGGCGGCACAAACATCCGAAAACGTCTAACCTTTACACCACAACGTCATGGATCTTACGACCTCGTACCTCGGACTTAAATTAAAAAACCCGATCGTCCCGTCGGCCGGTCCCCTCTCTCACACGCTCGACGGGATGAAGCGGCTGGAGGACGCGGGCGCCTCGGCCATCGTCATGTACTCGCTTTTCGAGGAGCAAATTGCGCACGACAGCGCCGAGCTCTCGCACTACCTCTCGTACGGAACGGAGAGCTTCGCCGAGTCGCTCACCTACTTCCCGGAAGTCGGGGAGTACAACCTCGGGCCGGGCGAGTACGTCGAGCTGGTGAGGAGGGCGAAGGAATCGCTCTCGATTCCAATTATTGGCAGCCTCAACGGCATCACCGCGGGAGGCTGGACCGAATATGCGCGGAAGATCCAGCAGGCGGGGGCCGACGCCCTCGAGCTGAACGTCTATTACATCTCCACCGACCCCGAGATTCCGGCGCAGGAGGTCGAGGATCGGTACGCCGAGGTGCTGCACGCGGTCAAGCGAGCCGTGACGATTCCCGTCGCCATGAAGCTGAGCCCCTACTTCAGCTCGCTCGGCCACATGACGAGGCGGCTGGACCACGCCGGCGTGGACGGGCTCGTGCTGTTCAACCGGTTCTACCAGCCCGACATCGACCTCGAAAATCTGGAGATCCTTCCGAACGTCATCCTGAGCACCCCCCAGGCGCTGCGGCTCCCCCTGCGGTGGATCGCCATCCTGCACGGCCGCATCAGGGCGAGCCTCGCGGCCACGAGCGGCATCCATACCGCGCAGGACGTCATCAAGATGCTGATGGCGGGGGCGGACGTTACGATGATGTGTTCCGCGCTGCTGAAGAACGGCCCCGCGCACATCACGAAAACGCTCGCCGACGTGCAGCAGTGGATGCTCGAGCACGAATACCTCTCGGTGTCGCAGATGAAGGGAAGCATGAGCCAGAAGTCGGTGGCCGACCCGGCGGCATTCGAGCGGGCGAATTACATGAAGGCGCTGCAGGGGTACAATAAATAGGCGCCCGGCCTGGAAACGGTTCACGCTAGTCCCCGGGCGGCAGCGCGGTCGTTTTTGCATCGGTCATCATCACAGGAAACAGATGTTCTTCAGAGAATCGACATCATCCGCAGAACCGGTAACCAGGCCGAAAATCAGGAAACTCCCCCCTGAACTCCGCAGGCCCCGGATCGACTACCCCCTCCGTTTGCTCGAGTACCTTCTCCTGTTTTTCTTCATGAAGGAGGAGAATCTCTTTCGGTTCAAGAATATCGGGTCGCCAATGTACGACCACGCCCGCGGAAAGGTCCCGAAATATGGCCCGCAGGACTGAACGGGACGAGCCGCCCACTTCCG
>DATDQD010000171.1:0-2812 GCA_035292425.1 Bacteroidota bacterium
AAATTGTTATGGGCGTTGAAGAAGAAGGCGAGCTGGGTCCCGAAACGGTTCACGTCGAGCCCCGCCCGGACGGCTGCGTCGACGTAGGCGATCGCGTTCGACAGCGTGAACGCCAGCTCCTGCACCGCTGTCGAACCCGCCTCTCGTATATGATACCCGCTGATGGAGATGGTGTTCCACCGCGGGAGGTGTTCGCCGCACCACTGGAAGACATCGGTCACGAGCTTCATGGAGGGTTCGGGGGGATAGATATAGGTGCCCCGGGCGACATATTCCTTCAGGATGTCGTTCTGTATCGTCCCCGAAATTTTCTTCAGGTCGGCGCCCTTTTTTTTCGCGACCGACACGTACATGCAGAGGAGGATGGCTGCCGTGGCGTTGATCGTCATCGACGTGGTGATTTTTTCGAGGGGGATGCCTTCGAACAGAGTCTCCATATCCCGGAGGGAATCGATCGCCACCCCCACCTTCCCGACTTCCCCCTCGGCCATCGGATGGTCCGAATCGTACCCCATCTGCGTGGGCAGGTCGAAAGCGACGCTGAGCCCGGTCGTACCCTGTTCGAGCAGATAGCGGTACCGCTTGTTCGATTCCCCCGCCGAGGCGAACCCGGCGTACTGCCTCATCGTCCAGTACCTGCCGCGGTACATCGAGGGGTAGACACCCCTCGTAAAGGGATATGATCCCGGGAGGCCAAGGCTCTCCGGATATTCCCCGCCGTCCGGGAGTCCCACCCGTTCGATCGCGATCCCTGAATCGGTCGCAAACGTCTCGTTCCGTTCGGGAGATTTTTTCAATGCCGGGCCGAGAACATCCTCTTCCCACTGCTGTTGCTGTTTGTTCATCGGTTTCATGTCGTGTGGCGTCCTGTCAGCGTATTGTACGTATTAATCCCCCGAGTTTCAATCCTCACCGCCATTCAGACCGGTCGATCCGCCGCCAGGAGTCTCCGTCGGATTCGTACACCGCGGCGCCCGATTCGTCGGTCCGGTCGATCCGGCTTCCCAGCCGCGACAGCCGTTCCAGCACGGCTGCCGACGGATGTCCGAACGAGTTTCCCTCCCCCGCGGAGATGACCGTGTAGGCGGGGCTGGCACTTGACACGAATTCTTCCGTGCTGCTCGTCCTGCTGCCGTGGTGCCCCGCTTTCAGTATGTCCGAATTGAGAAACGTCCCGTATCGGGCGACCATCCCTGTTTCCGCGCCGTCCTCGGCGTCGCCCGGGAAGAGGACGCTCGTCCTGCCGTAGTCTATCTTCAGAACCAGCGACCGCTCGTTCAGGTTGTCGGCGCCCTCGCCCTCCCCCCGTTCGGGCGCGAGGGCGTAGACCCGGACCGGGAGTTCTTTCCCGATCACGTCACCGGCAAAAAGGGACGCGCGCGGAAGTTGCAGCGAATCGGCCAGCCACACGAACTCTTTATATAATGCGCTCCTCCCCGCGGAACTTCCCTCGACCACCGTACCGACCGGGAACGCCCGCATGACGGCCGGGAGACCGCCGAGGTGGTCGCCGTGGGGGTGCGAAAGCACGAGGTAATCGATTTTCTGCACCTCGGCGTGCCTGAGGAACGGCACGACCGTCTGTTCCCCCGCGTCGAAGGATAATTTCTTCGGGCCGCCGTCGACGAGCATGGTGGCCCCGCCGGGGAACTCGACGAACGCGGCGTCGCCCTGACCGACGTCGAGGAAGGTCACCCGCAACACACCTGTCTCCGGCGGGGAGAGAACCCGCCAGTACAGCGCGATATTGGAAATCACCAGGGTGCCGATCAGGAACGGCTTCCATGATTTTCGCGCGGCGGAAACCAGCAGCAGCGTCATGAGGCCGTACAGCGAGGCCAGGACCGCCAGTGAAATCCTGAAGTCCACAGATGCGTGGGGGAATCCCGCGAAGAAACTTACGAGTTTGAACGTCAGCCCCGCCGCGGCCTCCGCGCCCGCCGCGTACACCGACGCGAGCCATCCCCAGACGAACGACGCGCCGAGGGTCAGCATGCCGAGCACCAGTGCGACGCTGCTGAGCGGCACGATCAGGATGTTCGCCAGGAACCCCACCAGCGACACCCGTCCGAAGTAGTAGGCCACGATCGGGGCCGTACCAAGGCCGGCGGCGAGTGACACCGCAGCCCCTTTCCACGCGAGGTCTACGACCCGGTTCCGCGCGAACCGTGCGGTGAGGCCGGGTGTCGCCCGGAGGATCAGCGGGTAGAGAAGAACGATGGCGATCACCGCCGAGAAGGAGAGGAGGAACCCGGGATCGAAGAGCTGTTTCGGGTCCCAGAGGAGGATCGCGGCCGCTGCGATGCCGAGCGCGTTATGAATGTCCGGCCGTCGCTGGGCGATCCCGGCGCCGAGCACCACGATCGACATGATCCCCGCGCGGGTCACCGAGGGCGAGCTCCCCGTCAGGAGGACATAATAGGCCAGCGAACAGGCGACGAGAAAAAATCTCGGCTTCTCCGGCACCCGGAGAACGGTGAGAAGGGCCGCAATCAGAAGAGCCACGATGACCACCTGCTGGCCCGAAATGGCGAGGAGGTGCATGACTCCCACGGTGATGAAATCCGTTTTCAGGTCGGACGGCACTTCGTTCCTCTCGCCGAGGATCAGCCCGTTGAGGAACCGGGCCTCGCGCTCGCTCACGGAGGACATCAGGCGTTCCGAAAGGTTCCTCCGGACGGGGATGACGTATCGGTTCACGAACCCGTCGGAGGCCGCGTCGCCGGCACGGATCTGGTCGGGGGAACGCGCGTTCATCCGGGCGCGGATGCCGGCGAGGCGGTAATGCGCCTGCCAGTCGATCTCCCCCGGG
>DATDQD010000172.1:0-4708 GCA_035292425.1 Bacteroidota bacterium
AGTAGCGCAGGACATACTGTTCCAGCCCGGTGATTTTACTCACCTCGCTGATCGAATAGTACAGTTTCTTGATTCCTATTTGTTTCATGAGCGCCTCGCGTGGATGATGTCTGGGCCGGCAAGTGACAGCATAATAATAAAAATCGTTCGAAAATGCTACTTTCGCTCGACGATCGCCACCCCGACGACGACGGTATCGGAGTGGGAGATTGAAACCTGAATATTAGCCCCTTCCAGAAGGGTCTTCAACGTCCCCCCCAGGACGACCGAGGGCTTTCCCCTCCCGTCGTTCTCCACCTCCACGTCCTTCCACCGGAAGCCGCTCCGCCACCCGGTGGCAACGGCCTTGGCGACGGCCTCCTTGACGGCGTAACGGGCGGCGAAGTGGTGGAGGCTGTTCTTCCGCGCCCGGGCATAGGCGATCTCCCGGTCGGTGAAGACTTTCCTGAGGAAGTGTTCCCCCCACCGGTCGACGACTTGCCTGACCCTCGCGATCTCCACGACGTCGACGCCGAGCCCCTCAACCAAGATGCACCCCGATCTCTCCCCCGTTCTCGGAGGCGACGATGCCGAGCAGTTCCTTGACGTCCCGGATTTCGAAGTCGGCGTGCGTCTGCACGGTGCCGAACGTGTCGCCGTAGCGCGCGAACACGGTCTTCATGCCGATGTTCGCAGCCCCCACCATGTCCCTCTCGGCCCAGTCGCCGACCATGAGCGCCTCCGAGGGGGGAATCTTCAGGAGCTCCAGCGCCTTCTGGAACGGCTCCGGCCTGGGTTTCCGCACGCCCGTATCGTCGAACGTTACCACCGCATGGAAAATGTGGTGGAAACCGAGCCCGCACAAACGCAGCCACGCGGCGCGGGCCGGGGCGTCGGTGACCACGCCGAGGAGCAGGCCGTTTTTTAACAGCGACATCAGCGTGAGGTGGACGTGGGGATAGGGAACGAGGGCCGCTTCGCGCGCGCGCCTGTAGGCGATGATCCCGGCGGAGAGGATCTTGTAATCCACCTTGTTGAAGATATCGTAGAGGAGGCTGTCGAAGACCGTCTGGTACTCGATCCCCTTCTCCTGGTAGATCTGGTCGATCCTGGAACGGGCCTCCGCGGGGCCCAGGTTGAGCCCGGCGTCGATCATCGCCTGGACTGCCGCGTCAACGGCCTTTCCCTTCATGGCCATGAAGTCGACGAGGGTGTTATCCAGGTCGAAGATGACGGCCCGGATCATGGATCAGCGGGTCTTGAAAATCTTCGCGGCCTCGTCCTCGATATACCGGCGGAGGGTAGGCTTGATGAAGGATTCGTCGATTCCGTACTGGGCGAGGCCGACGGCGACCGAAGAGGCCTTGCGGGCTTCGGAGAGCCGCTTGTTCACGACGAGGAGTTTCTGTTCCCGGAGGACGCAGAATCCACCCTCGAAATCCCCCTTTTCATATCTCAACCTGACGCCGAGCTGTTCGGCGACGGATTCCAGATCAAGAATCAACTGCGAATAATTCACGGTACCGCTTGAATATTGTACGCTCTCAGGGAAACCTGTCCGGTACGATACCATATTCCGGCCTGAAAATCAACCGGTCCGACCCGCGGAGCGGGAGCGCCGGGTGTCCCCGCCGGCGGACGCGCGTCGCCCTCCTACCCTCCGGCAAGTGCCGAAAGCGAATCCGCCCTGGCCCGGACGTCGGAGTCGTCCGGCACCAGAACGAGGTAATCCCTGTAGAATGGGAATGCGCGACGGGAGTATCCCTGCTTCGCATACAGATCGGCCAGAAAGAGGAGCGCCGCGGGGGACGGCGGGTGATCGGCGAGGGCGGCCTCCGCTTCGTCGTACGCCTCGTCGAAGAGCTCGATGTTCCTGTAGATCGCCGCCATCCGGAGGCGGAGCGCGCTTCGTTCCCGCGGGGACGGCGACAACCGCACGGCCTTCCGGAGGTCCATCAGGGCATGAAAATTTCGGACCAGGCTGTTGGCGCTGTCGATGCGGTCCAGGCGCCCGAGCGAGAGCCGGGCGGCCGCGGTGTCCCCCGTCTGGAAATTGAAATGGAAATCCCAGAGGTGGCCGACGAAGAAGGTCGAGCCGCCCGACATCTCCGGGCCGAGCAGTCTCTTCGCGCGGTGGTAGAATCCCATGTCCCAGTAGAGGCGGCTCGCGTCGAGCATCCTCATCGCGCGCTCCTCACCGGCGGGAAGCCCCGATACCGCCCGGACGACATCGGCCAGGCCGATGTGGTTCCTGGCGGGGAAGATGTAGGAAGCGGCCTGCTGGAGTCCGAGGAGTTGCCGGAACTCGTCTGCGGCGGAGACGGAATCGCCCCGCAGGGCGGCCGCCACGACCGCGGCGGCACGCACCTCGGGGCGCGCCGGCGCCAGTCGGGAGGCCCTGTCGAGGAGGACGGAAGCGCTCGCGTAATCACCCAGCCTGATCAGTTCCCCCGCGGTCCTGAGGTACCCGGCGGCGTCTCCGGTCGGGGCCGACACGACCCGGGTGTCCTGTTCGCGGTCGAAGGGCCTGTACCCGACGCGAAAGAGATGCAGGTTCCCGACGCCGTAGACTTCACTGAATTCGCACCGGCGCGAGCCGGACATCAGCGATTCGTACACCTTCAGGTCCCCCCACCTGACCGGCGCCATCAGGTACGAGACTCCGTTCGTCCGGAGGAGCCGGTCGAAGACGGACTGCGGCAGGCCCGGGTCGAGTTCCATGACCTTCCTCGCTCCTGCGACGACGGCGAGTTCCTTCGCCGGTGTCGCGAGGACGGCGTCCCGGGGAAGATGTTCCTCCATCCAGGCGCCCAGGAGGCTCCACGGCTGTGTGTAGTAATAGGGATAAGTCTCTCTCCCGGCGAGGGAGGCATGGAGCTCCTCCGGGGACCTGTTATATTGCCGGTTGAGCGATACAATCTCAGAAAGCGCCGGAAGATTGGGGAGCACCGCGAGCGCGGCGGCCGCCATCGCCATTCCGCCGCCACGCGCGACGGCACGGCCCGCCCCCGTCATCCCCCCGAGGAGGAAGAGGATCATCAGGGGAAGGAGCGGCGCGAGAAACCTCGCGTCCCTGACCGGGTAGACCGCGGCGGCGGAAAAAAGCGCGGCGCCGACGATCGCGGGGAGCCATCCCTGTTTTCCGGAGCGGATGCTTCTGAACATTCCGTACGCCATCAGCGCACCGATGACGACCACGACGCTCCATCGGATCAGGTCGGGGATCTCCACGGGCTCCCCGAGCAGGAGCATGTGCTGGGGACCGTAGAGCGGGTAGAACCCCATGCCGCCGAGAGGGACGACGTACGACCGAACATTCGACCAGGCCCGCACCACGATCTCCGTGATCACCGATTCGTCCGGACCGGTGACGAAATGCTGGAAGACGAGCGAGGCGTTGCCGCCGGGTGCGCCGGGGGGGGCGCCCACGATGATCGAATTCCTCAGGTACCACGCGCCGATGCACGCCGCTCCGCCGACGAGAACGGCGAGCGCCTTCTTTCTGTCCCGCGACCAGAGGGCGAGGGCGACGGCGGCGGTCACCACGATGCCAACCTCTCGCAGAAGCCCGATCAGCGACGTCGCCGCCAGGAGCGTCCACCATTCCGGGCGCGAGAGGGCCCCCCTCTCCGCCGACCTGGCCATGATGAACAGCACCAGCAGAAGGAACGCGATGAACGGCGCCTCCGACATGATCTCGGTCGAATACACGAGGAACCCCGGGTTGAAGCCCAGGATCAGCGCGCCCGCGAACGCGGGGACGCGACCGAACAGGGTATACAGCCAGAGGTAGAGCAGCAGGAGCGCGAGCAATCCCCAGAGGAGCGTGTACGCTTTCACCGGGACCGCCCCCATGGGGAAGAGAAACTCTGCCGGCGCGATGAGCGCCGGATACAGGGGGGCATGGATGACGTACCGGAGGTCCTCCGGCTGCGTGCCGTCGATGTATCCCTCGCCGCGGGCGATCGAGTTTCCCCAGATCAGGTAGCGCGCGCTGTCGGGCGTGTAGAGGAAGAGATCGTTGATCCGCAGGGCCCCGGCCGCCAGGAAGAGGAGTGCGACGAGGATGAACTCCGCGCGGACCCGGGGAGCGTTCTCCCTGCCGTCCGTCACGGGGCCGTCCGCGACGCGCCCTGGCGCCTGAGCGGCCTGAAGACGACGAGCGCGATCGCCGTGTAGTACGAGAGGAGGGCAATCATCGGAACGCCGGATAGCGCCGCGAGACGGTGGATGAAGAGTTTCCGGAATTCCACCAGGTCGTTCGAGCCGGAGGCGTCGAGCAGCCACATCCTGATGTCGAGCACCATGGTGTAGATTTCAACCGGGACGAAGACGTAGAGGAGAATGGCCGCGATCATCAGCCAGCCTTCTTTTCTGAAGTCCCACCGGGCGGAGCGCAGATAGACCGCGGAGGCGAGGATCAGGACAATGTACGCCACGTTGAGGATCAGCGAGCTCTGCGCCAGGAGGCTGAAGACGGCCCGTTCGATGTTGGGATGGATGTTCGGCTTGAATTCGAGCGTGCCGAACTGCAGGAGGGAGAACCCGGCCGCCGCCCGGACGTTGATCCCCCCGAGCCAGGTGATCGCCCCGAGCACGATCAGCAGCAGGGCAGTTTTCGCGGTGGCGCTGCGCGTCCCGTTCACCGGCCGGCCCCGTGCAGTTCGTAATTTTTCAGGAGGGCCAGGTCGGAGAGGAGTTGCTGAAGCCTCCCCAGCGAGCCGGCGTC
>DATDQD010000173.1:0-11786 GCA_035292425.1 Bacteroidota bacterium
GGGAGCGACACCTCGAGCGAGGCCCGCATCGTGTTGACGCTCTCCGTGAATTTGATCTGGCTGAGGCGGGCCTGTGTGGTCGTCTCCCGGAAGAACCGGTTGATCTGGAGCGGGAGGTTGACCACCACCAGGCTGAACGACGTGTTCACGCCGCCGAAGAGCTCGAGGGTGAGCCCGTACGACGCCGTCTTACCGAGTTCCGCCTCCTGCGAAAACTGCTGGGTTTGCACCACCACCTTGTTGACCGTGTTGTCCTTTTGCAACAGAATCTTCAGAGTCCTGGTGGAGCCGTTGCCGTAGATGATGTTCACCGTGAGGGCGTCCAGCTCCTGGAGGAGGGCGAAGTCCACCTGCTTCGGCGACCCCGCGCGCAGTTCTTCCAGCTTGAACTCATACGGCTGGGAGATGATCGCGCCGTCGTTATTATAGAGCGAGATGTAGACGCTCTGGATGACGTCGGGCTGGAGCGTCCTAAAGAGCTGGTCGTCGATGCCGAGGAGTTTTCGAAATTCCTCACTGCTTCCGGAGGCGTTCGAGACGGTGAGCCGGACGTGCTTCGACCCGTCCGGCGCCTGATACTTGACCGCCTTCTCGATGGACACGTACTGCTGTTCGAAGAGCACCGAGAGGAGTGACTGCTGATAGTTCACTTCGGCGTCCGCGAGTGAATTCCTGAAACGGTCCAGCTCCGCTTCGGAGATCAGTCCCTTGTCGAACAGGCCCTTCTGGCGGTCGAACTCCTTCCGCGTCACCTCGAAGTACTCCTTGGCCCGCTTGAGGCCGAGGAGCCGGTACTTGTCGTCGCGCTGGTTGAAGCTGTTGTACTGCGCGACGGCGTCGGCCGCGGAAAGGAGCGCGGCGGCGGCAGATACGACAAGGAGTGCGATCGCGAATATTCTCGAGCTGTTCATGCCCGTGATCCTTTCGATGTGTGTCACGGTGAGTATGCGTGTAACATTGCGAAAAAGATTCATTCCGGCAAGTTAAAACGTGTTACCAATTGTTAAGAAATGTTAAGGGCCTTGGAACCCTGCCCGGGGCTTTCGTATATTCCACCGTGGAACTTTCCCGGAATACCGTCCGCATTCTGATCGCACTGATGACGATCGCCATCGGCGGCATTTTGTTTTTACAGTACCGGCTTCTGAAGAACAACGTGGAGCTGAAGGAGGAATCGTTCGGCCGCAACGCCCTGGCCGCGCTCAATGCCGCCGCGGAGCGCGTTGAGGAGGTCGACGTGAGGGACCGCCTCTTCACGGCCGTGGCCGATTCGACGGGGCCGTTCATGAAACGGTTCAACAAACACGACAGTCTCCCCGAAGGAGAACCGCCGGATACGATGATCTTCGTCGCTGTGATGACCTCCGAGAAGGGCACGCTGTCGGCCCGCCTGCAGGGCACGCGGCTCTCCTACCGCATCAACAGCCCGCAGGATGTTTCAATCCGCATCTTCGACGAGCTGGGGCGTCTGGACACAACGCTCCTCAATGAGCGGAAGGAGATCGGGGGATATGAACTGATCCTCCCGAAGGAGAGCCTGGGGAAAGGCGTCAGGTTCATCCGGATCACGGCAGACAGCGCGACCTCCACTATCCGGTGGGAGGCGGGCAAAGGCTACATGTACAGATTCGAGGGCGACGAGGAGGCCAGGGCGGCAAGGATCATCGGCCGCGTCGCCGAAACCGTCACCGCCGGCAGGGGCCCCGCGCTCTCGGAACGTCTCCGTCCCGAGCTGGTCGACTCGGCGATCGCCGAAGGGCTCGCGGCCAACGGGATCACCCTTCCGTACCAGTTCGCCGTGCGCGATGTTGAGCGCGATTCCCTGGTGGTGGCCCGGATGGACTCGGGCGCCGTCCCTCCCGAACGAACCTACTCCGCCCTCCTCTTCCCGGCGGGATTTTCGGAAAGGCCGGGGGAGCTCCTGCTCTGGTTCCCCGGTTACCGGTCGTATCTCGTGCAGTCCATCCTGCCGGAGCTCCTCCTGAACCTCCTCTTCGTGCTGATCATCGGCGCGTGCTTCCGGTACGCCATCCGGACGCTCCGGAAACAGCGGGAATTCGCGGGGCGGCTCTCGGATTTCATCAACAACATGACGCACGAGTTCAAGACGCCGCTCTCCACCATCGCGCTCTCCACGGAGGCGCTCGCCCGCCCGGACGTCGTCGAGGACCGGTCGAAGGTCGAAATGTACGGGTCCATCATCGCCGACGAGCAAAAAAGAATGAAATCGCAGGTGGACCGCATCCTTGAAATGGCGGCCCTCGAGGAAGGGGAGTTCGAATTCAAATATGAGATGCTGGACCTGCATGAAATCGCCGGTCGGGCGGCGGCCAACTCCGCCCTCAGGGTGAAGGAAAAGGGCGGCACGGTGACGATCGATCTGTGGGGGGCGCCGCACACGATCCGGGGCGACGCGGTGCACATCGAAAACGTCGTGAACAGCGTCCTGGACAACGCGGAGAAATACTCTCCCGACCCCCCCGAGGTGCGCGTTTCGACGTACAACGCCGACGGCTGGATCGTCCTCTCGGTCGCGGACCGCGGGATCGGGATCGCCTCGGAACATCTCCCCAACATTTTCGAAAAGTATTACCGGGTCCCCACCGACAACCTCCACGACGTGAAGGGATTCGGCATCGGCCTGAGCTACGTCAGGCTGGTCGTGGAACGTCACGGCGGAATCGTCCGCGCCGCGAGCGTCCCCGGGGCCGGGACAACCATCGAGATGAAATTCCGGCCGCACGATGGTGGATGACCGCATTTTATTGCTGGAGGACGACCCGAACCTCGGGTTTGTCATCCGGGAACACCTCGAGGCCCACGGATTCAGCGTCATGCTCAGGGCCAACGGCGTCGACGGACTGACGGAGACGTCGAAGGCCCGATTCGACCTTCTCCTGGTGGACGTGATGATGCCGAAGAAGGACGGCTTCACATTTACGAAGGAGTTCAGGGCGAAGGATACGGCGACCCCGATTATTTTCCTGACGGCGAAGGCGCTGAAGGAGGACCGCGTGCAGGGTTTTCGGATCGGCGGGGACGATTACGTGACCAAGCCGTTCAGCATCGACGAACTGCTCCTGCGCATCAAGGCCGTCCTCCGGCGGACGAAGGGAGCCGTCCCTGCGGACGACGGCGAAGGCACCTACCGTATTGGGAAACTGACGTTCGACGCGAGACGGCAGCTCCTGACCGGTGCGAAGACCGAACAGAACCTCACCAGCCGGGAGGCGCAGCTCCTGCGGATGCTCGCCTCGCGGCCGAACCGGCTGGTGGAGCGCACCGAGATCCTGAAATCGGTCTGGGGGGACGATACCATCTTCAACGGCCGGAGCCTCGACGTCTTCGTCTCGAAACTCCGGAAGTATCTTGCCGCCGACCCCGCCGTCGAAATCAAGAACGCGCACGGGAAGGGGTACCGGCTCGTCGTGCCCTGATGGGACGGACCGTCCCTTCCCATCCCCGCTGAAACGGCCGTCACCGCTCCGGAACCGTCCTCTTCAGGTCCTCCACGGCGGAGGAATCGTGCTCCCGCGGTGAAAGAGATCGGACATGAATTGCAGGACGTCCTTGCAGTCAATCTCCACACCCGTGTTTCTCCCCCTCGTCAAAACTTTTACCAGGGTTATTCGATCTTTAGGGACAAAGGTTCCCCCGAGCTTCTTCTCCAGCCAGGCTACCGCATCTTCAACCTTACCCTCTTTCATCTGCAAATAGTTCAAGAAATCCAGCAGATCGTCAAGTTGAAGGCGCGCCCATGGAGACCTATCCTCGTGGCCTGTAAAAGCCCATTTCATGACCTCTTCCAGGGTTAAAGTTTTTTCTTGCATGTGGCTCTCCTATCGATATTGTTTGTAAGTTTATTTGGTGATCCTCGCCAGACGTTGTTTGATGTCGCCGGCCTGCGCGCTCACCGAATCAATTGCGAGGTACTGTTTGTAATGCATGACAGCGCATTCGTTCCGCCGCGCTTCCTCGCATATTCTCCCCATGAAATAATATGCATGGATTGCCGAGGGGTCGAGCCGGACCAGTGTTTCGTATTCCACCGCGGCGGCATCGTGCTGCCCGCTCCTGTAGAGCAGGCCGGCGAGGCTGTCGCGGTATGCGGGGACGGTCGGCCGCAGCTCAGAGGCGGTCCGGTATTCCCGGACGGCCCCGTCGGGGAGTCCGTCCTCGGCGTAGAGGCTGCCGAGTTCCCCGTACGCGAGCCAGAGTGAATCGCCCTGTGGCCGGAACCTCCTGATGAATTTATCGCGGAAGAGTGATGCTTTCGTCGAATCGCCCTTCCTGGAATAGAGGACCGCCAGGAGCCCGTAATTACCCGGCCAGACCGAGGCGGTGATCTGCAGACTGCCTTCAAGCACTTCGCGGGCCTCGTCGTACCGGCCCAGCTTCATCTCCGCCGCCGCCTGAAGCCAGTAGGCGGGGGAGTGAGACCATCGCATCCGGCTCGCGGGCTCGATGGCGTCGATCGTCGCCTTCCAGTCCCGCGCGGTGAAACGCAACAATGCCAGGTTGTAGAGCAGGATGTTGTTCCCCGGCGAATATTCGAGGGCCGTGGTGAGGTGGCGGATCTGGGCGTCGATGTCCCCCTGGATGTACGAGCCGCACCAGTCGATCATGGCCTGATCGAACCAGTTCGTCCCCGGTTCGATGCCGCGGAGAAAATTGTAGTGGTACGCCGCCTCGTCCGGTTTACCATTCGTCACCAGGCTCGATATCAGCCACACACGGGGGGTGACAAACATCGAGTCGAGCTCGAGAGCGCGGCGAAGATATTTTTCCCCGCCGGGTTCAACCCGGTAGATGTACGAACACGCCTGCATCAGCGCCTTGTGAGCCCCGATGTTCTGACGTTTTCCAGAGATCCATGGGTCGAGGTCTTTTCCCTTCTGCCCGGAAGTCTGCTTCAGGTGAAGATAATCGGTCACCTGGGGGATCAGCCTGACGATGGCGATCTCGGCGGCCGAAAAATCGCGGAACGACACCCATTGGGTCGTATCAAGACCGCGCCCCTCCAGGTCCTGCACCTCCATCTGCAGGGTGAATCCGCTGTCATTGCGCGCGATGTTTCCGTCGATCAGGAACCGGATGCCCTGCGCGCTCAACCCGGAAACTTCCCGGGGCCCTGACGACGAAAAATCGAATCCCGCCGTGCTTTTCAGGTATCCGTTGGTGCCGTTGATGTCATGCGCGTACACGTTCAGGTGCCGGAGTTCGTAATACACGATCGACTGGACCGGTTCGATCCAGCCGGTCACCGAGTCGGCGCCGGTGAGGTTCCGGAACGGCAGGATCGCGATCATGAAATTTCCCTCCGATGCTGAGGGCGGACGGGAGGAAATGAACCAGAGCACGGCCAGGGCGAGGATGAGGGTTGAGAAAATCGCGACCCTCCGTTGCGGGGGAATTTGACGGACCATCCGTAATAGCCAAAAATCCTTCGATGGGCGCGGGGCGCCGAGCATCCCGAGGACCGCCCCCGACGAACCGGGCCTGTCGTCCCGCTCCTTTTGCAGACACTTTCTGCAGAGGGTCCCGAGGTCCGCCGGGATGCCCGGATTCAGCGTGGAAACGTCGGACGGTTCAACATTCAGGATCGAGTAGAGGATGACTTCGCTGTACTCGCCCCTGAAGGGCGCCTGGCCGGAGAGCATTTCATACAGGACCGCTCCCAGTGACCACAGGTCCGTCCGTGGATCGACGTCCTCCCCGCGGGCCTGTTCGGGAGACATGTAGGCGGTGGTGCCGAGCGTCGTGCCCTTGCGCGTGATGTTCGGCTGGTCGGCGAGTTTCGCGAGGCCGAAATCCAGAATCTTGACGGTCCCGTCGGCGGTGACCATGATGTTGGCCGGCTTGATGTCCCGGTGCACGACGCCGTGTTCGTGGGCTTTCGAGAGTCCCCGGGCGATCTGGGCGGTGATCGACCTCGCCTCATCGGGGTCGATGGGGCCGCGGGCGATTTTCTGTTTCACCGTTTCGCCCTCGTAAAAGGCCATGACGATGAATGTCTGCCCGTCGTCCGTTTCCCCGAGGCCGTGGACCGTGCAGATATTCTCGTGGTCGAGTGAAAAGGCGACGCGCGCTTCCTGGAGGAACCGTTCCCGGGCTTCGGGGTCGCGGGTGAGGTCGTGGGGGAGGAATTTCAACGCGACCGTATGCCGGAGCACGAGGTCTTCGGCCTTATAGACCTCTCCCATGCCGCCGCCGCCGATTTTTTCCAGGATTCGATATTCCGAGATTGTCCTGCCCGTCATACCCGGGACCCTTTCATCCCCGCCCGACCGATCGGGGCGTGCCCGCGACGCACGGCGATTCCGGCGGTAAAGAGCTCCAGCTTCATCGCATCGATCGATTCCTCGTATGTTCGACGGCATGGCGCGGCGTGCGGCAGGCCGAGCGGTTCGATGGCCGAAAACGCATTTCCGATCAGCCTCCCTGCCTCGCCGAGGAGGGCGATCCCCGCCCCGCCTGACAGGAGGGACCCCGTGACGCGTTTCAGGTCAACCCGCCCGCCCTGTGCGGCGGCCCGTGACCCGCGCATGATGAAATTCGCGGCGTAATTCCATCGGCCCCGCCCGAGATCCTCCGCGATATCAGCCAGGTCGTCGAGGATCTGGCACCCCGCCGAAAATCTGTCGGAGAAGGAGCGGACCATCGGATAGTCGGCAAGACGGGAGTGACGCCGACAGACGGCCGCCGAACCCACCCGAAAGACGGAATTCACGCGCGCGTAGGCTTTCCGCAATGCCGGCAACGAGGTCTCCGTCGAGCGTTGCAGGTCGTCGACCTCCACGGTGGCACTTGTGGTGCCGGCGAGACATTTGCCGTACACCCGCCAGAAGGCGGCTCCGGGAGGGAAGTGCTTCGAAAAGATCTTCCCGGCATCCAGGATGAGACGGTCGACCGCCCTGCGTAAAATCCGGGGAGTCCTGCCGTCGTCCATCAGGTCGTCCCGGATCCTGAAGGCGAGGAAGAGGCAATACTGCGCCGTGAGTACGTCGGCAAGAAAAGTCCGGTCGCCGGTCTTCGTACGTTTCCGTTTCACGTACGAGGCGTGGAGCCAGGAGGGGAGAAGGATCCAGTAGGGTTGGCCGGGACCGTTATCACCCCGATGGGAATCGGCGGGGGACATTCGGCCGGTCGAGCGTAAATATTCCCGGATAGCGCTCTCCAGCGGCCGCGGCCAGTCCCGGAGAACGCTGCCCAAACGCACTCGGAGATCGTTCGATGTGACTCTAAAGCTCATTGAAGAATTGCACCCTCCCGCGGCGCTTCTTCGATTCGGATGGATTGGTGTTACCTTCCGATAGGAACTTCAGGGGTGATTGAGCTAATGTAACGAGGGGATCGAACAGTGTCAACTGCGGGGGCGGCTTGCGGCGCGGCCAGGTTAAGAGTGTCGATAATACCGCATCCCGGACTAAAACAACGCGTTTCGGTGGATTTCCCGTTGCCGAATAGCGCCCGGCATGGAACGGGCAGGGGGGGGGCAGGGTCCCCCGATTTGAAAAATGTCCCGGGAAGTGTTACAATACGGCACTATCCTGTCTTCAACTCCATCACATCACATTCAAGGAGGTCACCATGGCACTTCATCTAGGCGATATCGCCCCCGATTTTACACAGGACTCGAGCGAAGGACCGGTCCGGTTCCACGAGTACCTCGGCAATTCCTGGGGCGTGCTCTTCTCCCACCCGAAAGACTTCACGCCGGTCTGCACCACCGAGCTGGGATACGTCTCGAAGATCAAGTCGGAGTTCGAAAGAAGGGGGGTCCGCATCATCGGGCTCTCGGTCGATCCCACCTCGGCGCACAAGGACTGGATCAGGGACATCAACGAGACCCAGCGCACCACGATGAACTACCCGGTGATCGCAGACCACGACCGGAAGGTGGCGATGCTCTATGACATGGTCCACGCGAACGCCGACAACACCCAGACCGTGCGTTCCGTCTTCATCGTCGACCCCAGCAAGAAGATCCGGCTGATGATCACCTACCCGGCCTCCACCGGCAGAAACTTCGACGAGATCCTGAGGGTGGTCGATTCGCTTCAGTTGACGGACAAGTTCAGCGTCGCCACGCCGGCGAACTGGAAGGACGGGCAGGAAGTCGTCATCCTCCCGGCCATCCAGGACGAGAACGAGCTGAAGGCGAAATTTCCGAAGGGCTACAAGGTCATCAAGCCCTACCTGCGGATGACGCCGCAGCCGAACAAGTAAGCGCAGTCTGCCGGGTGGGGATGGGTTCCTATCACTCCTACTCCAGCACGTGGATGTTCTTTTCGGCGCACATCTTCTTCAGGACCTCCGGCCACACCGTCACGCTCACCTCGCCGAGGTGGGCCTTTTTCAGGATGATCATCTGCGTGCGCGACTGCCCGATCCCGCCGCCGATGCTGAGCGGAAGGATGTTCTTGATAATCCCCTGGTGGTAGGGGAGCTTCAGGAAGTCGAGCTGTTTGGTGATCTCCAGCTGCTGCCTCAGCGTCTCGGCGTTCACGCGGATCCCCATGGAGGAGAGCTCGTGCCGCCGTTTGGTGACCGGGTTCCAGACGAGGATGTCGCCGTTGAGCCCGTGCATCGGTTTCCCGTCGGCGGCTTTCGTCGGGGTCACCCAGTCGTCATAATCGGCCGCGCGCATTTCATGAGGATACCCGTCCTTCAGGACCCAGCCGATCCCGATGATGAACACCGCGGGATACTTCTGGAGGATCTGCGTCTCGCGCTGTTTGCGGGGAAGGTCGGGGAACATGTCCAGGATCTCCTCGGCGTGCAGGAACACGAGCTCGTCGGGAAGGTCGGGGTACCTGTCCGTCTTCAGCTTCGGGAAGAGCTCCTGGGCGTGCCGCTCTGCGCCCTTCAGGACCTTCCAGATCTTCCGGACGACATCCTTCAGGAAATCCAGGTTCCTGTCCGCAACGGTGATCGCCCGCTCCCAGTCCCACTGGTCGACGTAACAGCTGTGGTCGTGGTCGAGAAAGTAGTCCTTCCGGACCGCGCGCATGTCGGTGCAGAGGCCCTCGCCCGGCTTCATGCCGAACTCTCCGAGGGCGACCCTCTTCCACTTCGTGGCCGCCTGCACCACCTGCGCGTCGATCGGGTGCTTGTCGTAATCGTTCGAGATATGAAATTGAATGGGCGTGCGCGAGCCGTCGCGGTCGAGGAAATCGTTGACGCCGCTCTCCACGTCCACGATGAGGGGCACCTGCACCATCATCAGGTTCAGCTCCCTGCAGAGGTTCTCTTCGATGCAGTTTTTGACCGCGTAGATCGCCTTCTGGGTTTCCCTGGGATCGAGAAGGGAACGGTATCCGCTCGGAAGAATCTTTCTGAGGTCGTCGTAATTGCCGATGCCCGGTCCCGCCAGGTCGGCCTGCTTATTCGCCATGGTAAATCCTCCATCGGGTTGGTTTTACTGTGGGTGAAATGAACGCGGGAGACATGATAAGGAAGCGTATGACGGGTGGAATATAACGAGATTCCCGGGCAAAAAAAAAGCCGCTCCTCCGCGGAGGGAGAAGCGGCTTGTTGAGGCCTGCGGGACCCGTGGAGGCCGGCCTCAGTCCGTGAGGATCACAAGGTATTTGTCCTTCCAGAAATGGTTCAGGTCGGCGACGGTCAGGACCGATTCGCCCCCCTCGTGCTTCTGCTGTGTGTAATATTCCGGGCTGCGTTTCGGCAGGATGTCGCGGATCCTCCTGTCGACCCGGAAGGTTGTGTTCCGGGCCCTGTCGATCGGGGTGAAATAGGTCGGATCGAATCCGGGCGCGAGCGTCGTCGTTGCTCCGATCAGGCCCCAGAGGAAACCGCCCTCATCCTGGATAATCCCCTTCTCTTCGAGTTCCTTCCTGGTGCCGACGACATAGTAGACCGTGGCGATTTCCTTCTTCTGCGCGTCGATCACCATCTCGCGCTGGCGCACCAGCTCGGCCTTTTCCGCGACCTCTCCCTCGAGGCCCTTGACCCGCATATCGAGCGCGACGATCGACTGTTCTCGCTCCTCGAGTGTCTTGCGGAGGTTGTCGACCATCGTCTGGAGCGCGGAATACTGCCTGCGCGAAGTGTTGACCTTCCTCTGAAGGTCCGCAACTTTCTTGAAATTCTCCTGGAGATTCTGGTTCACCGCGGCGATTCGCTGAATGAGGTCCTTCCGCACCTCTTCTTTGGTCTGCGTCTTCGTGCCCTCGATGCCCCTGGATTCGTTCAGGAGGTTTTTTTCGCTGGCGCGGGCGGCCTCGATGCCCTGATAGACCTCGTTGACCGAGGTGACCACCTCGTCGATGTACCCGTCCTGGGACGTGATGTTCTGTGCCAGATCCCTGTTTTGCTGCTGGAGGGCGGCGTTCTGTTTCTCCAACTCTTCCTGACGGCCGTTACATCCCCAGACGAGGAATGCCGCGAGAATGAGCGGGAATGCGTACTTCATGGTATGGCTCCTTATGCTGCCGGCGGGCGTGACCCTCGAAATCCGCCGAATTATTGAGAATTTGAGTTTATTACTATAATATACAAATCCTTCAGGCAAGGAGCATCTGTGCGGTCAGGTTGTTCGAGGGCTCATATAATCCGGTAAACACCGGCGCCGCTGCAAGGGTTCCGCGCCGGCAGGGGAGTGTGAACTGCGTCAATTGACCCCTCCTGAAATATTTTTTATCTTACCGCCGCATTCCCAGCGCCTATTGTCCCAGCAACCTTCATGAACAGCCGACCATCCCGGAACCCGGTTCCCTGGCGGGTTTCGACACCCGGAAGGGTCTGTCTTTTCGGCGAACACCAGGACTACCTCGACCTCCCCGTTATTTCCGCCGCGATATCGCTCAGGCTCAGCATCGAGGGCCGCCTGCGCCCCGACCTGCACGTGAGGGTGAGCGCGCCCGACATCTCGAAGGACTTCGGGTTTGATCTCAATGCCACGTCGAACCGGATCGGCGGTACAATCGGGCTGGGCGCGATAGGATGGCGGAAATTTCTCATCAACGGCGTCGAAGTCCTCCGGAGGCGGGGCTATACCTTCTCCCGCGGCATCGACTGCACCATCCGCGGCGAGATTCCGATCAGGGGGGGCACTTCGAGTTCGTCCGCCATGGTCGTCTCCTGGATCAACCTCCTCGCGAGAATGAGCGACCAGGGGAAGGAGCTCTCCCCGGAAGATTGCGCTCTCCTGGCGCACATGGCCGAGGTTGACATGGCCGGGGGAGTGGGAGGGAAGATGGACCAGTACGCGACGGCGGTGGGAGGGGTGCTCTTCCAGTCGTTCCACCCCGATACCCGGGTCGAACCCATGCCGGCAAAGCTCGGCACATTCGTTCTCGGGGATTCACAGACGCAGAAGGACACGCAGGCCATCCTCGCAAAGGTCAAGAGCCGCGTCCTCGGTATCGTGAAGACGGTGCTGGAACGACATCCCGAATTTTCACTCCAAACCGTCCACCCGTCGGAGATCGACCGGTATATGGATGAACATGCTTCGGGCGACAGAACATTCATGCGGGCCACCATCAGGAACAGGGACATCACGCGCGAGGGGTACACCCTCCTCAAGCGCCCCGACCCGGCCGCCGCGGACCTCGGTGCTCTTCTCAATGAACAGCATTCGATACTGGGCGGAACGCTCGGGATCTCGACGCCGAAAATCGACGCCATGATCGCCGCGGCGCTGCGGTCGGGCGCCGCAGGCAGCAAGATCAACGGGTCGGGCGGCGGCGGCTGCATGTTCGCGTACGCCCCCGGGGCTCCGGAGGCGGCCTCTGCCGTCGCCGAAGCGATCGCCGGGCAGG
>DATDQD010000174.1:0-3922 GCA_035292425.1 Bacteroidota bacterium
GGGACCCGGTCCACGTCCAGCCTCTCCGGAAGGGGAGGTGCGGGTTCAAGTGGATGTCTGTGACCGACCAGGGGAACGGAAGCTTCCGGATCTCCAAGTCCGTCATAAACCTGAAGCAAATCGATTGCCCGTGGTCGCTCAGGTTCGCGTGGGATAACTACAGCCCGGCGTCGCGGCCGAGAAACACCATCGACTCAACGGGCGGGAACGCCACTCCGGGCGGCGGCCCGTCGGAGGTCACCGTGAAATGGACGCCTCCGAATCCCGGGAAATATTGCGTCTTCGCTGTCCTGACCATCCAGGGAAGGACCATCATGGAGTGGTACAATAGAATCAAGGTCAGGCAGGATCCCGGACCTCCCCCGATTCCACCTCCTCCACCCCCGCCTCCTCCCCCGCCGCCGTGGCCGCCCCTTCCGCCCGGAAAGTGGTGGCATGTTCCGATCCCGATCCTGCCGGACACGCCGTTCTGTCCGGTCCCGATCGAGCTGGTTGCGATGAACCTCTCAGGCGCGTATCCGCTTCCGTATATTCCTCCGCCCGACATGGTGACGATGGAATGCACAACCACGACGACCTATCTCTCGGTCTACGTACCCGACGCGATGACGCCGTCGGACAGTTCGGTGTTCACCGTCGTCGCGAAGGCTGGCGGTCTCGAGGTCGGGTCGGCGACGATCACCATTCAGCCGGAACCGGCGGGGCCGGTTTCCGGTTCGATTTGCGGGGTAAAATTTCTCGACCGCAACGGCGACGGCGTGAGGGAGCCCGCAGACATCGGACTCCCCGGCTGGTCGATCTGTCTCATCGACAAAGGCACGCTCGACACCACCTGCCTAACGACCGACAGCGCCGGGAATTACTGCTTCACCGGCCTTCCCCCCGGCACGTACAACATCTACGAAGTGGAGGAGGCGGGATGGGTCCGCACGACGGGCAATTACGCCACGTTCGTGATCGGGGCCGACACCGTCATCGGGGGAATCGATTTCGGCAACAGGGACACCGTGCCTCCCGTCGTTACGCCCCTCTGGACCTGGGAAGACAAGCTGTCGTACGACCGGAACGGGGCCTACGGGATGATGGCCGACGTCCAGGATAACTCCGTCCGCGAGGGCGAGACGCGGACCGTCGACAGCTTCTTTGACATCTTCACGGAAGTCTATGTGAACGGGAGTCCCTTTCAGACGATCCCGATGGAGCTCAATTCGTTCTTCGACGTCTTCACGGAGATCGGCGGAGGAGGGATGTGGTGGTCCTTCATCACGCCGCCGTCCGGCGGCTTCTCCCCCGGGGACGACATCACCGGGCGCCTGCTCGCGATCGATCTGAGCGGGAACCAGACGATCATTCCGTCATTGGGGAACATTACGATCGTCCCGCCGCCCCCGATCCTGAAGGAGTTCTTCCCCGCCCCGTTCAAGAGACAATCGGACCATGAGTTGTACTGGTACGGAAAGCCCTCGAACAGCTGGTGCGGGCCGACGGCGGCGTCGAGCTGCCTCCAGCGCCTCAACGTTCCCGGCCTCCCCCTGGACAAGTTCGAGTTGGTGAAGGCGCTTGCGCGCGCGATGAACACCGACGGCATCCTGAAGAACGCCGAGGGCAAGGGTTCCGGGAATCCCGGACAGGGCACGATGTTCTGGCAGACACCAGACCGGAACGGGTTCGTGTGGGGAATCCACAAGTACCTCGCCGACCTCGGGGTGCGGAGCAAGTACACCATCAAAGTCTACCACCCGAACGACGGCGACACGTTCTTCGGCAACGACTCCCTGTTCCGGCGGTATCCGACCTACGAGGACTACAAGAAGGAGCTCCACGACAGCGAGGACGTCCTGATCCGCATCCGGTACGGTCCCGAAGACAAGGGGCTTCAGAAGGGGGGCCACTGGGTCGTCGGGATGGGTCAGATCGACGGCGACCCGATTAGGCCGAACATCATCGTCGTGATGGATCCCGCCAGCGGCGACACGTCATACATCAAGTGGACCGGCACGCAGGGCTGGTACGCCGGCCGCCAGGTCACCATCAAGAGCATTGTGGCGATTTCGCCCGTGGACGTGGGCTCGATCTGCGGCACGAAGTTCCTGGACGAGAACGGGGACTGCGTGCGGGATTCGGGCGAGGCGGGACTGGCAGGTTGGGTCATCAAACTGCTCCCCTCCGGCCACATCACGATGACCGACGCCAGCGGCAATTACTGTTTCCGGGATATCCCGACGGGGACCTATACCGTCGAGGAGGTGGTGCAGGCGAACTGGGAACAGACCTGTCCTGTCTCCGGATCGTATGGCGTGTCGCTCGGCGCCGGACAGAGTATTTCCGGTCTCGATTTCGGCAACCGGAGACGGCCAGGCGTCCAGGACCTCGCTGTCAGGATCGCGGCCGGCCGTGCCCGGCCGGGCTTCCACAAGGAGTACACCGTCTGGTATGAGAACAAGGGGTCCATCAAAAAGCCGGCGACGGTGACGCTGACCTTGCCACCGATGGTGAACTATGTCGGGAGCGCCCCGATCGGCGTTTACGACCCGCCGCCCGCGCACACCGTCACCTGGACGGTCGGCCCCCTGCAACCGGGTGAGGTGGGATTGCTCCAGGTGGTCGTCATCGTGAAGGCTCCGATCGGCGCCGTCCTCACGGCCTGCGCAGGCATCGAACCGTCGGCCACCGACGTCACTCCGGCGGATAACACGGCGTGCGAGACCCAGATCGTCACCGGCTCGTTCGACCCGAACGAGAAACTTGCGAGCCCGCCCGGCGTGGGCCCGGTCAAGGCGATCACCATCAGCACGGCCCTCACGTACAAAATCAACTTCCAGAACGTCGGCAACGACACGGCCTTCAACATCGTGGTCAGGGACACCATCGATACCGGTCTCGACCTCGGTACGTTCGCTTCCGGCGCAGCCAGCCATCCGTATACCGTCGCGATCAACGGGAGGGAAGTGGCCTGGACGTTCTCCAACATCAACCTCGTGGACAGCCTGACGAACGAGCCCGGCAGCCACGGGTACGTGTGGTTCGACGTTCTTCCCGATATCACCACCCCGGTCGGGACCGACATCCCGAACTGGGCGGGAATTTACTTCGACTTCAACCCGCCGGTCATCACCGACACCATCACCTACCGCATCAGCGAGATCCTGACGGTCAATGTCGCCGATAAGTGGAACATGGTGTCGAATCCAATGGACACGCCGGACGATTCGGTGGACCATCTGTTCCCGGCCCGAACGTCGAACGCGTTTTCATTCGACAAGACCCTGGGATACCAGACGGACGACCTGCTGTTGAACGGGGTCGGCTACTGGCTGAAATTCGGTTCGGCCGGGACCGCCGACATTCTGGGCACGCCGGTCTCGGGCGTGATCGCAAACGTGGACACCGGGTGGAACATGATCGGTTCGTCGAGCACCCCGGTGGACAAGGACGCGATCGGTCAGACTCCCTCCGGAATCGTGGTCTCGAGCTACTTCGCCTACGTGAACGGATACGTTGTAGCCGATACCATCGAACCGGGCCGCGCCTACTGGATAAAAACGAACCGCGACGGCCAGCTCAGCATCTCGTCGGCCGCCCCGCTCCATTCGGACGCGTCCATCGGACCGGTCCTGCGCCTGGAAGAGTTGTCGGCGCTGACGGTGGCGGACGCCGCGGGCGGAGAACAGAAACTCCTGTACGGCGCGGTCGGTAAGTCGGGCGTGCCGGAGGAGTTCTTCGAGATGCCTCCTCTTCCTCCCGGCGGCGTCTTTGACGCGCGGTTTGCGACGGGTCGGATGGCGGGATTCTCGGACGGTGGAACAAGAGAGATCCCGATCAGCGTACGGTCCGCGAATTATCCCGTCTCGCTGAAGTGGGAGAACCCCGGCGTCGGCGGAGCGGTTCTGCGGATCGGATCACGGGTGATCAGCCTGTCGGG
>DATDQD010000175.1:0-2864 GCA_035292425.1 Bacteroidota bacterium
GACGGATACCATTCTCGGTTTTTTCCCGTATACCCAGTCGAGCCGCTCCATCTCCCCGAACGCTTTCCACATCCCGATGAGCCCTGTGCCGCCGCCCGTGGGATAGAGGATAACGTCGGGCAGGGTCCAGCCGAACTGCTCGGCCAGTTCGTAGCCCATCGTCTTTTTCCCCTCCAGGCGGTAAGGCTCCCTCATCGTCGACATGTCGAACCACCCGCTTTCCTTCCGCCTTTCGTTCATCACCCTGGCGGCGTCGCTGATCAGCCCGTCGACGAGCTGAACGCCGGCGCCGAAAAATTTCACCTCCCGGATGTTCACCCCCGGCGTATCCGCGGGGAGAAAGACATGCGAACGGATCCCCGCGGCACTCGCGTACGCCGCGAGCGCCCCCCCCGCGTTGCCGGCCGAGGGGATGCAGGTCTCGGCGACGCCGAGTTCCCTCGCCCTCGAAACCGCCGTCGAGAGGCCCCGGGCCTTGAACGACCCGGTCGGGTTGAAACCCTCCTCCTTGAGATAGAGCGACGACAGCCCCGCGAGGGCCCCTTCCTTCTTCAGCGGGATGAGGGGCGTCCACCCCTCCCCGAGGGAAACGATCGCCGCTGAGTCACGGACCGGGAGCAGTTCCCGGTAGCGCCACATCGTCCCGACGCGCCCGCTCAACGAAGACCGTCGCACGGTTCGCCGCGCGAGGTCCAGGTCATAGCCGGCCAGGAGCGCGGCCCCGCAGGCCCCGCAGACCGTCTGGATCTCATCGGCGCGATGTTCGACGCCGCAGGCCGAACAGTACAGGTGCGTGAGGAATGAGCGGTCCATTTCGGGCGGGATACGGGCTGTGATCGGGTCCGGGGAGAAAATCGTCCGGCAATATAGCTCTCCGCCACGGAAGAATCAATCCTTACGGGAACCGGCGATCACGGCCGGGTGTTATAGAAAATGATCCGTCCCCCTCTGATGACTGGTATGTGATGGTGGATTAAGGGATCATGTCGTCACGGGGACGGGAAGTACGCCGCCGCGGAGCCTCCTGCCGCGGCGGTTTTTTGTTCCCCGCGGGGGTAATATCCCCTTTTATTGCTTTTCAGGGGCGTTTCTCGTATATTCGATGACCAATTCACCCCCTCATTTTATTTACGAAGGAATACCTCTCCCATGCCTCTGTTAACCAGAATCCGCGAGAGTATGGCAAAAATATTTGCGATTTTCGCGGGCGTTTTTGTCGTTTACATCGTCCTCGATTGGGGAATGGACATCACCGGAAGAAAGGATGCGAGCCGGTCGGTTGACGCACAAATGGTCGGCTATATCGACGGAGAGGGCATTCCCTTCCGTGATTTTTCCGACATCGTACAGCAGAACATCGACAACCAGCGGGCCCAGGCCGGCATCGAGCCGGAGGATTACCAGGTCCGCCTGATCCGCGACCAGGTCTGGAACAGCCTCGTCACGGAGCGGCTCTATGACGCGGAAATCGAACGTCTGGGCCTCAGCGTCAGCGACCAGGAAATCATCGACGCCGTCCGCGGCGAGAATCCCCCGGCGTTCCTCCGCCCGCAGTTCACCGATTCCACCGGGACCTTCAACAGGCAGCTCTACGACGACGCAATCAACGATCCGCGGAACAAGGCGATCATGGTCAACCTGGAGAGGGCCATCAGGCAGCAGCGTCTTCGCGAAAAACTCCAGAGCGTCGTTCTTGCCGGCGTGACCGTCGCCGAGGGGGAGATCACCCAGAAGTTCATGGACGACAACATCAGTTACCAGACCGAATGCCTGACCCTCGACCCGAACACGCTCGTACCCGATTCGGTGATCGTCCTTTCCGAGGACGATCTTCGATCGTATTACGATAAAAACATCAGGGACTACAAAGTCGAAGCAACCAGGAAAGTGAAATACGTTTCCTTCCCGCTGACATCCTCCAGGAGCGACACCGACTATGTGCGGCAGGAGATGGAGGACATCCGCAGGCGCGTCGGGGAGGGGGCCGATTTCGAGGAACTCGCGTCGGCAAGTTCTGCGGCGCCGCCGGCCGATGTTTTCTTCAAACGCGGCGAGCTTGAGACTGAACTGGAGACGGCCGTCTTCGCCGCGAATGCGGGCGACATCGTCGGACCGAGCCTGGGGCGGGACGGTTTTCACATGGCAAAGATCCTGGAGTTCAAACCGGGCAAGGATGATTTCATCCACGCGCAGCACGTCCTCATTCGCGTCGAGGGTAACGACAGCGTGGCGGCCCGTGAAAAAGCCCTCGAAATCCTGAGGAAGGCCCGCGCCGGCGAAGACTTCGGCGCGCTCGCCGCGGCGCATTCCGGGGAACCTGGCGCGGACGTCCGTAAAGGCGACCTCGGCTGGTTCGGCCGGGGACGCATGGTGAAGCTTTTCGAAGATGCCGTCTACGCCGCAAAGGCCGGCCAGATCATCGGCCCCGTGAAAACGGATTTCGGGTACCATGTGATCAAGCTCCTTGCCCGCGATAACCGGGAAGTCAGAATCCGCGACATCCAGATGAAGATCGAAATGAGCCCCAAAACCCAGGGCGATGTCTACCAGAAGGCGCAGGATTTCGCCTACTTCGCGAGGGAGAACGGGTTTGAGAAAGAGGCTGAGCTCAACAAATTCAAAGTGACGGAAACCCCCGCATTCAACCGCGAAGGCAATGTGGCCGGGCTCGGCACCAACCTCGGAATCAACCGCTTCGCGTTCGAGGGAGACATCGGCGACGTCAGCGACGCCCAGACCGCCAGCAACGGCTACGCGGTGTGCATGGTCTCCGAAGCGAAGGAGGCCGGGGTGAAGCCCTTCGACGAGGTGAAACCCGCGATCGAGGCGCTCGTGAAGAGGGAAAAGAAAAGCGCGGGAGCGAT
>DATDQD010000176.1:0-2372 GCA_035292425.1 Bacteroidota bacterium
GGCGATCGGGGGAGCTTCCACGCCGGGCGTCGTCAGATACACGAGCCCGCCGAACGCCACGGCCAGCCCCGACCATTCCGCGGTTGTGGCCCGGTACCCCGACCTCAGCGCGGCGAGCATCATCGTGATCTGGACGGCGCCAAATAACAGAAGCGCGCCCGTTCCCGCCGGAAGGTCCGCGTACGCGAACGTGAACGGGAGCGCATACAGAAACAGGAGGAGGCCGGGGACCCAGCCGGCCCGGGGATCGGGCATGATCTTTTCCCCGCGGAGTGCACAGAGCAGCCCGAGGACGATCGCGCCGGAGCAGAGCCGGACCGCCGCGAAGCCGGCCGGGTCGATCAGCCGGCCGATGAGGGCCAGCCGGCAGAGGATCGAATTCGCGGCGAACGCGAGCAGCGCTCCGGCGGTGAGGAGCGCCGTCTGCGCGGGACGGGGGATCTGTTCCAGAACGATTGCCTGTCTGTCGGTGATGAATCAATGTGCAAAAATTACAGAAAAACCCCAATCGGTGAAGGCCCGGCGCACCGGAGGGTCGCATCGGCGGGCCTGTGCGCGGAAGGAATTTTTCATTATATTTATGTAATTTCTTCAACTGACCGTCCGGCGGGGGGACCCCGTTCACCCGCCCCGGATCCGGTCGGGGGACCCTCATCCAGCAATATTCAATTCCTCTGAGTTTCTCAGATGATCACAAGGCTCTCAATCGCTTGCGCGCTGTTATTCTGCGCGGCATCCACGTCACTCGCGCAATCGGGGTTCGATCCGGACAACCTGCTTCGATCGATACTCGACACCATCCCCGGAACCCGGCTCACACTGGCGGAAGTCACCGCGGGCGCGGCGCAAAACTCCGTCCGGCTGAAAACGGCCGAGGCTTCGTACATGGCGGCGAAAGGGGCGGCGCGCAGGGAACGCGGATTGTTCGACCCGACCCTCATGTTCAGCATCAATTATGCCGACCGCGACGACCCGACGGCGTCGTTCTTCGCCGGCGCACCGGTCCTGATGACCGTCCAGACGGACGCCATGGCCGGCCTCCGCTGGCAGCTCCCCACCGGGACGGGGATCGAGGCAACGCTGAACAGCGTGAAACTCCGGACCAACTCCGGGTTCGCCTTTCTCAATCCGCAGTACAACGCCTATGGGACGCTGAGACTGCGCCAGTCGCTGCTCGGAGGGTTGTGGGTGTCGGGAAAGAAAAACCTCTCGGAGGCCGGCGAGGAGGAGCGGATGATGAAGGCCAGGTACGACCACGAAACGGTTGCCGTTGCCGCGGAAACGGAAAAAACATACTGGGATCTTCACGCGGCGGAGAGGAATTACGCGGTGCAGATGCTGATCCGTGACCAGGCGCGCATTTTTCTCAAGGACACCGAAGTGCGAGCGGCGGCGGGACTCGTGGGCCCGAACCAGACCGCGACGGCGCGGACCTATGTCTCCGAACAGGAGTTGCTCCTGATCGACCGAGAGGAGCAGTTCTCCGCCGCCTCCGACCGCATCGCGGAACTGATCGGTGTGCGGCCCGTCCTCCGGTTCACGACGACCGAGGATCCTCCCTCCGCCTATCCCCTGGAACCCCCGGACGTCCTCCTCGCGATGGCGAAGGACAACAACCTCTCGCTCGAGGCCGCGAGGGCCGAGGTGGAGGCGAAACGCGCGCTCGCGGACGCCGCGGGGTGGGAGTGGCTGCCGACTTTCAACCTCGTGGGCGCGATCGGCGGGAGCGGTCTCGCGGGCAATCCGCAGGAGGTGATCTTCGGGTCTGATACACTGAGGACGCTGCGCGGGGGGACCTACGGGGATGCCCTCCGGCAGGCGGCCAGGAGGGACTTCCCGAACTGGAGCGTGGGCCTCGAAGTCAGCATCCCGATCGGGTTCCGGTCGGGCCGGGGGGAAAAGGACAGGCTGGAAGCGGAGGTCCTCTCCGCCGCCCAGCGATACATCGACGAGGAGCGGCGGATCGAATCCTCCCTCCTGCAGAATTACCGGGACGTCGCCAACGGCGCGCGCCGCCTGGAACTCGCCCGGGATGGGGTCGAAGCGGCGCAGGAACAGGTCAGGATCGGCCTCATCGAATTCAAGAACGGCCGCGCCACGGCCTTCGAACTGGTCCGGCTCGGCGCGGACTTCGCCGCGGCCCAGAACCGGTATTCCGACGCGCTCGTCAGGACGGCGAAGGGCGCGGCAACGCTCAGACAACTCACCTCGGGGCTCTACCCCGGGGGCAACGACAAGGGAAGGAACGAATCCGATGAATGATATGACCACGGAAACCGGATCATTGCGGCCTCCGGCCGGTGCCGGTCGACCAACGACGCCAGTGACCGGCCGCGCACGGGCGTCGGCATCAGCCGCCCTCATCGCCGTCC
>DATDQD010000177.1:0-5440 GCA_035292425.1 Bacteroidota bacterium
GGAGAGTAAGATCTGGAGCGTGGACGTGAAGGAGGGGAAACCCACGATGCTGTACACGGGGGACGGCGTCCAGCCGCAGTGGTCGCCGGACGGCAACCTGATCCTTTTCTGGGGACTGCCGAAGGGGACGGGAAAAAGGGAACTCTGGACGATGCCTGCAGGCGGGGGCGAACCGGTACGGCTGACCGACGACGACGCGATCGACTGGAGCCCGGTCTGGGCCCCCGACGGCCGCGGTGTCTACTACTTAAGCAACCGCGGCGGGACGATGAACCTCTGGCTGCTCCCGATCGATCCCGGGAGCGGGAAGGCGGCGGGCGCCCCGGAACTCCGGACCCTTCCCACGCAGAACTGCACGGGCCTGAGGGTCTCGCGGGACGGGAAAAAATTCATCTATCTTTCCACGGAACGCCGCTCCAACATCCACCGTGCGCCCTTCGACCCTGCCACGCTCCGGCTGACCGGACCGTCCGTTCCGGTGACCGAGGGATCGAGGGAATTCGAATATCTCTCCGTATCGCCCGACATGCGGACGCTCGCCTTTACGCTCGTCGGGGCCCAGGAGGACATCGGCGTGATGGGGATCGACGGCAAAGGGTTCCGGAAACTGACCAACGACCGCTTCAAGGACCGGGGTCCGAATTGGTCGCACGACGGGAAAAAACTCGCGTTCTATTCAGAACGGAGCGGGATGTACCAGATCTGGACGGTGAGCCCGGACGGGAGCGGAATCGAGCAGGTCACCTTCGAAGCAGATGGCGGGCTCATCGCATGGCCGAAATGGATGCCCGGCGACAGGGCGATCTATATTCAATCGAGCGACGGCGGCGGGATTGTGGATCTCAACGCCCCTGCGGGGCCCGGGAGGGTCAGGCGCCTGAAGCCATACCCCGGTGATGCATTTTTCACCGGCGGTACCCTCTCTCCGGACGGCAGGCAACTCGTCGGTTCGATCGACCAGGGGGACGGAACGGGCGGTGGGCTGGCGCTCTATTCGTTCGCGGACTCCTCGTACCGGAAGATCCTCGACGAGGGATCGGGCGCCGGCTGGCTCGCCGACGGACGCACCATCCTCTTTATCGGCGGGGGAACGCTGAAGCTCGTGGACGTCGGGAGCGGAAAAGTGACCGGGCTCGAAGGACTTCCTCGATTCACCGACTACTCCCAGTTCGTGATGGCCCCCGACAACCGGACGCTGTATTTCTCGCGAGTCGAGATAGAATCCGATGTCTGGGAGGCGCAGGCCAAGTAAGCAATACACCCCATTTGACATCCATTTAGAGCCATTTTATTTAAAACGATTAAATCTGATGCATTAACCGGCGGAAAATTTTATATTAAAGTCTGCCAATTATTCATAAATCAAGGCAGAACCATCATTTTTCTCAATTTCCATGTCGTCCACATGACAGGAAAGACGTTCTTACAGTATGAAATATCGGGAGAACTGGGCCGCGGCGGCATGGGCGTGGTGTACCTGGCCCGTGACACCAGGCTCGACCGTCCCGTCGCGCTGAAATTCCTGCCCTCGCACGTCAAACCGTCTGAACACGACCTCGCCCGATTCACCCAGGAAGCAAAGGCCGCGGCGGCCCTCAACCATCCCAACGTCTGCACGATCTACGACATCAAGGAGCACGACAATCTCCAGTTCATCGTGATGGAGTTCGTGGACGGGACCACCCTTCGGAAAAAGATCACCGGCGGACCGCTCCCGCTCTCCGACGTGCTGACCTACGGATTGCAGATCGCCGACGCGCTGCAGGAAGCCCACGGCCGCGGCATCGTTCACCGCGACATCAAGGCCGACAACATCATGGTGAACGTAAAAAACCAGGTGAAGGTGATGGACTTCGGCCTGGCGAAGCTCAAGGGGACGCTCAAGCTCACGCGCTCGTCCAGCACGGTGGGGACGCTGGCGTATATGGCCCCGGAGCAGATCCAGGGCGGCGAGGTGGACGCGAGGTCGGACATCTTTTCCTTCGGGGTGGTGCTCTTCGAGATGCTCACCGCCAGGACGCCGTTCCGCGGCGAACACGAGGCGGCGATGATGTACTCCATCCTGAACGAAGAACCCGAACCGCTCCAGAAGTTCCTCCCGGACGCGCCGCCCGAACTCCTGCACGTAATGAACCGCGCGCTGGAGAAGAACCCGGAAGACCGCTACCAGGGCATCAACGAGATGGCGATCGACCTGAGGCGGGTGAAGAAAGAGTCTTCAAAAGTGTCGCGCCGATCGATCCCGTCGATGCCCGCCGCGACATCGGGCATGGGAATCGTTCCGGAAAGTCCGGGGCAGAGCGACCACGAAACCTCCCGAAAGACCACGACGGTCACCCTGAACATTCCCACGGTCGGCAAGGGCACGGTGCTGAAATGGGTCGTTCCCGCGGTCGTCGTCGCGGCCGGCGTCATCGGGTATTTCACACTGTTCACCGGAGGAGAAGCCGAAAGCGGAGGGCGCATCCCGGTGGCGGTGGCCGACTTCCAGAACCAGACGAAGGAAGACGATTTAAACGGACTCTCGGGGATGCTGATCACCTCGCTCGAACAGTCGCGCCGTCTCTCGGTCATGACAAGGTCAAGAATGTTCGACGTCCTGAAACAGCTGGGGAAAACCGAAGTCGGACGGATCGACGAGTCGCTGGGGCGGGAAATCTGCCGCCAGGCGAACGTGGGCGCCCTCGTGGTGGCGTCCGTGAGTAAATTCGATCAGCTGTACATCATCGACATGAAGGTGCTCGATCCCGAGAAGAACGAATATCTCCTGACCCTGAAAGAGGAGGGGGAGGGGAAATCCAGCATACCCGGGATGATCGACAAACTCTCCGAAAAAACCCGTCTCGGACTCAAGGAAAAGGCCGCGGACATCGACGCCAGCAACCAGGCCGTGGCGGAGATGACGACTCCGAGCATGGAGGCATACCAGGCGTTATTCCGGGGGGAAGAGTTCATCAACAAACTGAAATTCGACAGCGCCGCCGCGGAGTTCAGGCACGCGGTCGCCATCGACTCCACGTTCGCGGTGGCGCATTACCGTCTCGCCTATGCGCTTGAATGGAGCCAGTCACCAGGCGCCGAAGAGGCCATCGGAAAAGCGGTGCGGTACGTCGACCGCGTGCCGAAAAAAGAAAACTACCTGATCCGGGCCGAAAATGCGCTTGTGAACAATGACGCCGAACTCGGACTTTCCATTTATAAAGAACTCCAGGCCCTCTACCCGGAGGACAAGGAGGCGAACTACCTGGTGGGGGACTATTCTTTCCACAAACGCGATTACCGGACAGCCGAAGCCGCTCTCCGGAAAGTGCTGTCAATCGATCCGACATTCTCGAGGGCTTATCAGCATCTCACGTGGACGTACATGTTCGAGAAACGGTTCGGGGAGATGCGAAATGTGGCGCGGCTGTACGCGGAGAAGGTCCCCTCCCAGAGCGCGTACCTGCATCTTGCCGAGTCGTTTCTCCAGGAGGGGATGTTCGACAGCGCCCTGGCGGTGTGCCGGGATGCGATGAATGTCATCGCCGATGACGGAGAAATCCGATCATTCGAGGGGACCGTGTATCTCAGCCGGCATCAATTCGACAGGGCGGCCTCCCTCTACCGGGATATGGCCGAATCCCCCGCCCGCGAGCCTGAGCGCGTCCGCTACGGACTGACGGGCCTCGTGACAGAAGCCATCTGGGCCGGGAAATTCCGGGAAGCCCTTCGACGCCAGGACAGACTGATCGAGTTCGAAACCGAACAGAAAAACTCCACGCTTCTCGCCACCTCCCTGGCCTCGAGGGCCTACCTTACCGTCGCCCTGCCGGGAGACACCTCGGAGGCCCGGACGTTCCTTGCGAGGGCCCTGGAGCTGAAGGGCTACGGCGACCAGTTTTTTCATAGCGCCCTTCAGGCGTATTACGTGGCATCCGGCGATTTCGATCGATCGGGGGAGATTGCCACGACAACCCTGATTGTCACCCAACCCTCCGGGGCCCAGTTGAACGATGCCCTCCGCGAATATCAGAATGGCAATTATGGATCGGCCATCCGGTTGTTCAGGGCGCAGACGTTTCTCTTTCACGAGGAGCTGTTCAAGCTGGCAAAATCCTTTGCGGCGACCGACCAGCCTGACAGCGCGCTGGCGACTCTGTCGCGATTAAAGAATTTTTACGGCGGGACATTTGGATTTGAGTTCAACCGGGCGTTCACCGACGTGAAGTCGGAATATCTTACCGGCCTGATTTACGAAAAAACTGGTGATCGGAAACAGGCCGCCGAACATTACGGCAGTTTCCTGGAGATATGGAAGGATGCCGACGGCGACATCCCGGAACTGGTCGACGGAAAAAAACGCCTGGCCGCGCTGGAAACACGTTAAGCCGGAGGATGCAATGATCGGTCAGATCATCTCTCACTATAAAATACTCGATAAACTCGGCGAGGGCGGCATGGGCATCGTCTACCGCGCCCACGACACCAAGCTCGACCGGACCGTCGCGCTCAAGTTCCTCCCCCCGCAGGTCTCCGCGACCGACCAGGACAAGAACCGCTTCCTGCAGGAAGCGCGCGCCGCGGCGGCCCTGAACCATCCCCACATCTGTCATATTTATAGAATCGAAGAAGTCGACGCGCCCCCGGCATCGGGCCGGCAGGGCGAGAAAATGATGTTCATCGAGATGGAACACGTGGACGGCGTTACCCTCAGGAAAAAAATCGCATCAGGTCCGATCACCCTCACCGAAGCATTGAACCTCGCAACACAGATCGGGGAAGGACTCGAGGAAGCGCACGGCAAAGGCATCGTCCACCGTGACATAAAATCCGACAACATCATGGTGAATTCGCGCAACCAGGCGAAGGTGATGGATTTCGGTCTCGCCAAGCTCAAAGGGGCATTGAAACTCACGAGATCGTCGAGCACCGTCGGAACACTCGCCTACATGGCGCCCGAACAGCTTCGCGGCGTCGAGGCCGATGCGCGCTCCGACATTTTTTCTTTCGGCGTCCTTCTCTATGAGATGCTGACGGGCAGGGTGCCATTCGAGGGGGCCCACGAGGCCGCGCTGATGTATTCGATCTCAAATGAACCCCCGATTCCCCTGGAAAAATATTTTTCCGATGCTCCGGCCGAGCTGCTGCACATCATCAACCGCTCGCTCGAGAAGGACCCGGAAGACCGCTACCAGAATGTCCGCGACATGGTGATCGACATCCGGCGAATGAGGAAGGACTCGACCAGGGTGTCCCACGCCACTATGCCGGCGATGAATACGCCGCCGCAGGGAATCACGGGAACACCGGCGGCGCCGGCATCCGGGTCGACCGGCGTGTATTCATCGGCGGGGATCACGCCGGCGCAATCGGCAGGCACACCGCGACCGACAGGTGATTTTGGCTCTGGTTCCGCCGGTCCGGGCGGCCCGGGGACTTCTTCGGGAGAATATCACGCCCA
>DATDQD010000178.1:0-12153 GCA_035292425.1 Bacteroidota bacterium
CACGTCCGGCGCATCCAGGCGGCCGCCGCCGCAGTGCCGGCCGCTGCCGCAACAGGAAAAAACTCCCCGGCGAAGGGGAAGGAGGACCCGCGATGACATCGCAGAGGATCAGCGTTCCGGTCTTCGCGTCCGACAGACCGACGATACGAAACCTCGCCGCCGTGGCCGCGGCCGGAGGGATCATCACGCTCGCCGGTCTGATCTTCGATCCCGGGAGGATCTGGCCCAGCATCCTCCTGGCTGCGTACTACGTCGCCGGATTGTCGGTGGCGGCCGGCGTGTTCATCGCGCTTCAATATGTTTCGAACGCGGGATGGAGCGTGGCCTTCAGGAGGGTCCCGGAAGCGATGGTCTCCGCGTTTCCCCTCGGCGCGGTGATGCTGCTTGTCGTCATGGCGGGGATCCCCGTCCTCTACGAATGGAGCCGCGCCGACATCGTTGCGGCCGACCACATCCTTTCGGCGAAAACGCCGTGGCTGAACGTTCCCTTTTTTGCCGCCAGGACCGTCTTCTACCTGGCTATCTGGGGTTGGCTGCTCTATAAACTCTCCACTACTTCCCGGAGGCAGGACGCCGACGGCGACATACGATTGACGGCGGCCAACAAGAGGCACTCGGTGGTCTACATCGTCGCGTTCGCCTTCACGTTCACGCTCGCGAGCATGGACTGGATCATGTCCCTCGAACCCCACTGGTACAGCACGATCTTCGGGATCTACAACTTCTGCGGGGTCTTCCTCAACGGCCTGGCGGCGATCGCAGTCCTCGCCATCCTGCTCCGGAGGACGGGACACTTCCGCGAGGTCCTCACCGACGTCCACCTGCTGAATCTGGGGAAACTGATCTTCGCCTTCAGCACCTTCTGGATGTACATCTGGTTCAGCCAGTACCTGCTGATCTGGTACGCGAACATCCCCGAGGAGGTGGTCTACATGATCCGCCGGCAGGATGGGAGCTGGGTCGTCTTCACGGTCGTCAACGTGGTGTTCAACTGGCTGATTCCATTCATCGTCCTCCTCCCGAGGTGGACCAAACGGAACGACGGGCTCCTGCTGAAAGTCTGCATCATCATCATGATCGGTCACTGGATCGACCTCTTCTGGATGATCCTCCCGCCGTTCATGCCGGCAGCCCCGGTCGTCAGCGCGTGGGAGATCGGTCCGCCGGCGTTCGCCCTCCCGTTGTTTTTCATGATCGTGTTCCGTACACTCTCGAGGCACAACATCGTTCCCGTCGGTGACCCGATGCTGGTGGAGAGTCTGCCCCGGCACTGACCTCCCCGCCGACCGTACCATCGAATAATTCCATGAAAGGATATCCCATGCGCGTCGTCTCAACGATCGTCGTCTTCATCGTCTGTTTCGCCGGCGCGGCCGGCGCCCAGGAATTCACTCCCCCGGTACGATTCCTGGGGGACCTGCGCATCCGCAGCGAGGTGGATTCCCGCGATTTCAACCTCACCAGCCCGCCGAACACGTTCACGCTCCTGCGGACGAGGATCGGGCTCGAGGCGTCCCCCGCCGAGAACATCCGGGTGCTCGTGATGGCGAGGGATTCAAGGGCCTTCGGGACCGAGGTCGACGCCTCCGGATCGTTCAACACCATCTCCGACGGCAGAAACCTGGATCTTCACCAGGGGTATGTCGAGGTCGGGAAATTCCTCTCCGACGGCATCATGGTGAGGCTGGGGCGGCAGGAGCTCGGTTACGCGAACGAGCGGATGATCGGCACGGTGGGATGGAACAATATCGGGAGGGTATTCGACGGGGGGTTGCTCCGGTTCAATCTCGAGGCCGTTTCCGCGGACATTTTCGGTATGAACGTGGCCGAGGTACAGGCGTACCCGACAGCCGCGACCCCCGCTTCGACCGCGTCGGTCGCCGACAACGGGCAGAATTTCTTCGGTCTGTACACGCAGTGGAAGAACACCGGTACGCACAAGGTGGAGATCTATGTCCTCTACCAGGGGAACCGCCTGCAGACCCCATCAGGCTTCATCAATTTTAAACGCGCGACGGCCGGCGCCTATGCGAAAGGAACAGTGGACGCATTCCTCTATGAAACCGAGGTCGCCTACCAGGGGGGCGAACGGGGCGCCGCGGACATCGCCGCGTACACCATCACCGGCCTGGTCGGATACGCATTCAGCGGTTCACCCCTCGCCCAGGTCGCGGCGGGATACGAATACCTGAGCGGCACGCCGGCGGGGGAGACCGACTACAAATCATACGACCCCCCGTTTGCCACCGGCCATAAATTCCACGGCTTCATGGACTATTTCATCAACATCCCGGTCCATACGGGGAACCTCGGTCTCACGGATCTCCTCGGGAGAGTAAATCTCAAAGTGTCCGACAGGTTGACCGCCGCGGCGTGGTATCACCAGTTCCGGCTCGCGGAAAAGAGCGCCGGAGAGGATATGCTCGGCCACGAGATCGACCTGACGGCGATGTACCAGTATGCGAAGACGCTGTCGTTTGAATTCGGTGTTTCGTCGTTCCTACCCGGACCCCTGATGCGCTCGCGTTTTGGCGGAGCGGACGCCGGCCTCTGGGGGTATCTTGCAACTGCGGTGACATTTTAGTAAGCTTACCGTGGTCCGACAACACAGGAGAACCCGATGTCCAAACCCCCGAAACGGTTCCAGAAATTTCAGAAAGACTACAAGAAAATCGCAGACGCCTATGAACGTCTGGGCAAGGCCGTGCACCAGGCGGGCCCCCTGGACGACAAGACCAGGGCGCTCATCAAGCTCGGAATATCCACCGGGGCGCGCCTGGAGGGCGCCGTGCATTCCCACGTGAGGAAAGCGCTCGACGCAGGGGCCACGCCGGCGGAGCTGAAGCAGGTCGCCCTGCTGGCGCTCCCGACCATCGGCTTGCCGTCGATGATGGCCTCACTGAGCTGGATCGAGGACGTTATCGGGAATAAAAAATGACCGGCCGGGACGGGCGGTTCCCGGATGTCACCGGAGTGATCCTGGCCGGTGGTGAGAGCAACAGGATGGGATCGGACAAGGCCCTGCTGACGATCGACGGGGTTTCCTTCCTCAATCGGATCCGGGAAACGCTCTCAGGCGTGGTCGGGGACGTGGTGATCAGCGCGCGCGAGGAACAGGACTATACGGTCCCCCGGTCCCGCGTCATCGGCGATGTGTATAAGAACTGCGGGCCGCTCGCGGGCATTCACGCCGCGCTCTCGGCGATCCCGACTCCGCGCGCCCTCGTCGTCTCCTGCGACCTGCCGCTCATCACCCCGGAGGCCTGCCGCAGGCTCCTGACGGCGGACGTCCCCGACGACGTGGTCGTCGCCCGGAGCGAGGGCAGACTGCAGCCCCTCTTCGGTCTTTATCATAAAAAAATCCTGCCGGCGCTGGAACGCACTCTCCGGCAGGATCGTTATTCCGTCCTCGATTTTCTCAACGGCGTGGACGTGACCGTTGTGGACCTCGGCCCCTCCGCGGGGCTGGTGAACGTCAATACGCCCGGGGAATACGCGGATATCCTCTCCGCGGCCAGCCGTTACTTTACGACCGCGCCCTCGCCGTTGAGCTGAATCCTCGTCTTCGGCGCCGTGACAGTCGACGGATCGAATGTGGCGCCCGTTTCGTCGGCGTGGTGCTGGCCCTCGGTGATCTGATCGTCGACCGACAGTTCCTTCACCGAAACGATACCCTCGGCCCGCGCGACCTTTCCCTTCACGCTCATCGGGAAGGTGATCACACCGTCATCCACCTTGAACCTGAGAGTTTCCTTCTCGTTGTTTCCCTGGATCATGATCCAGCAGCCCATCATCTCGCAGACTTCGGTGATCTTTCCTTCCACGAGCACCCTCTTGCCGTTATACTTGTCGGGTGCCTGGAGGATGTCGGCGATCGGGGTGGCCTGGTTGACGGTCAGCGGCTTTCCGAACTCGGAACTGCCGCAGCCCGTGAAGAGGAGTGTGATGGCGATCAGTGTCGCCGCAAAGAGGACAGAGATTTTCATGGGGTCTACCTTTGTGAAAATTTGGGAAAATGGAACGACGGGACAGGATGATGTGCTAAAATATGAATTTCCCGGGTTTTATGCAACGACGTAATCCATGTGCGTGGAATACCTCTCCTCCACGAAAATTTCCGAAAAAATGGCGGGTCACCGGAATTCCGGGCCGGCCCCGGCGCTGAAATTAACCCCCGGTGATCCGGGGATTGGTTTTTCCGGCTGATATTTTCCAAAAAATCGGGGAAATCGTGAAATCGACTGTTGGGGGTCGCAGGAAAAACCCTACATTTGACCTGAACGCTGCCACCGGGGAGGGTCGCAGGATCGTGGATCAGAAGCAGCGGCCCGGGCCCGTGAGTTGCATGTTATACTATTATTGCCCAACTTTACATCGTTCCCTTCGGTATTGTCTCTAAGAAGGGGTTTTCGATCCTTCGATAACCCCCGCGCGGCAATTATTCCCGTGGCGATCAGCCGCGGGTTTTCGTTTTGAAAAACGTTCCTTACTTTTTTTCTCTCAGGAGAATCACGCCATGAAATTCCGCAATGGTCGTGCGATCGGCCTCGTCACGGCCGCCCTCGCATTCTTCCTTCCCCTCCTCCTCTGGAGCCAATCCACTAAATCACAAACCGAACAGCTCATCCGCGAATCCGATGTCATTGTCGTCGGCAGGGTCGGTGCGCTCAAGTCCGAATGGAACGCCGACAAGTCGCGGATCCAGACCGTCGTGAAGATCCAGGTCGACGAGGCCATCAAGGGCGCCGTCGAGGGTGGATCGCTGATTGTCGTCATCCCGGGCGGCGAGGTCGAGGGGGTGGGCGAATGGTACAGCCATTCCGTCCGTTTCAAGGACAGCGAGGACGTCGTCGTGTTCGCGAAGAAGGACAAGAACGGCATCATGCGTGTGACTGATGGTGAGCATGGGAAAATCCTTGTGAAAGAGGGCAAAAAGGCCGGTTCGAAGGTCATCCCGAACGTCGGGAACCTCGAAGATTTCACCGCGCACGTGAAAAAAACCCTGAAGGCACAGGCGGCGGTTCCAGGCGACAACTAGGGATCCCCCGCCACCACCTCAAATAATGTATCGATTCCATCACCAGTCCTCATTCATCGAAGGATCTGCAATGAAAAAGTTTACGATCCTCTTCCCGGTCCTCCTCCTGCTTGCACCCGCTTTTCTTTTCGGGCAGGCGAACCAGGTCATCGTACCGTACGGCTCCGGGACGTACAAATACCAGTTCGTGAAATTCAACTCGTCCCTCATCACGACGCAGTCGTATAAAAATCCGGGAGCATCGGAGTCCGGATATTCGACGGGCGTCGCGGCGTTCGGTACGCTCAACAATACAGGGAGCCCCCCGTGCCCGCTCAACGATGCCACCCATGTCAAAACATTCTGGCCGTCGTCCAGGGACCTGGTGCTGAGGAAACACATGACCTTCCCCCCGGGGGCGAGGAACGTCCGCGTCTTCATCGCACTCGACAACGGCGTGCAGGCGTTTTTCAACGGGACGGAGATCTCCGGCGGGATCCGGAACCACGACGATTGCGCCGCGGAAGCGGGCGATTTCGTCTTCACCGTGCCCGACAATCTCATTCTGAACGGGGACAACCTCCTCGCCCTGCGCGGCGTGTGGCTGAGCTCGAAAAATTATCTCGATGTCAAAGTTATTGCGGACATACCGTACCACATTTCGGCGACGGCCGGAGCGGGAGGAAGCATCGCGCCGGACGGAAATGTCTCCGTGGCCCCCGGCGCCAATCAGACCTTCAACTTTAACGCCAACACCGGGTACCACGTCCAGTCGATGACCGTGGACGGGGTCACCACGGTGCTCGCAACGTCATCCCAGACTCCGGCGACCGGCAGTTACACCTTCAACAACGTCACGACGAACCACTCCATCAGCGTCGCCTTCGCGGTCAACGTGTACTCGATCACCGCATCGGCCGGACCCAACGGGTCGTTCTCGCCATCCGGGCCGGTGAGCGTCCAGCACGGCGCGTCGGCCGCGTTCACGGCGGTGGCCGATAACCACTACCACGTTGCATCCATCCAGATCGACGGTGGGGTGGCGACGGACGTGGAAACCTCAGCCTCGACGCCGAGAGAGTACGTCTATACGTTCACAAACGTCACGTCCGACGGGAGCATCTCCGCCACGTTCACCGGCAATCAGTACACGCTCAACGTCCAGGTGGACACCGAGCCTCCGACCGGCAATACCGGGGTCGGATACGTCGTCAGGGACCCCTCGAAATCGCTCTACGCGCCGGACGAGGACGTCACGCTCACGGCCTTCGCCAACGAGGGATACTATTTCGTGAAGTGGCTCATGCCGGGTGGATCGGAACCGACCGACAACCCGGTCGCAATCCAGATGAGCGACGATAAATCGATCACTGCAGTCTACGCCGCGAAAATCTCGAATACGATCGTCGTCAACACGCTTGAGGACATCGTGGACCCCGACGACGGCCTCACCTCGCTGCGCGAAGCGTTTACCCAAGCGAACGGCAGCCCGGGCGACGACGAGATCAATTTCGACATCGTGGAGGGGAACAAGCCCGGTTCAAAGATCATCAGCCTGAACGAACCGCTCCCCCCGTTCGCCGACCGTATCGTTCTCGACTTCGGCGAGCTTGTGGACGGCGACGGCAACCCCCTTATATCCATCACGCCGGCGTACAATCCGGCGGATTATCCCAATAGCGACGGCATCGTTTTGAGCGGCGATTTCCTGAGGTGGGGCTATACCCCCTCGGGGAGCATCATCCGGGGCCTCGAAATTCACGGATTCCCCGGGTCGGGCATCTGCATTCACAGCGACAATAACATCATCCAGCTCTGCCACATCCATGACAACGGCAACAACGGCGTCTGCATCATCGACGGCAACGGCAACTACATCGGCGACAGGGACCGGGACGGCCTTGGTGACGGTTGGGAGGCTTTTTATAACAAAATTTACGCCAACGGGTTGAATGGTGTTTCAATCTCCGAGGAGAACGATGCGGACGAAGTGCCACCCCCGGCGAATAATTCCATACTTGCCAATTCCATCTACGGGAATGGGGCCCTGGGCATCGACCACGGCGGGGACGGGCTCGTCACGCTGAACGAGTATCCCGGCGGACCGACGAACCCGCTCGTGCGGCCCGATACGGCGGAGGCAGTGAATTTCCACGTCAACCATCCCTCCGTCAACATCGCGACGATTGGCGGGGTGGAACCTTCCGTCGTCGAGGGCTATCTCCTCAGCTGGAGGAATACGACGTTCCGGATCGAGGCCTATATGAACGAGGCCGGCGATCCCTCGGGGAACGGGGAAGGCAATACCTTCCTCGGGGCCGCGACGGTCGTCACGGACGCCGATTCCGCTTACGCATGGTACTCGATCGTCTGCGGCACGCCGCTCGGGTTCGGACAGTTCGTTTCGGTCACCGCCACCGACGAATTCGGCAACACCTCGGAGTTCTCCCCGGACCTCCCGGTTGGCCTGAACACGAGGGTGTATGAAGCCGACGAGTATGTGGTCAACACGACCCTCTCCGGGGTCCCGCTCCACTGGGGTGACGGGAAGGCTGAATACAACCTCGCACCGAGCGCGATCGCGGGCGGATTCCAGGCTGAACTCGAACAGTCGTTCGACATCTGGAACACCCAGGCTGTCCGTCCCGACCTCTCCACGCTCGTGGAGTATATGCCCCGGGCGTCCTTTCTCCCGACCGAACAGTGGGGGGGGTATCCCGACGGCGTCCAGAACGTCGTCTGGGTCTCCGGCAATTGGGAAGGCGTGACCGGCGCTCCCGCCAGCGCCATCGCAGTGACCCGCGTGCGGTACAACGCATTCACCGGGACGATGACCGACGTCGACGTCGCCTTCGACGCCGAGCATTTCGTGTTTGGAAACGCCGGGGCGGCCCCCACGGCGGCGCATAGCGGCGTTCCCGCAGAAGGTTCCGGCACGGCCGGACCGGCGGCGGGGCGTATTCAGGCGGCAGCCGGATCGCCAACGGTCTCGGACGTTTCCTGCGGCGTGAAAGACGTGGTCAATACCGGCACGCACGAGATCGGCCACTTCGGCGGGCAGGGTGACGTGTACATCCCGGGCTACATCGGCTGGGACATCCGGATGGGCAGCCACGGTGAGAACCTGACGATGTACGGCATCATCCGCGACTGCGAAACCACCAAGCAAACGCTCGAGCAGGGGGACATCAACGGCCTGATGTATATCTACGACAACGTCCCGAAGAGCTCCCTCGACCTGGTGCTCGTGTTCGACGCGACGTCGGCCTTCGATGCGAACTACCACGCGTTCGGTCCATCCAAGAACGGCGCGACCGAACTTGTCAATAAATTGCGACCGAACGACCGCATCGCGGTCGTGAAGCTCCCGGATTCCGTGATCGTCCCGCTCACCGCGGTGGACTCCGACAACCTCGCCTCAGTGATCGGCAAAATCAACGGCATGACCGTCGGGGGTACAGCCGCGCTCGGTACTGGCCTGCAAACGGCCCTCGATGCGATCAACGTCCCCAATCCCAACCGGAAGGCGATGATCATATTCGGCGCGGGCGAGGAGACGGGGACCCCGGCCGCGCTCAGTGTCGTCCCGGCGCTCAACGCCGCCGACGCGACCCTCTTCACCATGAGTTATGAGGGCAGTCCCGGACAGGACCTCAGCAGCAAGCTCGCCCAGTATACCATCGGCGACTACTATCTCGCCGCCGACACGACGGTCGCGCTGATCACCCAGCATATCTGGAACGAGATGACGGGCCTCCAGCTCATCGGGGACACGCTCCTCTTCACCGGTGAAAACGGCCTGGTGTGGCAGGGCGGCCTGGTGTGGCAGGGCGGCCTCGTCTGGCAGGGAGCGGTCGACCCGGGCACAACGGTCCTCTATCCCGGACTCGTCTGGCAGGGGAGTGAATTCACATCGTTCCTCGCGCCTCCCGGCTGCACCGTGCCGGATGGAACTTACGATGATCTCGCCGAGCTGCTCGCAGCCGCGCCGTGCGTGATCACGCCGGACAACCTGCCGGAGGGATGGGAATACATCCATGGTCCCGCCTATTCGTTCTACAAGATCCCGAACCCGACCGCGGGGATCTGGACGATCCATCCGTTCGGCGCCAACACCGAGCCGGAACCTGAATTGCCGGAGCCCGTCTCGATCCGCGTCATTTCCGAAGTGGACGTGGTCTTCGACGTGAGTTTCCCGAAGGAGTCGTATCAACCCGGCGAGCAGATTTCCTTCCAGGCGGCCCTCGCCGAGGGCGGCGCCCTGCTGGGCAGCGAGCACATCCAGGGCGGACAGCCGATCACCGACGCCACGGTGATCGCCGACGTCTATTCTCCCGGGTCCGCGCTGCCGCAACAGATAACGCTGGGCCATATCGGGAACGGGATCTACTCGGGCCTCTACGTGAACACGGATGCGATCGGGACGTACACGTTCGAGGTCTCCGCGACCGGGTCCACGCCCACGACGCCCGCTTTCTACAGGGAGGAACGGCATTCGGTGTTCGTCGCGCCTCCCTACATCAACGCGGTGATCTTCGCGAGCAACAGCGTCACGCTCGCTGACAGCGTCCAGGTTCTCTCCGGGCATGTCCTGGTGAACAGGGACGCACAGCCGGGGGATCCGGGTGTGGAGCTCTCCCTCGCGGCCGGCGTGGAGACACCGGTGGGTTACGACCTGAAAGCCGACAGGATTTCAATTCTTGCGGGCTCGTACGTCGGTGGTGACGTCTATTTCAACCAGCTCTCGAACCTGGGGACGATCAACGGAAGCCTCTATTCCCCCCTGCAACTCCCGATCTCGGAATTCCCGCCGTTCCTTGAGGTGAATCCCGCGGTCGGCACGGCGCCGGCGTATTCGCTCGGCAACGGCGCGGCCGACACGCTCTCGCCGGGAGTCTACGGCAACGTCACGCTTCAGCCGTCGTCGCGCCTCTTCCTGCGGGCCGGCAGCTATCACTTCCGGAGCCTGCTCCTGAAGAGCGGCGCAAGCCTGTCGGTAAAGGGGTCTTCCAAAACCGACGTACGAATCCTGAGAGGCGTCTCCGGCGACAACGAGACGTACTTCGGCCCGGCCGCCGGCAGTTCGCTCTCCCCGTCCGATATCGTCTTCTATGCCGGGACGACCGACGCGCAGAGCGGCTCCGACCACGCGGTCATAATGAGCCCGAAATCGGTCGTCTTCGTGAACATCTTCGCGCCGAACGGCACGATCGTGCTGAACCAGTTCACGACTTCGACGGGAGCGTTCTTCGCGAAGGACGTGATCATCGGTCATGACGCGCAGGTCGCGCTGGGGTCGGCGTTCAATGTCTCGTCGCGGACCGCGGTATCGGGCGGCGGCGAAGAAGGGGAGATCGTGCCCGCGGCCGACGTTCCGAAGGAGTTCGCCCTCGGACAGAATTACCCGAATCCCTTCAATCCCACGACGGTTATCAATTACGCCCTGCCGGAAGCGGGCCGGGTGACCATCGGCGTCTATACCGTCTACGGCGAGGAGGTTGCGCGGCTGGTGAACGGCGAGCAGGCGGCGGGGCACCACGAGGTATCGTGGAACGGCAGGAACTTCTCCGGCGCACAGGTCGCGACCGGCGTCTATTTCTACCGCATCAACGCCGGAAGCTTCCAGGAGGTCCGGAAGATGGTCTTCATGAAATAGGACTCGCAAGAGAGGGTAAAAGTTCTTACCTTTCGGGCTGCCGCGGGGGTTGTTTCCCTGCGGCGGCCCTTTTTTATTATAATCCCTTAATGCAGACCGTTTTCAAGAATATTCCACGCTTTGTCCATTCATTCCGCGCCCGACTGCGGGTGTCGCTTGCGTCGCTTTGCCTGGCCATGCTGGCGGGATCCGCCGGCGTCGTCCCCGTATTCTCCCAGGAGGCGATTCCCTTCGAGCACCTGACCGTCAATCAGGGATTATCGCAGGGGAGCGTCAACTGCATTTTCCAGGACAGTTACGGGTTCATGTGGTTCGGCACGCAGGACGGCCTCAACCGGTTCGACGGTTACGAGTTCGACATCTATAAAAACGACCCGGCCGATTCGACCACGCTGAGCGACAACTTCATCGTCTTCGTCGCGGAAGACTCCAACCGTACCCTTTGGATCGGTACGATCAGCCCGGATATTCTCAACCGGTTCGACCGCGTGACCGAGACATTCCGGTGCGTTCAGAGGGACAGCGTGGATCTTTCAACGGCGCGAATCGGGAGCGCGTTTCCCTCCTACACGGACCCCGCAGGCTTTCGGTGGTCCGGATCCGGAGCAAAGGGGGGCGGGCTCACACGCCTGAACACCCGCAATGGGGAAACGACTCTGTTCAGGCACGACGCCTCCGAACCGGGCAGCCTGAGCGACGACAGGGTATACTCGGTCGTCTCCGACAGGGTGGGCACCATCTGGGTCGGAACGGGGGGCGGCCTCGACCGGTTCGACCGGAAATCGGGGACGTTCACCCATTTCCGCCGCGACGACAAAGACCCGACCGGCCTGAGCGACAACTACGTCTGGCCCCTGCTCGTGGATTCCGACGGCACCCTCTGGGTAGGGACGTACCAGGGCGGGCTCCACCGGTACGATCCCCTGACGGAATCGTTCGCGCACTTCCGACACGACGAGGCGAACCCGAGAAGTCTGGCAGGGGACCGCGTTCTCTCCCTCTACCAGGACGCTTCCGGGATGATCTGGGTCGGGATGGCGGACAACGGCGTCGACCGATTTCACCCGAAACTCCTGAACTTCGTGCACTATCTCCACGATCCCTCCAACCCCCGGAGTCTTGCGGATAACAATGTCCATGGGTTGTGCGTCGACCGCAACGGAATTGTCTGGATCGGGACGCAGAACGGCCTCAACCAATGGGACACGAAGACGGGGGAATTCCGTTTGTACAAACACAATCCCAACGATCCGAAAAGCATCGCCAGCGACCAGGTCCTGACCATGCTCGAAGACCGCTCCGGGAATTTCTGGGTCGGGTTGACCGGCGACGGGCTCGACCGCTTCGACCGGGCGACTGGAACGTTCAAACATTACCGGAACGACCCGAACAATCCGCGTTCGCTCCCCGATAACAGGGTCTATGCCCTGTGTGAAGACCGCCGCGGAGGCCTCTGGGTCGGGACATACGGCGGAGGGCT
>DATDQD010000179.1:0-2825 GCA_035292425.1 Bacteroidota bacterium
CCTCAAGAAGCTGGAAATTCAACGAATACGACCGAAACATCTATGACGGAGCGTACCCCTTCTGCGATGGCGTTCCGGCCGAAAGCCTCAAGCGGGGCTGGATCGCGCGCGGAGGCATGGGCCCCGATTCCACCGACGTCCTCGTCTATAATATGTGGTACAGCATGACGGCGACATCGAACCTCCCGCCGACAATCGAATATCAGGTCAGGCTCCCGACGACCTTCGACACGTCGGCTCGCTCTGTGCAAGCGCTCATCACCGACTGTTATACTGGGCCGTGGGAAGCCGGCGTCCAGTCGGCGATCATACGGTACACGGTCAACGGCTCGGAACGACCCGACATCCTGATGACCGATCTCGGAGGCGACGTGTGGGAGGGGACGATTCCTGGGCAGTCTCCCGGGAGTGTCGTCACCTACAGGATCGTCGCGACCGACGGGGACGACGCAACGACGTCCGGCCCGCCTGTTTCTTATGGAGTAATTCCATTCGGAAACGAATGGTATGACATCGATACCGGATTCGCCTGCACGAAGCGGGACATCCGGAATACCGGAACGACCGTTGCCAATTCCAGTTTCTTCATCCCATCTACAGCCAATCCCGAGGGGTCGCCAACCGACGACGGAACCGCCGGACCGGTTGATCTTGGATCGGCCTGTATCATCTTCGGCGACACCTTCAGGTACGCATGGATCGGCGTGGATGGGGCGATCGGCCTGGGCAAGACTCCGACCGATACTCTCGGGATCACCGATTTCGGGGGCAACCATCCGAAGATCATCCCCCCTCTTGACACAATGACGCTCTTCGATCTTCCGGGCACCTATATCTCCCCGTTCTGGGCCGACCGGGTCCTGGAGGATTCCGCCGGGAGTTACGGGAGGATTGTCTACGGCAACGACGGGGATTCATGCCTGTTCATCGTGGAGTGGGATTCTCTCGCCGTCGCAAGACCTGACACGTCGTACGCGGATGTTTCGAGATTTCGGGTGATCTTGAACCGCTGCGCCGGGTCGGTGGAATTTCAATATGACGATGTGGGTGCTTACGGACTGGATTCGGCGAACATCTCGGGGATGCAGGCAGACTCGGGCGGGTTATCCGGACCGGATCCGGGTTGGGTGGTCCTGAACGTATTTGGCTCTCCGACTGAGACACGGCCCCGAAACGATTGGTGCGTGAAATATTCCCCCACAGTCGGAAGAGTGGTTGAGAGCGGGTGGAACATGGTGGCAGTCTCCCTCGCGCCGGGCGACGGTGACTACTCCCGAATCACCCTCTTCCCCGAGGCCACGTCCAGAGTTATCTGGTGCTGGCCATATTATGGTTTTTGCCCGGATACGCTCGTACCCGGGAAAGGATACTGGATGAAATTCCCGGTGACCGGCAAGATGGGCCGCTCGCCGGGCACCTTTTTCTGGAGCCTGAGCGTACCGGTCCAGGACAAGTGGAACATGGTCGGAGGTCCGTCGGGATTTGTGGATGTGGAAACCATCATTCCCAACGGCACATCGATGTCCACGCCGTTCTGGGGATATGGACCGTCCGGATATTCCATCGCCACAACTCTCCAACCCGGTCATGGCTACTGGGTCAAGGCGAACGGCGCCGGAATGCTCGAGATGACATCCTCAGCGTCGGCTCCGAAATCGACCGGACCGTCGTCGGGCGATCCCGTTTTCGGATCTGCCGGCAGGATCGGTGTCACCGACGCCGCGGGACGCTCTCAGACACTATACCTGTGTGAAGAGAGCCGGGCCGTCGGGGATCCGGGATATTTCGAGTCGCCCCCCGAGCCGCCGCCCGGAATACTCGACATGCGGTTTGTCTCCCAAAGAATACTGGAAACAATTCCCCGCTTGCCCCAGTCCGGCGCCCGGTATGAATATCCGATCATCCTCCGGAGTGCGGTGTATCCGGTCATGGTCCGATGGGACCTCTCGGACATCGCCGACCGGGACCTCAAGTTCACACTTGGGAGTGGGGCCGGTGAAAATCCGCTCCGGCAGGTCATGGAGGGCACAGGGTCGGTCACGATCCGTGAGAAGAGCACTCAGACCTTCGTTATTACCGTGACAGGGGTGACCGGCCGGCCCGATATCTTTTCACTCGACCAAAACTATCCGAACCCCTTCAACAATTCGACCGTGATCACCTTCTCCCTGCCGAAAGGCGGCCCCGTGAAATTGACTGTCTTCGATATCCTCGGAAGGGAGGTTGCGAGATTGGTCGACGAGGAGAGAGGACCGGGCATTCAGACGGTCTCCTTCGACGCCTCCGGCCTGTCCAGCGGAATTTATACATACCGGATCACCGCCGGGACCGACTCACGGGCGAAGAAGATGTTGTTGTTGAGATAAAATCCGATGGAAGGAAACAACAATTCTGAATGAATATGGTTCCGTCGTTCTTGCTTGCATACTGCTGTAAATGGTTCGTACTGCAGGGGACTCCGTCCTATTCCAAAATAATACTAACTCCATTTGATTGCATTTTCACTCCATCCCCTGATGCTTTGTTCATCAGAAACACCTCCAAATTAGACAATATCGCCAGGTGTCGAATGACGATTATTAGAAGGCTTTCCCGGCTCAGGGGTTACTATTCGGACAACTAAAGAGATAAACAACGAACTGGGGGAAAGCCGTACTCACATTCACCCGCGCTAAGATGAAAAACGGGATAGTTCCATTCTTAGTTGATTTTCTTTGACTGGTACTCCGAGGTGTCAACCCCGTTGATTTAGATTACGCTGCTGATTGCTTCTTCCTTCGGTTGTTCTCAAGTGCGACCACTAACACTGCCAGGTGGCGGTATCC
>DATDQD010000180.1:0-7567 GCA_035292425.1 Bacteroidota bacterium
GAAGAGTCCGTCGGGGGCCGGGGATGCATGGACCGATGCCCGCGAGACCACCGAGGGCATCCCCGATCCGGCGAACGCCCTGACGATCACCCCTCCAAGGCCTCTCAACGAAGGGTCCACGATGATCGACGCCCGGCCCACCGCCGCCGCGACCTCCCCCGCCAGCGCGCGCGCATTCCCCCGGTCCCAGGAAAGAAATTTCACCCTCTTGTTGAGCGCGGCACGATCGGCGCACTCCCGGGCGTAGCGGGTGTCGCTCCTCCCCGCGACGAGGATGGCGTCGGCGTTGATTTTTTCCAGCGCGAAGAGGAACTTCATCACGTTCCATTCAGTCGCGATCTCATCGCACAACGCGACGGCGAGGTTGCCGGACCCGTTCCCGCCGGAGGAGGACCCGCCTCCAGGGATGCCGCGGCCCGGCCTGTGACGACCCGGTATGCCGGGACCGTGGACGGTGAGGATCCTGATGCCCGGGATCCCCGCCGCGCGGCGGAGGCGTGCTTCCGCCGGTGAACTCTCGGCGATGACCCTGGTGGCGGTGGCCGCGATGCTCCGGGCGAGGTCGAGGTCCTTCATCGCGGCGGTGCGCACCCCGGTCACGCCGCCGGCCAGCGAAGCGAGCCATGATGGGATTGAGGGGATTGAGGGGATGGAGGGGATGGAGGGGATGGACGGGAGCATGGGGCTGAACACAGAGGGCACCGAAAGGGAGCGAAGCTCCTCCGCCATCCGCAGCATCGACGGGGAGGTCCCGGTCAGGTGGGCGACGACCGGTCCCGGGACGGACGCCGTCCCGAGGATTTCGGCCAGCGGCACTGCGCCTGCCGGATCGACCTCCGTGAATGCCGTGACCCCGTCCGGTTCGGAGACCGTCAGGGTCGCGCGCGCGAACCCGCCGGCCGGGGACGACGCGCCGATCGGATAGTGGTGTTTCAGCCCGAAGAATTCGTGGACTTCCGGGAGCGCCGATATCAAAAGAATATGCACGGTGCGCTGGATATCAGGACGATGGCGGTAAACCCCTGGAGTGAACCGAGAAGATCGCTCAGTTCGGCCCTCCGCCGCTCGAGCGTGAAGAGGGTTGCGATCCGCGAACGTGTCCGGTCACCCATCCCGCCGGGGGCTTTCACGGCCAGCCGGAGAGCGTCGGCCAGCGCCCCGGGATCGCCCGCGGGCACGATGAAACCGGTGTCTCCCACGGCATGGGCGCTCGCTCCCGCGTCGGTGGCGACCGGGATGCATCCGCAGAGCATCGCCTCGCAGAGGGCATTGGGCAGCCCTTCCCTCCGCGACGGCTGGCAGTAGACTTTCGCGCCGCGGTAGTGGGCGGGCAGTTCGGCCCTGGGGACGCCGGGGAGGAATGTCACGTTCGATGGGGGGTCGAGGCCGGGGACGAACCGGGCGTCGACGCCGACGACGGTCACCGGGATCTCCGGGATCCGGCGCGCTGCTTCCACCAGGACGTCGATGCCCTTGACGGCGAGCCTTGGCCGGTCGGAGACTGCGGCGACACAGAGCACCCGGGGTTCCTTCGCCCCGCCCTCCGTCCAGAATCCGGGATCGTATCCGGTCGGCAGATACCGGATGTTACGCCCGTCGTAACCGGCGAGCCGGACCGCGTCGTCGCGGAGCGTCTCCGCGACAGCGAGAACAAAGTCGGCCGCACGGAGTGCGCGGCGGGCCAGGAACGCCTTCCACGGGCTGACCCAGAGACCGTAGCCGGTCCCGGGGTCTCGGGCGACGTCCACCCCGCCGATGACTATGATTGAACGGCGGCCGAGGAGACTGCCGAGCAGCACCGCGACCGCGCCGTAGACGGAGAGGAACCAGCAATAGATGATGTCCGCGGAAAAGACCCCCCGGGCCGCGCGCAGAAGGGCCGCAGGGCCGCTTCCGGTCGCCCGGCTCACTTTGTACGCTGCGGCGATGATCGCCGCGTCGTCGTCGATGCAGGGTGCGTGGAACGCGGAGACGATGAGCACCCTTCGCGCCCGTCCGGTATCCAACGGATTATCCATCCTGCATTCGTTTCTCGAGGAGCTTCAGCGTCTCCCGAGCGGCGTTGTCCCAGTCGAAGGTCGAGGCCCAACGGAAGGCTTCGGCCTGAAGGCGGGCGCGCAATTCCGCATGTTCAAGAAGAAACGAAATCTTCCCGGCCAGGTCGTCGATGTTCCCGTATTCGTAGAGCATGCCGGTCTCGGCGTCCCTCACCGCGTCCCTCAAGCCGGGCACATCGGCGGCAAGGACCATGGTGCCGCACGCGTTCGCCTCGATGACCGTCAGCCCCCATCCCTCCTTCGACGAGGTGTTCACGGCGAACCAGACCTCCTGGAGGAGTTCGACTTTGCGCGCCTCTTCCACAAAGCCCGTGAACCGGACGCATTCCCCCAGCCCCAGGGCCGCGGCGCGCTGTTCGAGAGCCGGCCTGTGGTCCCCTTCCCCGACGATGACGGCCCGCAGCCCGGGGTGAAGCGCTCTGAGCCTGGCGACCGCTTCCAGGAACTGTTCCACCGATTTGTACTTCTTCAGGCGGCCGAAGTACCCGAGCAGCGCCGTGGCACTCCTGGCGACCCCCGTTTTCCTGTGGACACTCCTGTCCACGCAGTAATTGATGACCTTCACCAGCGGTCCGGCGTAGCCATGGTCCAGGAGTTCCTGCCGCGTGCTCGGCGAGCCGACGATCACAGGAATATTCCTCCGGCGGCAGAGTCCGAACCCCAGTTTTTCCATCAGGTAGACGTACAGGGCGAGGGGCCGGGCGACCTCGAGAAAAATACTCCTGCCGAAGAGGTGGTGCGTGACGACGTAGAGGGGCCTGTTGACGTAGAGAGGGGTAAAAAACGGGATCTTGTTCATGTCATCGATCACCAGGTCGAACCGCCCGCGGCGGAACCTGGAGAACCAGGCGAGCGGGACGCGGTAATTGAAGAGGTACCGGCCCCCCTCCCGTATGACGCGGATGCCCCCGATGTTTTCCTCGGGCGCCGCGCCTGGAAACGCCGAGCAGTAGAGGGTCACATCATGGCCCATGCCCGCGATCCGCGAGAAGATCTCGTGCAGGTGCACCTCCGCCCCTCCGGCGAGAGGATTCCGGATGTCCTGCCAGTTAAAAACCAGGATGCGCATGGGCGGGGTCAACCCGGTTTGTTGGTGTCCCTCCCCGCGGCATTCATGAGTTCCCGGTACCGGTTGATCCGGCGGTTGATTTCCGGATCCTTCGGGTACTCCTTCAACAGTATCTGCAGCAGGTCGAGCGCCGGGGCGTAGCGCTTCTGGGCATCGTAGATTTCGAGAAGCAGCTGGTAGGCTTCCGATTTCGCCCTGGTGTCGGTCGGATTCACCGCGAGGAGTTCCAGGCATTTTTCCTCGACGCGGCCGGCGTAGAGTCCGACCTTTGCGGTATCGTCGATGCTCTCGTACAGCCGCATCATGTAGACCATGTACCGCCAGTCGAGCACCGGGATGACATCGAGAGGGAGGGTCGAATCCATCTGCGCCATGATCGCGCGGGCCTTCTCCCTGTCGTTCTCCGTGCGCGAGGCGTGGTCCGCGAGCTGCATGAACCCGGCGCGGTAGTTCAGCGCCATCCTCTGCTGGTTCTCGTTGTAGAAGACGCCGGGGTTGTTCAGCCCGCGGTAGAGAAAGCCGTTCTGCGGTCCCGTCGCGGGCACCGTGTTTTTCGCCAGGACGTTTGCGGACATCGTCCTGATGTCGATGTTCAGCCCGGAGAGATCGGTCCTGATCGGCTTGAGTTCGTACGCCTGTCCGGTCATCCAGAGATAGTTGTCCAGCCCGATCTTGGAATCGGGGGAGCATGTGACCGCGAAGAAGATCGGCCGTTCCCACTTGTTCGTCGTGATGATGTCCCGGACCATGATGTCCTGGACGCGCAGCACCTTGAGGTCTTTCCGGAAGTCGACGCCGTTGAGGGAGTACCGGATCCTGCCCTCCCGCAGGACGGCCGAATCGAGCCGCACGGGTACGGGCATCTGGGCGTAGGTCTCGGCGAGGAACCCGCGGGTCACGCCCTCCGGCACCGGAAGGTCGATCTGCCGCGGTTTCCACTGCATCGGCATGATCCCATCGATCTGCGCGTCGCTCAGCGAGATCGGGACCTTTTTCGCCCCGTGGGGTTCGCCGTGCTTCATCTCGTGGATGTACCAGTTGGTGTTGACCAGGCTCAGGTTCACCACCCGCACGTCCCTCCGCACACCCTCGACGTCCTGCAGATACCAGACCGGGAAAGTGTCGTTGTCGCCGTTCGTGAAGAGGATGGCGTCCTTCTTGCACGACTGCAGCATGTTGTAGGAATAATCCCACGCGACGTAGTTTCCGCTCCGGTCATGCTCGAACCAGTTGATCCGCGCGAGGTTGATCGGCGCCGCGAGCGTGAAGACGGCCAGCGTCCCGGATGATGCGAGGCGGAAAGCCGGGGCGCTTTTCAGGTATCCGCGGATGAGTTCGATGATCCCGAACACGCCGAGCCCGATCCAGAGCGCGAAGACGTAATACGCGCCGCCGTAGAAATAGTCCCTCTCCCTCGGCTGCGGATCCTGCTGGTTCTGGTAGAGCGCGAGCACCACCCCCATGATCAGGAACATGACGAAAAAGGTGAAGGCGAGTTTCCAGTCCTTCCTGAAGTGGTAGAAGATGCCGAAGAGCCCCAGGAACAACGGGATGCCGAATGTCCGTTTCCATTGCACGCCGGCGTCCTGCCAGCTCCCCTCCTGTCCGACGAAGTTCCAGAGCATGTACCGCGTGAACATGTGGTTGATCTGGTAATTCCACATGAAATCGAAGTCGCTGGTGTAATCGCGTCGCGTCGCTTCGTGCATCCCCTCGCGGGAGTGCCTGCGCGGGAAGAGCTTTTCCCGCCAATCCTGGAGTTTGTTGTCCCAGCTCTCGCCCTTCAGCAGCGGCGTGTCGCCGTACTGCTCCCGGCCGAGATACGCCGTGAGCCCGGCCATGTCCACCGGCCGGTTTTCGTTCATGGGGAGATTGGGGACGTTCGCCCGGATGAGCACCAGGGTATAGGTCGTGTACCCGAGGACGATCAGCAGGAACGAGAGGCACGCGATGTGCACCATCCTCTGGTTCCGTTCCACCGACTTCCATGCGTACCAGATCGCGGCCAGGATCATGATAACCGGCACGATGGGAAGAAGGCCGTTCTCGACGTTGCCCAGGAGCGGGAGTTTCGCGTCGCCGTCGAGCATCGACGGCAGGATCTGCACCACGCCGGGATAGACCACGAAGAAGATCCCGAGCGCGACCGCCCCGAACCGGAGCGCGGTTTGCCTGGTCACTTCGTGCGTGCGAAAATAGATCAGCATCAGCGCCGAGAACAGCGCGAGGACGCCGAGGAGGTGAACGCCCACGGAGAGCCCGATCAGGTACGCGATCATCATGAGATACCGTTCGCTGTGCGGCTCATCCGACCTCTCCCACCAGCGGAGAGCGAGCCAGACGATGACCGCCACGAAAAACAATCCGAGGCCGTACACTTCCGCCTCGATCGAATTGTCCCAGCTCGACGTGCTGAAGCTCATCGCGAAAGCCCCGACGGCGGCCGGGCCGTAGACCATGAAGCGTTCGAATACGCCGGTGACCTCGCCCCGCATTCTGATCATGAGCTTCACGCCGACGAGGTAGAGGAACATGCTGCTCAGGGCTCCGGCAAGCGCGGAAATCATGTGGATGCGGGCGGCAAAATCTTCATAAAATGGTACCATCGAGACCACCTTCCCCACCAACAGGAAAAGCGGCGCGCCGGGAGGATGGGGCACCTGGAGGAGCTTTGCCGCGGCGAGGAACTCTCCGACGTCCCAGAACACGACGGTGACCGACAGGGTCCTGAGATAAACGGCGAGGGTGACGATGAAGACCCCGGCGGCCGTCAGGCGGTTAATCATCTTTTCCGACATTTTGCCTTTTTTGAACTGAAATGAGGAGTAAATATAGAAGAAAGCGCGACCAAATCCAAGGTATTCAGGCCTGGTGGGAGTCGGCGATGATGCGCGCGCTTACCTCGTCGCAGACCATGATCCCCCCCCGGCTCAGCCGGAGCGTCCCGGACTCCAGGTCGGCCAGGTTCCTGGCCCTCAGTTCCGCGATCAACCGGCGGGACGTGGCGAGGATGTCGTTCCCGGTGTCCCGGCGGATCGTGTCCAGGTCGAGCCTGCCCGTACGGAGACCCAACATGACTTTCTCCTCGAACAGTTCCCGGCCCCCGAGAGTCTCTTCCCCCGCGACGGGGAGCCGGCCGGCGGAAAGCCGTGCGAGATACGTGCTGATATTGGCGACGTTCCACCACCGGCGCGGCGACCGGAAGGAATGGGCGGACGGCCCGAACCCTATATACTCCCTGTGCTCCCAGTAGGTGAGGTTGTGACGGCAGCGGAACCCCGGCAGGGCAAAATTCGAGACCTCGTACTGTTCGTAGCCGGCCTCCCCCAGGCGCTTCATGGTATGCTCGTAGAAAACGGCCTCGTCCTCGCCGGGAAGCGGCGTGACCTGCTTCGACCGCAGGAGGCGGATGAGCGGCGTGCCCTCCTCGTAGATGAGACAGTAGGCGGAAATGTGCTGCGGGCTGAGTTCCAGCGCGCCGGAGAGGGTCTGTTCCCATTTTTCGGCGGTCTGCCGGGGAAGGGCGAAGATCAGGTCGATGTTCAGGTTGGTGAATCCCGCGTCGAAGGCGTCCCTGACGCAGCGGCGCGCCGTTTCAGCATCGTGGATGCGGGTCAGAAACTTCAATTCGTCCTCGTGGAACGACTGGATGCCGACGCTGAGGCGGTTCACCCCTGCGTCGAGCATGCCTTTCAGTTTGGCCCGGTCGACGGTGCCGGGATTCGTTTCGAGCGTCACCTCGGCGTGGTCGGTCACGGTGAAATGTTCGCGGAGCGCCGAGATCAGTTCCCCCACGACCCCGGGATCGAGGAGCGAAGGCGTCCCGCCGCCGAAAAATATCGAGTCGAAGACCTGGTCGGACGGCGGTTCCGACCCGCGGCCGTGCGACTCCCCGTACATCCCGATCTCGCGCCGGAGGGCCGGGAGAAAATCGTCCATCGTGCCGAGCGACTCGATCGAATAGAAGTCGCAGTAGAGACACTTGTGGTCGCAGTATGGAATATGGAGATAGAGGCCTGGCATGGCTGTGTGCCGTCCGGTGTGGTTAATCGACCAGTGTCCCGATCCTGTCCCACCGGACTCCACCGCCGTCGCCGAGCGACCAGTAGATCATCAGGGCTGTCCCGACGACGCGGTCCGAGGGGATGAATCCCCAGGTCCGGGAATCGAGGCTGACACCGTGATTGTCCCCCATGACGAAGATGTAGTCCTGTTCGACCGTGTAGGAATCCGCGGGCGCGCCGTCAAGGACCATCCCTCCCGTTTCGGCGTAGCCGAGCGAGTGTCCTTCCATGACGATGAAATCCCTCCAGAGAGCGCAGTGGGCGGAGTCGAGCGGGATGGAATCCCCCTTGCGGGGGACCGGGCGCGGCAGATCGTCCGCGAAAAATGGTCCCCGGTCCGCGATGCCGGGCACCGTCGCACGCCCGTTGACGAGGAG
>DATDQD010000181.1:0-11119 GCA_035292425.1 Bacteroidota bacterium
ATGCGACCGCGCCCGGGAGAGCGACAGTGCCGGCTCCCGGCTTCTGGAAGACGATCGTATAATTGCCGGGGGCGAGGCCGTGTGCGGTGTACATTCCGTCCGCCTCGGTCACCGCGGACCCCGCAACGTTGCCGGCGCCGTCGACGACCGTCACGATTGCGCCGGCGAGCGGCCCGAGGGCGAGGGGGGCGCGGAATGCGGTCTTACCCGGAGTCTCGATCTCGATTTCCACCTCGCCGCTGATGTTGTTCAGCCCGTCGGCGGAGTCGATGATCGCGTCGATGTCGATGCCGGTCACCGCAGAGGCGCTGACCGCGACGAGCGACGCGCTGTCGGCGAACGGCGTGCTGCCGGACGTGGAATAGAACGTCGGGACGACGCCGTCTTCATCCTTCACCATGACCAGGTAGAAACCGGCCGGGAGCTCGTCGAGCGTGTACACCCCGTTGGAATCGGTGTGGTCGGACGCGATCAGGCCGGTGAAATGGCCGGAGGAGTTTTTCATGAAGCCGAGAACTTCGGCGCGCAGCGGCGCCAGGTTGTCGGCGCGCCTGACGGTGCCCGAGATGCTGCCGTCGCCTTCGAGGCCCGGCGGCTTCGGGATCAGCGCGAAATCGATGCCGGCCGTGTCCGCGTGGAGTGAAAGAATCTGCGCTTCCAGCGGCGACGGCTGGCCGTCCCAGTACTGTTCGAAGAATCCCTGGGCCTTTGCGCGGACGATATAGTCCCCGTCGTGCGCGACGATGTGGAACGCGCCGGCGCTGTCGGTGAGCGCGTGCCGCTCGGAGTCGTCGTCGCCGTGATGCCCGTCGTGATGGGAGTCGTCGTCGAAAAAGTCATCGTCGTCGCCGTAGTCGTCGGAAAGTTTCATCAGCGAGACGGACGCCCCGGCGACCGGGTTGCCCGACGTGTCGCGCACGGTGCCCGAAACGGAATGGTTTTCAGAGGGTTCGCCGTGTTCGGCGGAGAGCGTGAAATTCACCGCGACATCGCTGCTCTCGGCAACCACCACGGGGGTGGCGCCCGCGAGCTCGTGCGAGTTCACGTACCAGACGTCTTCGTATGGCGTCTCGTCGGCGTCTGCGCGCACGAAATAGGTCCCGGGATTCACGATCGGGAAGACATACTGCCCCGCGACATCGGTCCTGGTCTTCAGGACGAAGTCCCCGGTGCTGACGTCGAAGATTTTAATGCGAATGCTGTCGAGCGGGGAGCCGGAGGTGTCCGTGACGGTCCCGTGGATGCTCGCGGCCGCGCCCGATAGGACCATGAGGTGGAATTCCTGCTCGGCATCCTCTCCGTCCGGGCAAATCCTCGCCTTGATCTCGACCTCGAAGACGCCCAGCGAACCGGGGAGCCACGTGACGAGCCCGCCGGCGTCCACCGTCATCCCGGAGGGGGCATGCGTGAGTTCGTAACAGACCGCGAGTCCCGGGGGCGTCGTGACGACGACCGCCTGGTACTGGTACGGTTCGCCGACCATCCCGGAGAGGACCGGCTGTGACGTGAACGCAATGACGCCGGAGGAGTCGTCTCCGGTCGTGTCGTCGAGCGATCCGGTCTGAACGAACACCGTGTTCGAGGGAATGCTCTCCGCCGCGCCGTTGTAGAGCGCCTTCACGTAGTAGAGGTAGCCGGTGTTCGCGGTGATGATGCTGTCGTCGTGCTCGCCTTCGGGGACGTTCGCCAGGAGCGAGAAGGCCGAATCCGCCGACAGGGCGCGGTACACGTTGTACGACAGCGGGGAATGCCCGGAGTCGGGCCACAGCCAGTCGAGTTCCACCACCCCGCGGTCGTCGAACGAGCCGATGAGCTCGCGCGGCGGAAGGGTGCCGGAGCCGCCTCCCCCGGGGACCGAGTCGCCGCCTGCGGTGACGGTCACGGTGTTGGTGGGAGCGCTCTCGCCGGTGGCGGTGTAGAAGGCGGTGACTTTGTAGCTGTAGGCGGTCCCGCCGGCCACGTCGTCGTCGTCGTACCTTCTGTCCGGTGCGGTCGTGAGAAGATCGAAGGCGGGGGCGTCGCCGGCCTTCCGGTAGACGTTGTAATGCGTCGGGGCCGGGGTGACGTCCGGAGCGTGCCAGCGGAGTTCGATGGCGGTGTCCGTGATGGACCAGGACCCTTCCAGTTCCGTGGGCGGGGCCTGGGAGAACGCCGGGGTCGTGATCGCCGCACAGAGGAGGGCGAGGAGGAGACCGATGGTCCGGAGCTGATCGTGCTGTTTCATGATGTGTTCCTTTCGGTGATTGATGGTCCGATTCGACCGCGAACAGTGCGGAAGACTCCCGCTATTGCTTCAATCGGCGTGCCAATAACCCGGCGGGGCGGAAATTTTTTTTTCAACCGGGGGATGCTGTTTTCGAAGGAGAGGGGGAGGGTGATATCACCCATGTGGAACGAACGCTACAATCGGGAGTCGGGGGGCTGAAACGGGGTGGAACAGGGTGGACAGGATCCGCGGGACACGGTGCGCCCGGGGTCAGTGAATTCAGCAGGGGTCAGGCATAATCACCGTGGTGAGTTCCCGGTGACGGGCGGAGCTTATGCCTTGAAAACCTGGACATCGATGCCGAATTCGGATATCTTCCGGTAAATCGTCTTCCTGTCCACGTCCATTTTCCTGGCGACTTCGTTCATGTTGCCGTGCGATTCCTCGAGCATCCTCATGAGGTATTTCCTCTCGGCGTCCCGCAGGACCTGGTCGACGTATGTCTTATAGGGAATCGATGTGGTAAGCGGGGATTCCACGCCGGGACGTTCTTTGCCCGTCGCCCCGGGAAGATCCAGCCGGGTGATCACCCCGCCCTCCGCGGTGATGATCGCCCTCTTGATCAGGTTTTCCAGTTCCCTGATGTTGCCGCGCCATGAGTAGTTCATCATGTCGTGGATGCAGGAGGGGGAGAAACCCTTCAGTTCGTTCCGGGAAAGGGACCGATGCTTCTTCAGGAGATGCTCGGCCAGGAGCGGGATGTCGTCGAGGCGGTCCCGAAGGGGCGGCAGCGTCACGGGGAAAACATTGACTCTGTAGAAGAGGTCTTCGCGGAACAGCCCGCCCGCCACCATCGGTTCCAGGTCCTGGTTCGTCGCCGCGATGATCCTGACGTCCAGGTCTTTCGGAGCGTTGCTTCCCAGCCGCGTGACCTGTTTTTCCTGCAGTACGCGCAGGAGCTTCGTCTGCAGGTTCAATGGAATGTCGCCGATCTCGTCGAGGAACACCGTTCCGCCGTCGGCCTCCTCGAACTTCCCGGGCCGGAGCCCCTGGGCCCCGGTGAACGCCCCGCGCTCGTGGCCGAAGAGTTCGCTCTCCAAAAGCGATTCCGGCAGCGCCGAGCACTGGACGGGCAGGAACGGCTGTGACCGGCGGGGACTGTTCACGTGGATCGCCTTCGCCAGGAGCTCCTTCCCCGTCCCCGTTTCCCCGAGCACCAGGACCGTGACGTCCGTGTCCGAAACCTGCCGGACCTGCTTGAAAACCTTCTTCATCCGGTCGTTCTGGCTGACGATGTTCGCGAAGTCGGTTTCCTCGTCGAGGAGGGAGCGGAGTCGTTCGATCTCCGACGTTTTTTCCCGATCCCCGACGGCCCGCGCGACTTTGATGACCAGTTCGTCGTTGTTGCACGGTTTCGTGAGGTAATCGTGGGCGCCGAGGTGCATCGCCTCGACCGCCGTCCGGATCGACCCGAACCCCGTGACCATGATGACGGTGAGGCGCGGGAATCCCTCCTTCACCGCCCTGAGCAGCTCGAGGCCGCTCATCTCCTCCATCACCAGGTCGGAAAGGAGGATGTCGAACCGCTCGGTCCCCAGGACATCGAGGGCCTCGCGTCCCGAGGAGACCGCGCGGACTTCGTACCCTTCGTCTTTCAGCAGCGCCCCTGTTGCGACGCGGAACGCCTTGTCGTCGTCGACGACCAGGATGCGGACGGGATGGGTGCTCATGCTTGTTCCTTCCTGGTGAATTCGATGTCCGCGGGGAACGTCACGGTGAAGGTCGCCCCCTGCCCGGGCCGGCTCTGTACGGTGATGGTGCCCTTGTGCTGCTGGACGATCCCGTACGAGACGCTCAGGCCGAGTCCCGTCCCGCTGACCTTTCCCTTGGTGGTGAAAAACGCGTCGAAGACGCGGTTGATGTTCTCCGGCGGTATCCCCATCCCGGTGTCGGCGACGGCGACCCGGATCCTGCCGTCCCCCGCGGATGAGGAAATGGAGAGCCGCCCGCCTTCCGGCATGGCATCCCGCGCGTTGACGATCAGATTGAGGAAGAGTTGCTTGAGCTTGTCGTCCGACCCGCCGATCAACGGTATCCTCTCCGCCAGGAAGAGGTCCACGGCGACCCTGTTCTGCCTGAGCATCTCCCCGGACGACGCCACGACGTCCCGGACGATCGCGTTAATATCGACCGGTTTCCGGGGTTCGGGGGAGGTAACCGAATCCCTGTACACGATCAGGAGCTGTTTCGTCAGCCGGGCCAGACGCTCCACTTCGTCGTACGCCACCTCGAGGAGCTCCCGGGACGCGGCGTCGGCCGGGGTCTTCTTCAGGGCGGTCTGAAGACTGCTCAGGATGTTATGGACCGGGTTGTTGATTTCGTGCGAGAGCTGGGCCGTCAGTTTTCCCGTGGCCGCGAGCCGTTCGCTGCGAATCAGTTCCTCCTGCGTTTCCCTCAGTTTCCGGAGAGCCAGCTCGAGTTCCATGTTGCGCTCCCCCAGCTGGCGGACCTTTTCCTTCAGCGAGGCGCTCATCTCCCCGAACTTCGTCGCCAGGAATTTCAGCTCCACGCCCTTCGGGATCTCCATGGCGTAATCGTAATTGCCCCTGCTGATTTCGGCGGTCCCCCTGACGAGGCCGGCGATCGGCCGCGTCACGCCCCGCGACACGAGGAACCCCACGCCGATCGTCACGACCAGCACCGCCGCGGAGAGGAGGATGAAGGACCGGAGGACGGGCTCCAGCGCGAGTTCGGTCTCGCGGCGGATCGGTTTCAGGATCACCAGGCGGACCTGGTCCCGGGTCGCGGCAGGGCCGTACCCGGCCGGCGCAATCGCGGTCGTCATGAAGCTTTCGTTCCCGGCGGGGATCGACGGGAGGTTCTGCGCCGCTTCGGGGCCCGCATCGATGTCCGTGGCGCCCTCGCGCAGCCATCGCGCTATTCCTTCCCGCTCGCCGCCGGCGAGCGTGGTAACAGCCGGACGCCGGTCGACGGTCAGCGCCAGGTCGCTCCCGATCATCTCCTTCAGCGAGCCGAGATAAGCGTCCGAAATCCGGAAACCGAGGATCAACCTCCCGACGACGTCCGTCCCGACCAGGATCGGCGCCGACGCGATCCGGTAGACCGCCGTGTCGAGGGCCGTGACGCCGGCGATGACCCTGGCGCGCAATGAATCGTCGCGGGGAAAAAAGAGCGACGGGTGGAACCGGAAAAGTTCGCCGGAGCGGCTGCCGGACATCTGCCGGCCGTCCCTGTCCGCGACACCGAGGATGTCGGCGCCGATGCCCGGCTGGAGTTCGGACATCAGCTGGCGGACGGTGTTGCTGTCGCCGAGCTCCGCGACGGCCTTGAGCCGGGGAGTTTCCGCAAACAATTCAGTGGTTTTCCCGAGTTCCTCCAGTTGGAGGGAGAAAAGCGCCGTCATGGTCGAACGGTGCGTCCTGAGGTCGGCCGCGGCGCGCGTGCTGATGTGCTCCCGCATGGCGACGTTCACCATGACATAGCCGACGATGAGGGCGCCCGCCACGACGGACCAGATGGAGAGGAGGATGACGGTCCTGAACCGCACGGTCGCCCGCTAAAAACTGGCGACGATCTGGAGGGCGGCCGTGTCGTCCGCGGGGTCGTCGTTCAGCCCGACGGTGTTCACGTGCTGGTAGACCCCCTTGACGAGGACCTGGCGGCTGATGCGGTACCCGACGGCCCCCTCGATGCGGAGGATGTCGCGGTCCCACGGCGTCCCGGGGATCGTGCCGTAATAACCGGGATCCCCTTCGCCCGGGAGTTCGTTGAACGATATCGCTCCGACCCTGGCGGCCAGCGAGAATCTGGCGGCCGGGACGAACCTGAGTTCCGCGGAGAATCCCGCGGCTTCCAGGTCCTCCCCGTACTCATCGCTGAACTCCCAACGGTTGAGGAAACCCTCCCCGTAGAAGGTGAAATACCCGTAGCCGTATTCAAGGTCGAGGCCCGCGATCTCCTGGACGTGGATCGATGCGTCGCGGCCGCCGGCGTACGTCGTGCCGTAGTAAGAGGATGCTCCCTCGGCCATGAAGGGTCCCCGCGCGGCCGACAGCCCGATGGTGAAACCGGTGACCGGGGTGAGCGCGACGCGGGCCGCCTTGCCCAGGCCGTGGTTGTCGTTGAGCCCGCCCGGGGCGTAACTGCCGGTCGAACTGACCATGCCGTTCGTGACGGCCACCGCGTAGTCCAGGATTCCGACCGTACCGAACACCTTTAATCCTGCGTCGTAGAGGGCCCCGTCGATCAGGCGGACGCCGTTGCCGGCGGCGGTGTAGCGCGAATCCGACATCCAGAGTTCGTAGTCTGAGGCGCGGAGCGTCGTGATGTGTTCCCGTCCGAGCGGGAGGGAGATGAAGGGATTGGTCCTTGGGAAACGGCGCTCCCCGATATTTCCGAACGGGACGTCGATGAGACCGGCTTCGGCATTGAGGGAGGGGCCCGCAAGCTCCGTGAACCGGATGGTGAAGAGGTCGACGTGCAGGTCCTCGTCCTGCGCCAGCCGGACGTTGCTCAGAAAAAGAATGTTCTCGGCGATCTCGGCGTCGAAAAACAGGTCGGCGCGCCATGCGAAGCTCGCCCGCCCCTTGTTGAATGTATACTGTGAAACCGCCTGCCGGGATTTGAGGACCGCCGTCGACGCCTGGCCGCTGACGTTGACCTGGGCGAGGGTGGTCCCGTACGCCCCCGCGCAGATGACCGCAAAACACGCGGCAAGCGGCGTCCGCGCGCAGGCGCCGCCGATAGAACGACGGAAACGCTTCAATACCCTCATCATGGGAAGTTCGCCGTTGTGGTTTTTCCTTCTTCGACAGCCGCTCGTTTTGTCGCGATCTTTTTCCTGCCGTACCAGAACGTGAGATCGTACGTGCCCGGGGGAATGCCGGCGAGGGAGAATGTCCCGTCGTCGGCCGGAAGCGCGAAGAAGGGATTGTCCAGGACGATGATCGTCGCGAACATGTAGGAATGGATGTCGCAGTAGACGCTGACGATGCCCGGTTCGTCGAACGTCACCGATTTCTTTTTCCCCTTCGGATACCGGCCCAGGTCGAATTCCCCCGGCCGGGAGTAGGAAAACACGTTATGGAACAGGTTGTCGTTGTTCGGGAAATCGACGGTCGTGCCGGACAGGACGGGGAGCACCAGGGGCCGGAAAACCATCTGGTACTGGTTCAGTGTCGGGTTCTGCCCGGGGAGCGGATAGGACGACGCTTTCGGGACCGTTTCGATGTAGATAACAGATACCTCCGAGAGGCGGTACGGTTCGATCGGTTCGGCGGACTGGGAATGCGTATCGTATCTCTGGAGTTTTTTCCCCCTGCGGAGTCCCTCCAGGAAATCATCCTCGGGGGAGATCACGCGGCCCGTGATCGAGCCGCCCCGTCCATCCTCCTGCGACTCGCCCCGGCTATAAAACCCCTGCAGGCAGCACCATGCGACCGCCGCGACAATGAGTCGTCCGTACCGGATGTGGCGGTGAGGGAAAAGCGATTCCACTGTCGTGAATTGGGATTCGGAGGAATATTGGGAGGTAATGTAAGCCCTTTTGCCAAGAGAATCAACGAGGGTTACCCCGGTCCCGCACGGTCAATTGTCCTTCGCGCCCTCGTTAATCCAGGTCCTGATCACTCCGACGCTGGCGTCGGAAAGGGCTCCTCCGCCGAGGGGCATCCTCGAACCGAAGGGGGGCGGGGAGAGAAGTTTTCTGACCAGGTTGCTGGAATCAGCGTTTCCGGGGACGATGGCCGGGCCGTGGTCGCCGCCTGTGAGCAGGGCGCCTACCGACGTGACCGTGAGCCCGCCGTTGCCCCCGTGGCAGCCCGAGCAGCCGTTCGCATTCAGGATCGGCAGGACGTTCTGCCGGAACGATTTTTCCCCTCCCCCGTTGTTGCCGCCGTTGTCAGGATCGGTGGAATTCGAACAGCCCGGCAGAAACGCCAGCGTGACGAAGGACAGAAGAGCGAACGTGATAATTTTCATGCGGCGAACTCCGGAATTCTCACAATGCGGTTTTAAACGTATAAGGCAATCGCCGTGCCACGGAGGATATTCGCCTGAAGGGGCCGGTCGGGGGGAAGATGGCGTGGACGTCCGTAATGTTGTGGCTGCAATGTCCCCTTCACGTCCCCTCGTACGCGGCACGGTGTGGTACCGATGGGACTTCGGGAATCGCCGGAGCGGTAATTTTGCCCACTTTTCATGATGGCACGCGGTTTGTGCTATTACCCTGAAAAATGAACAACCAACATATACAGGAGCATCCATGAAAATATCCATCTTCCTCTTCATCCTCTCCGTCCTGGTGTCCATGACGGGATGCGATTCCCCGACCGATACCTCTTCCGGTTCGCTGGTGACTTTCTCCGCGCGGACGATCATCCAGCCCGTGACGGCCGGGACGTCGGCCCGTCTCATGTCGGCGGCCGGTCCCGATTCGATCCGCCTCTCGCGGGTCAGGATCCTCCTGCGCGACATCCGTTTCGACCGGGACAGCGATTCGGTGGAATACAGGACGCTTCCGATCGTACTCGACCTGCAGGTAACGAGCGCGTTACAGGACATCTTCGTCGGTTTCCTCCCCGACGGGAACTACCGCAGGGTCCGCTTCAGGGTGCACCGCATCGAAGACGAGGACCTGAGAAACGTGTCGCCGGCGATGCGTCCGGTCTATAATGATTTCCTCGCCGGTGACCGGTACAGCATCATCGCCGAGGGAACGGTCTTCGCGGGAGGATCCGCGACCGGAGAGAGTTTCGTCTATCGCAGCCGGATTGACGAGGAACAGGAACACGAATTCGCACAGGCCCTCGCGATTTCGGGCGGGTCACCGGTGACCGTGACGATGACGCTCGACACCGGGGCCTGGTTCTCTGACGGAAGCGGCGGTCTGCTCGATCCGCGCGTCGCCGATAACAGTAACTCCATCGACGACCGCATCAAGGCGTCGATCGACCTGTTCGAGGACAACGACAGAAACGGGTCCGACGACTGATTCTCGTTCCGGCGCCCGGCTCACCTGGAGATTTACCGGGTCGACGGGATGCTCTTCGTTGAATTCCGATCGATACCCCGGCCCGGGCCGGGGTATCGGTGTTTCTTCCCCCGCCTCCCGACCGGCTGAAATGGCGATTTGCGGAAAATTGCCTTATAATAGTACGCAAACCGGTCATTCCAACCCCGATGAGAGTATATTTCCCAATCCCCCTTACGCTGTTCGTGCTCCTGTTTTCACTACCCCTCGAGGGGGCGGCGCAGGAGGGCTCCATCCATGGCATCGTCACCGAACGGGGGACCGGCAACCCGATCCCCGGCGTGAACGTCACGGTGAAAAGAACCGGCGATTCTGCGATCGCGGCGGGCACCTTCACCGATCTCGCCGGGCGGTACGCCATTGCATCCCTGCCGGATGGCCGCTACCTCGTCTCCTTCTCTTCCGTGGGATACCGCAAGATCGTCGATTCGGCCGTTGAGATAAGGGGAGCGACGGGCCTTACACTCGACGCGGGACTCGAGCAGGTCCCCCTCAACATGGACGCCGTGATCGTTTCCGCCTCGAGGAGAGAGGAAAAGGCCGTTCGCGCCCCCGGTTCCACGTCCGTCATCGACGCCGCTGCGATCGCCTCCCGCCCGTCCGTCACCCCCGTCGACCACCTGAGGTCCACCGGGGGCATCGACATCGCGCAGACCGGGCTGATGCAGCAGACCGTCGTGACGCGGGCGTTCAACAATGTCCTCTCGACGACGCTGACGATGCTCACGGACAACAGGATCGCGGCCGTTCCCTCCCTTCGCGCGAACATTCCTGCATTCATTCCCCTCGTAGACGACGACCTTGAGCGGATCGAAGTGGTCCGCGGTCCGGCGTCGGCACTCTACGGCCCGAACGCCCATAACGGCGTCGTCAATTTCATCACCCGGTCCCCGTTCGCCTCGAAGGGGACCACGATCTCGCTCGCGGGAGGCAACCGTTCGCTGACGCAGGGGAGCGTGCGACACGCGGGAACGGCCGGCGACCGGTTCGGGTACAAGGTCTCCGGCCAGTATTTCCGCGGCCGGGACTGGGAATACGCCGACCCCGAGGAAGCCGCATTGCGCCGGGAAAAACTGGACGCAGGCGCCCGCGAAGACACGCTCCTGATCGGCCGGCGGGAAGCGTTCGTCGAACGGTTCGGCGGCGAAGCGAGGATGGACCTCATCCTCGCCGACAACGCGACCGCCAATCTCACGCTCGGGCTGAACCAGGCGGTGAGCACCATAGAACTGACCGACATCGGGGCCTCCCAGGGCAGGAACTGGCGCTATATGTATGTCCAGTCTCGCATGACGTACAGTTCGCTCTTCTTCCAGGCATTCATGAACATGAGCCATGCGGGAGATTCCTATATCCTCCGCACCGGTATGCCGCTGGTGGACCGGTCGAGGATGTTCGTGGCGCAGGTCCAGAACCACACGGCCGCGGGGGAGCGCGAACTCCTGACCTACGGCGTCGACTTTCACCTCACCCGTCCCGTCACCGATGGCACGATCACCGGCAGGAACGAGGAAAACGACGGCATCGACGAGTTTGGCGGGTACATTCAGTCGGAGACGCAGCTCCTCCCGGGGATGCTGGATCTCGTCCTGGCGGCCCGCGCAGATCACAACAACCGGCTCGAGGATATTGTCGTTTCCCCCCGCGCCGCGCTCGTCTATACACCCTTGCAGCACCACAACATCCGGTTCACGTACAACCGGGCATTCTCGACTCCCAATACGACCGAACTGTTCCTGGATATCCTGGCCGAGCCGAATGTCTTCGGATTCCCCGATCCTTACGGCGTCGACATCCGCGGGAGCGGTATCCCGCGCGGGGGATATGTCTTCGCGAGGGACGGCAACGGCAGGCCGGTCATG
>DATDQD010000182.1:0-2400 GCA_035292425.1 Bacteroidota bacterium
CGTGGGAATGTTCTTCGCCGGACGGTGGGCGGCGCAACGCGTCGCGCTCGCCGACGGGCACGCCCTGCAGGGCACCGCGGCCGCGGCGAAGAGGATCTTCCAGGAAGGACCCGCGCCCCACCCCGATCCTTCCATCGTGGTGATCGACGAAATCGTCGGGATGTGGACGGCCCTCCTCTTCCTGCCGAACGAGCTCCCCGCACTGCTCGTGGCCTTCACGGCGTTCAGGATGTTCGACATCGTCAAACCTCCCCCCGTGGCCCGGCTCGAGAGGGCGGGGCGGGGCTGGGGGATCATGCTCGACGACGTGGCCGCCGGCATCTACGCCAATGCGGTCACGCACGTCACCCTCTGGCTGATCGGATGAACGCCGTTATCGTAACGATCGGCGACGAACTTTTGATCGGCCAGGTTGTCAACACCAACGCCGCGTTCATCGCCGGGAGGCTGAGCGACGCCGGGGTCCGCATCCTGCGGATCGTCACCGTCGGGGACCATAAAATGGACATCGACCGCGGGCTTCGGGAAGCGTTCACAGAGGCCGATGTCGTCATCATGACCGGGGGGCTCGGCCCGACGCACGACGACGTCACGAAACGGGCCGTCGCGGATTTTTTCAGCCTTCCCCTCGTCCATGATCCCGCCCTCAAAGGGCGGATCGCCTCGCTGCTCGGCTCCAGGGGGATCGCGTGGAACGACGCCGCCCAGGAGCAGACCATGGTCCCGTCCGGGGCCGCCATCCTCCCCAACCGGTACGGGACTGCGGGGGGCATCCTCATCGAAAGAACGGGGAAAATGGTCCTTGCCCTCCCGGGTGTTCCCTACGAGATGGAGCAGATCATCACCGACTCCGTCGTCCCCCTCCTCTCGGCGAAACTCACCGGGACTATCGCCGTCCACCGCACGCTTCGCACCGCGGGTATTACCGAATCGGCGCTCGCCGCCAGGCTGAACGTCCCGGCCTCCCTCCCCCCGGGAGTAACGCTGGCCTTCCTTCCCTCCCTCTCCGGCGTCCGGCTGAGGCTCGACGCCACCGGGCCGTCGCGCGATGACGCGGGACGGTCGATAACCGCCGCTGAAGCCCTCATCAGGGAGCGCGGGGGACGGTATGTTTACGGGGCGGAGAACGACGAGCTGGAGGATGTTGTGGGCACGATGCTCTCGGCGTCGGGACGGACGCTCTCGTGCGCGGAATCATGCACGGGGGGAGCGATCGCGAAGAAACTCACATCCGTGCCCGGGAGCTCGTCGTACTTTCTCGGATCGGTGGTCGCCTACGACAACCGGCTCAAGGTGCAGCTCCTGGGAGTCGCGCCCTCGCTCCTCGCGACCCACGGGGCGGTATCGCGCGAGACGTCCCTCGCAATGGCGTCGGGCGTCCGCCTGGTGACCGGGTCCGATATCGGCATCTCCGTCACCGGCATCGCCGGCCCTTCGGGTGGCTCCCCCGAAAAACCGGTGGGGACGGTCTGGATCGCCTGTGCCGACTCCGAGGGTTCGGTGGCGCTGAAGCACACGTTCGGGGAAGGCCGCGAGCGGGTCGTCGAGCGCGCAGCGGTCGCGGCCCTCGATCTGCTCAGGCGCAGGCTCCTGCGGCTGGAATAGCCCCGTGGCGCTGCTTCGTTTGTTCATTTCCCTCCCCCTGCCCATCGAGATCAGGACGGCCCTCGGGGAGTTCATCGGCCTCGTCAAGCCCTGGGGCGGGGGTGCGCGGTGGGAAAAACCGGACAAACTCCACCTGACGGTCAAATTTCTGGGGGACACGGACGACCGCCTGGTCGGGGAGATTCTCGGAGTGATTCGCGACCGGACTGCCGGGCTCGGCGCCTTCAGCGTCCGGGTGTCGGGATTCGGGGCCTTTCCCTCGCTCGAGCGTCCCCGGGTGATCTGGGTCGGATGTGAGGACAGCGGCGGGACCCTTCTGCGGATCCACGACGCCATCGACGAGGGATTGGCCGCGCTCGGATTCCCGAAAGAGGAGCGCGCGTTTCACCCGCACGTCACCCTCGCAAGAGTCCGCGAACAGGGGTCCCGGACCCACTTGACATCCTTGCCAAAAAATATTACTTTTGATCCGCGTCACACGCTCGTTTCTGAAATATTTCTGATGAAGAGCGTGCTTCAGCCCGCGGGATCGGATTACACGGTCATCGGGTCGAGCAGATTATCCTGAGGAGATCTTTGGCCCGTAACGCTTCACCCCCGAAACGGAAAACCGTCCTGTTCGTCGACGACGAGTCCCTCTGGCTGAACGCCGTGAAGGCCGCGGTCCGGGGCGGGCCGGTGAAGGTCATCACCGCCGGGGGCGGCGAGGAGGCCCTCGAGAAGATGCTCCGTCAACGACCCGACCTGATCCTGAGCGACGTGAGGATGCCGGTCATGAACGGGTTCGATCTCTAC
>DATDQD010000183.1:0-9626 GCA_035292425.1 Bacteroidota bacterium
CTCGAACTTGCCACCGGCGCCTTGTCATGGAAGGTCGCCGCCGTCGGCGCGGTGTTCGCCGCGCCGTCGATCGTCGGGGGGAAGGCGTTCGTCTGTTCGCTGGACGGGAAAATTACGGCCATCGATCTGGTCACCGGGGAAATCCTCTGGACATTCACCGCGGGAGTCCCGCTCTACGGGGGGGCCGCCGCCGGACGCGGCATGATCGTCGCGGGGACTTCGGGCGGCGAGGTGATCTCCCTGCGGGAGTCGGACGGCTCGGTCCTCTGGCGGACGCGCACCGCCGGCGGAGTGGGATCGGCGCCGCTCGTCTGCGGCGGGTTCGTTTACGCCGGTGACCTGCAGCACAACCTCTACGCCTTCGACGCGTCGACGGGGGAGGAAGTATGGAGGGAAAAACTCGACGGCCGCATCCGGGCCACGCCCGTCGCGGCTGAAGGGCGCCTGGTGGTCCTCGCCGAGGACCGCTCGGTCATCGGTTTCGGGGAGACGCGGTGATGCGGGGGCTGATCCCGGTCCCCGGTCCCGGCCTGTCGCGGCTTTTTATGCCCGCGTGCGCGGCATTCCTGGTCTTCATGACGCCGGCCGCTCTCCCGGCGGCCGGGGCAAGGACGGCGGCCGCGGACTCCGTCACCGCAGGCGTCCGCGCTGACTCCGTTTCCCGCGGCATTGTTCTCAGGATCACCTCCGATCCCCCGGGGGCACGGGTGTACCGCGACACGTTCCTCCTCGGGACGACTCCTCTCGAGACCGCGCTGACCGATACGGCCGCGACCGGCCCCGGCACCGCGCGGCTGAGAATCGTCGGGGGAGATCCCGGGAGCTGGTTCATTCCCGTCATCGTGGATTCGATCCGCATTCCGGCCGGCGATCCGCCCGGCGACTCCGGCGCCGGTTCCGTCACGCGACATTACGAACTCCCGATAGCGGCCCGCATCGACTCCGATCCCGCGGGCGCGGAAGTTGTTCTCGGCGACTCCCTGATCGGGACCACTCCGCTTTTTGCGGCCGTGCCGGGGAGCGTCGTCAGTCTCACGCTCCGCAAGGAAGGATACTCGTCCCAATCGGTGGTGCTCCATTCCGGGACCTCGGGTTACCGCGTGCAGCTCGCCTCCGCGGATCCCGACGGGGGCCCGAAGCCGTCGTATCTCTCGGGAGAGGTCGGGAAAAGCTACGCCTCTGTTGTTATTGCGGGCGGGACCGCGGTCATCACGGGGGCGGTTGCCGCCTGGCTCAAGGACCGCGCGGACCGTTCATATGAAGAATACCGGCTGACCGGCGATGGGGGCACGCTCGACAGGGTGAGGAGATACGACCTCCTCTCGGGAATCGCGCTGGCGGCCGCCGAAATCAGCCTCGGATACCTCGTCATTGAACTGCTTTCACGCTGAATATCGCGAAAAAAGCACCAAATACTTGACTTTAAATCACATCAACCATATATTGAGAAACAAATTAGCGGTGAAAGACACTGTCTCTGATGCCCTTATGAACCTGCCAAACGCCACACACCAGCCCCTCTCTTCCGATCTCGGCGAAGCGATGGAATTCATCCGCAATGTTCCGATCTTCAGCGACATCGAGTCCGGGGAGCTGGCGAAAATCGTCCGTGTTGGCGTCCGGAAAAAATACAAGAAGGGCAGCATCATCCTCCTCGAGGAGGAGACCGGCGCGGCCCTCTTCGTGATCATTTCCGGTAAGGTGAAAATCGTCCGGACGGACGACGACGGCCGGGAGGTGATCCTTTCGATCCTCGGCGAAAACGACTTTTTCGGCGAAATGTCCATCCTCGACGGCCTGACGCGTTCGGCGTCGGTCGTCGCGATCACGAAGGCGGAGCTCTTCATGATCCATCGCCGCGATTTTCTCAAGTTGCTGCAGGACGTTCCCTCCGTGGCGGTATCGCTCCTCAAGGAACTCACGATGAGGCTCCGGAAGGCCGACGCGCAGATCAAGAGCCTCTCCCTGAAGGACGCGGCGGGACGCGTCGCGAACGTCATTCTCCAGCTCGCCGACGACATCGGCACCATCAGGAAGGGCCGCGTCGAGATCGACGAGCTTCCCCTCCAGCAGGACCTCGCCAACATGGCCGGCACATCGCGCGAAACTATCTCCAGGGTCGTCCACATGTTCATCAAGAAAGGGCATCTGGACGTGCACGGAAACAGGCTCATCATCCAGGACTACGAAAAATTCAAAAGCCTCTTCACCTGAAGAGGGTCACATCGGGAGGACGCGGAAGGACGGGCAGGATCGTGTGGACGCATTAGCGGATCTTCATACACATACAACGCACTCTGACGGGCATCACTCGCCTCTCGAGTTGCTCCGGAAAGCGAAAGACGCCGGCATCTCGATTCTGGGGATCGCCGACCACGACAACGTCGGCGCGCTCGACGAGGCGATTGAGATCGGCCGGGCGCACGGCATCGAGGTCGTTCCGGGGATGGAACTGAGCGCCACCTCGCCCGACGGCGAGATCCACGTCCTCGGCTATTTCATGGATTACCATTCTCCCATGCTGACCGAGGCCCTCGCGATCTTCCGGCAGAAGCGCATGAACAGGGTCGAGCGGATCGTCGGCAAGCTCAACCGCATGAAAATCCCCCTCACGGTGGAATCGGTGCTCGCGGAGGCCACCGGCGACTCGGTGGGCCGGCCGCACATCGCGAGCGCCCTCGTGAACAACGGGCACGCCGCGACGTACCACCAGGCCTTCAGCAAATACATCGGCGAGGGACGCCCCGCCTTCGAAAAGAAGGAGGAGTTCTCACCCGAGGACACCATCAGGCTGATCGCCGACGCGGGAGGGCTGTCGTTCCTCGCGCACCCGGGGCGGTCCGTCGACGAACAACTCCTCCACCACCTCATCAAGTCCGGGCTGGACGGGATCGAAGTCTACCATCCCAGTCATCCGCCCGAACTCGTCCAGTATTACCGCGGCATCGTGAACGAATATTTCCTCCTGGAAAGCGGCGGTTCCGACTTCCACGGGGGGATGAAGAACGACGACCACCTGCTGGGCCGCGTGGGCGTGCCCGCGTCGTCCGTCGAGATCATGCGCCGGAGACTCTTCCCAAACTGAAGTCATCCCATGGGACGCACCATCGAAGGCGGTTACGGCGCCGTTCCGGATAAAATCGGAATCGTCGTTTCGCGCTTCAACGAATTCATCACCCGCCGGCTCCTCGACGGCGCGGTGGACTGCCTCCGCAGGCACGGGGTGGACGACGGAAACATCGACGTCGTCTGGTGCCCCGGCGCCTTCGAAATCCCGCAGGTGGCCCGCAGGCTCGCCGCCGCGCCGGGCTACCGCGTCATCATCTGCCTCGGGTGCGTCATCCGGGGGGAGACTCCGCATTTCGGGTACGTGGCCGGCGCCGTCGCGTCGGGGCTCGAAAAACTTTCGATGGAGTCCGACGTGCCGGTCATCTTCGGCGTCCTCACCACGGACACGCTCGAACAGGCGATCGACAGGGCGGGGGCGAAGAGCGGCAACAAGGGCCGGGACGCGGCGATGTCCGCGCTGGAGATGGCCGACCTCTTCCGGAAGATCCCCGGAAAACGAAAATAAGTCAATCACTCGGAGCGAGAGGGTGCGCGGGTTCCTGTTGATGGCGTATTGTCTCTTTGCCGCCGGAGCGCAGGCCGGCGTGGGCGAGTGGAAGACGCATACGCCCAAGAAGGAAGTCCGTGGTGCTGCCGCGACCGGCGGAGTCCTCTGGGCCGCGACCGCCGGGGGTCTCTTCGCGTATGATTCCGAAAGCGGCGCCTACGCGACATTCACCACCTCCGAGGGGCTCAGGTCGATCGACCTCACCGCCCTGACCGCCGATTCATCGGGCATTCTCTGGATCGGCTCGTCCGACGGCATGCTTCACCGCTTCCGTCCCGCCGTGCGGGAATGGACCTACATCTCCGACATCTCCCTTCTGAACGCCTCCAGGAAACGGATCAACGCGATCGAGGTCTGGGGCGATTCCCTCATCGTCCTCTCCGACGTCGGCATCTCGGTCTATTCGATTTCCCGGTCCGAATTCGGCGACAGCTACCTCCGCTTCGGGAATGCCCCCGGGGTGATCTCCGGGACGGTCACCGGCGCGGCCCGCTACGCCGGAAGGATCTGGGCCTCGACGGGGTCCGGCGTCGTTTCCACGCCCGCGTCGAACCCGAACCCGACGGAACCCTCGTCGTGGCAGGCGTACGGCACCGCAGAGGGGCTTCCCTCGCCGGCCGCGACATCGTTGCTGGTCGCCCGCGATTCGCTTTACGTTTCGACCGCGGCAGGCATCGCGGTATGGAACGGGACGGGGTGGCGGGCCGTGGAGGGTTCGCAATCGCTGAACGTCCTGGGACTCGCGTCCCCGGGCGGCGGGTGCGAGGCCGCGCTCTTCGTCACGCCGTCATCGGTCGGGGCCCTCGACCAGGCCGGCGCCGCGCGCATTCTATCCTCGCCGGCCGGCCTGACGCTCTCGTGCGTCGCTCCGGGAGGGTACATCGGCACGATGAACGCGGGGGCGCTCCGGTACGAGGCGTGTCCCGCTCCCGGGGACAGCGCCGGCATTGTTGAAACCGCCCTTCCTCCCGGCCCGCACTCCGGCAAGTTCGTAAGCGTCGCCGTGGACGAGGGGGGATGGGTCTGGGCGGCGACGGGGAACAGGGACGGCGAGGGGTTCATGAGTTTCAACGGGACGGCATGGCGTTCATACAACGCCGGAGTGTATCCCGAACTCCTGACCAATGATTATTATGTTGTGAGCGCGGGGCCCGGCAACGTCAAGTATATCGGCGGCTGGGGTCCGGGGCTCGTCGTCGTGAACGCTGCCAACGAAATCGAACGGGTGCTGAACACGTCGAACGGTCTCCAGCCTTCCGTCGAAACGTTTCCCTTCGTCGTGGTGGGCGGCGTCGCGACGGACCGCGACGGTGTCGCCTGGCTCACGCCGCGCACGCCCACCGGCGACACGACTCTCGTGAAGCTCAGCCCGGGGGGGGGCCTTGACTATGTCACCGGGTGCATGTACGAATTGCCGGACAGTTCCGGCGTCTGCAAGACGCGGTCGCCCCTTCGCGTGCTGACCGACGTGGTCATCGACGATTTCGGCACGAAGTGGTTCGCGAACTACGGCAGGTTCGAAACGGTGGGACCGACCGGCCTTTATTACTACAACGAGACGAGGAACCTTCCGGGCACCCGCGGCGGGTGGGGCAAGTTGACGGAACTCGACGGTCTCCCCGGCAACCAGGTGTGGTCGGTCGCGGTCGACCGGTTCGGAGACATCTGGGTCGGTTCGAACCCCGGGATTTCGATTATCTACTCGCCGACGAACCCGAAGGCCTCGTTCGCCCCCTACCGCCCCCTCCCCGATCAGATCATCCAGGACATCCTCGTCGACCCGCTGAACAGGAAATGGGTCGCGACCAAGCGCGGCGTCTTCCTGCTTTCGCAGGACGGGACGGACGTCCTCGAGCACTACACGGTCGGGAGCACGGGCGGAATGCTCCTGGACGACGACGTCGCCTCGATCGCGCTGGACGGCAGAACGGGTATCGTCTATTTCGGCACGGAGAAGGGCCTCTCGAGCCTCTCGACGCCCGCAGTCACGCCGGACCGGTCCTTCGCGGAGCTGAAAATCTATCCGAACCCCTTTGAGATCCCGGCCGCGTCCCCCGTCACCGTCGACGGGCTGGTGGCGGGGTCGTCCCTGAAGGTGTTCACCGTCGACGGGGCGCTGGTGAAGGCCGTCGATTCGCCGGGCGGAAGGGTGGGCTTCTGGGACGGGACCGACGGCCGGGGGGCCGTTGTCTCCTCGGGCGTGTACGTCGTCGTCGCCTACTCGGAAGACGGGACCGAGGTCGGCAGCGCAAAAATCGCGGTCATACGAAAATAGGCGTCATCCGGAAACACGTTGTCTGAACAGAACGGGAGTCAGCATGGAAACAGGTGAAAGTCTGCAGGGCGGGGAAGCCGGGAACTCGGGCCAGGAGAACGTCTTTTCCCGGCGCGTGCGCGCCGGTAAACGGACATACTTCTTCGACGTCAAGGCGACAAAATCGGTGAAGGACCTCTACATCGTCATCACCGAGAGCCGGCGGGTGAGCGAGGAGAAATACGAAAAACACAAGATCTTTCTCTACAAGGAGGATTTCTCGAAGTTCATCGACGCCATCACCGAGACCTCGCAGTTCGTCGAGCGGGAACTCCTGGAAAGGACGGCCGAACCCTCCTGAAATTCATCCGGATATTCTTCCTGAAATTCATCCCGTCGCAGGCCCCGGCCCTCCCGGGTATTCCCCCGGGTATTCCTTGACTATCGGGGCGTGATTTCCTATATTATTCGATGATTTTGCCGAAAAGGCAAGATTTTTGCACAGTTCATTGAGGAGAGTGCGCATGAAACCGCACCAGGGCGGAGGTTACGGGTTGAAAATTCGGGTTTCCGGCCTCTCCCCCGGGACGCACGAGTACTCCTTCAGGGTCTCCCCTTCGGATCTCCCGCTCGACGACAATTTCGACGCCCCGGTGGAAGTGAAGGTGCTGCTCGAAAAGACCCCGAGCCAGATCATCGTCCGCGGCGCCATCGCTGCTTCGGGAACGTTTCCCTGCGACAGGTGCCTCGGGTCCTTCCGCCAGGCGCTCTCGTGCCGGTACGCGGTGGTCTACATCCAGAACGAGGAGGAGGCGGGAAGGTTTCCTCCGGAGGATGTGCGGGTCCTCAACCCCGACGCCACCGTGATCGACCTTGCGGCGGACGTCCGGGAGATGATCATGATCTCGGTTCCCCTGAAGCTGCTCTGCGGGGAGGCTTGCAGGGGCCTGTGCAGCAGCTGCGGGGCGGACCTGAACGTCGCCGTATGCGGCTGCAGGAATGAGAACGCAAACCGCCCGTGGCAGGGCCTCGAAAAATTATTGAAACATTGAACATCACAAGGAAACATCTCCATGCCAAATCCGAAACGCAGACACTCGAAATCGCGGGGCGCGAAACGCCGTACGCATTACAAGGCGACGACGCCGGCGACCGGCGAATGCCCCAACTGCCACGAGCATAAACTTCTCCACCGCGCGTGCCCGAACTGCGGGCACTACAACGGCCGGTCGGTCATCATTCCGAAAGAGTCCTGACCCCGGCTCCATTGTCGCCCGCGCCGCCCGTCGGGACATCCGGAAGGCCCCGCCCGGGAACCTGAGACCCATCGACACCGGTCTTGCAGACACCGCCTTCTCACATACGGATCGCCGTTGACGCCATGGGGGGTGACTTCGCCCCGGGCAACATCGTTGCCGGTTCAGTCGATGCCCTGCGGCGCGACCCCGGAGGATTCGAACTGATCCTCGTCGGTCCCGTGGACCGGCTGAAGGAAGAACTCGCCCGCGCGAACGCCCCGGACATCCCGCTCACGATCGCCCACGCATCCGAAGTCATCACGATGGAAGACGGCGCCACGGCGGCCCTCAAGCAGAAAAAGAATTCCTCGATCGCCGTCGGACTCAATCTTCAGAAGGAGGGAAAGGCCGACGCGTTCGTCAGCGCCGGGCACACGGGAGCCGTCATGTCGGCTTCGACGCTGATCCTCGGCCGGATCGCAGGGGTCTCGAGACCCACCATCGGGGCGTTTTTCCCCAGCCGCACGGGCGTCTGCCTGCTGGTCGACGCCGGCGCAAACGTCGACTGCAAACCGAGGCACCTGATGGAATTCGGGATCATGGGAAGCATCTATACCTCCGCGATGTTCGGCGTCGCGAACCCGGCGGTCGGACTGCTGAACGTCGGGGAGGAAGAGACGAAGGGAAACGAAGTCTCCCTCGGGGCGCACGCGCTCCTGAAGGGGGCGCCGGTGCATTTCATCGGCAACGTCGAGGGCCGGGACATTCTGAACGGAAAGGTCCACGTCGTCGTGTGCGACGGATTCACGGGCAACATCCTCCTGAAGTTCGGCGAGAGCATCCCGTCGTTTTTCAAGGACCGCGTCTCTGCGTTCGCCGGGTCCAGCCCCCTGCGGAAACTGATGCTGCTCCCGGCGCTCGGCACGCTCAGGGGGGCGATGAAAAGCATGGACTATGAGGAATACGGCGGCGTGCCGCTCCTCGGAGTGAAGGGAGTGTCGATCATCGGGCACGGCAAGTCCACACCGAAAGCGATCATGAACATGATCATCAAGGCGAAGGAGATGGCGCAGAAAAAAATCAACGACCGGATCGAACAGGCGATGGCCGGGGTGCAATGACGGCATCCGGGAAAACGATACGCGCGGCCGTGACGGCTGTCGGGCACTACCTGCCCGACAAAATCCTTTCCAACGCCGATCTCGAGAAGATGGTGAACACCACCGATGAGTGGATCAGGGCGCGCACCGGCATCAGCGAACGCCGCATCCTGGAAAACGGGGCGACATCGGACCTCGGCGCCGGCGCCCTCCGGGCGCTCCTGAAAAACCGCGGCATTGCCGCCGCGGACCTGGACATGATCATCGTCGCCACGGTCACCCCGGACATGTTCTTCCCCTCGACCGCCTGCGTCATCCAGGACAAGGTCGGCGCGAAGAACGCCTGGGGCTTCGACCTCTCGGCGGCGTGTTCCGGATTTCTCTACGCCCTGGTGGTCGGGGCGCAATTCGTGGAGACCGGTACGGCACGCAGGGTCGCGGTGGTCGGCGCCGACAAGATGAGCTCCATCACCGACTATACCGACCGGAACACCTGCATCCTCTTCGGCGACGCGGGGGCGGCCCTGCTCCTCGAACCGTCGGACGGCGGGGCGGGGATCCTCGACCATAAACTCTACTGCGACGGTTCCGGGGGATCCGCCCTCTACATGAGCGGCGGCGGCAGCCTCCACCCCCCGACCCACGAAACCGTCGACCAGGGCATGCACACGCTCTACCAGGACGGGAAAGCGGTCTTCAAGGTCGCCGTCATCGGAATGGCGGACGTGTCGGCCGAAATCATGAAGCGGAACAACCTCACCGGGGCGGACGTGAGCTACCTCGTGCCGCACCAGGCGAACCTGCGGATCATCGACGCCTGCCGCGAGCGGATGGGACTCGACCCATCGAAGGTCATGATCAACATCGACCGGTACGGCAATACCACAGCCGCCACGATCCCGTTGTGTCTCTCCGAGTGGTGGCAGGCCGGACGGCTCGAAAAGGGAAACAACCTCGTGCTCTCGAGCTTCGGCGCGGGTTACACCTGGGGCGCGGTCCTGCTGAAATGGTCCATGGACAAACCCGCGAAGAGTTCATGACCGGCGCTCCCGGCAGCCCGGGGACGGCGTTCCTTTTCCCGGGCCAGGGCTCGCAGTACGTCGGCATGGGGAAGGACCTGTGCGCCGCCGACCCCCGCATCAAAGGCATCTTCGAGCGGGCCGATGAGGTCCTCGGGGTCCCTCTGAGCCGGACCTGTTTCGAGGGACCTGTGGAGGAGCTCACCAGGACGAAGAACACCCAGCCGGCGGTTTTTCTGCACAGCGTCGCGCTCTCGACGGTGATCGGGGGCCGGGGCGTCGCCGCGGTCGCCGGACACTCCCTCGGGGAATACTCGGCGCTCATCCATGCCGGAGCGCTGGGGTTCGAGGAGGGCCTCCGGCTGGTCCGCCTCAGGGGCGAACTGATGCAGCGCGCCG
>DATDQD010000184.1:0-3230 GCA_035292425.1 Bacteroidota bacterium
GCGACGGCGGGCGGCGCCGGGCTGCGCGCGGCGGTTTTAGTATTGAGCGATTCGATCAGCGCGAAACGGGGACGCGACGTTTCGGGGAAAATTCTCGTCAAGGGGCTGAGGGATTTCCGGGCCTCCGTGCCGGTCTACCGGGTGTTGCCCGACGACCGGCTTCAGATCGCCAGGGCGCTCAGGGAGCTCTGTGACGGGCGCGGCGGGCGGGGTGGGGGACGGGTCGATCTCGTCCTCGCCGCGGGCGGGACCGGCATCGGTCCCCGTGACGTCACGGCGGAGGCGATCGCCGGGGTGATCGACCGGAGGCTCCACGGCGTGGAGGCGGCCTTCCTCGGCCACGGCCAGGAGCGGTTCCCCACCGCGATGCTTTCACGGTGCATCGCCGGCACCAGGAAGGGTTCGCTGATCGTCGGAATTCCCGGCTCACCCGCCGCGGCAAAGGACGCGTTGAACGTCCTCTTCCCGGCGCTCTTCCACGCCTTCCCGATCATGAGGGGTGCGGCGCACCGGTGAGTCGCGGCCGCAGGGCCGCTCCACCCCTGAGTCTTCGATCGCCCTGGGGTTCTTCACCCCGTTCTGCTTGTGAATGAACCCTATTTTTAGTAGTATTCCCCCGATGAACGACCCCGCGCGCCCCTCCCGGACAATGAATCCCCCCGCCCACCCGCATCACGGGCTCCCGACAATACCCGGGCAATACAGTCGCCCCGGCCTTCACAGGCTTGTATGGAGCTGACCGGAATTCTCATAGCGGCCGTCGCGATCGGCGCCCTGCTATTATACCAGAGGGGCCTCGCACGCAAACAGGGGAAGGAGGAATCCGCGCTCCTGATGATGCAGCGTGAGGTGGACGCCCTCAGGACCGACCTCCGGGAAAGCCTCAACAACATTTCCGGGCTGATCCAGCAGCAGCTGTCGATGGTGAATCAGCAGATCCAGTCGCAGACGGCATCGGTCGGAAACCGCCTTGACAGCGCCGCGAAAGTGATCGGCGACGTACAGAAAAACCTGGGAGAACTCGGCAAGGCCACGGAGGAAATCAGGGAACTCGGACAGAACGTGTCGAAACTGGAGGAGCTCCTGAAGGCGCCGAAACTGAGGGGAGGCCTCGGCGAGTTCCTCCTGGAAGACCTGCTGAAACAGGTCCTTCCAGCGACGCACTTCGAGATGCAGCACCGGTTCAGCACGGGCGATGTGGTCGATGCCGTGATCAGGACCTCCGACAAGTTGGTCCCCGTGGATTCGAAGTTTCCCCTGGAAAATTTCCGGAGGCTCGCGGCGGCCCCGGAAGGCGAGAAAAAAACGCTCCAGAAGGCGTTCGTCTCCGACGTCAGGAAACACATCGACGCCATCGCGGAAAAATACATTCTCCCCGACGAGGGGACCTTCCCGTTCGCGCTGATGTACGTCCCGGCGGAAAACATCTACTACGAAATCATCATCAAGGACGAGATGTCCAACGGCGTCGGCCTCTACAGCTACGCCCTTGAAAAAAAGGTCGTGCCGGTTTCCCCCAATTCCTTCTACGCCTACCTGCAGGTGATCGCCCTGGGACTGAGGGGCTTCTACGTCGAGCGGAGGGCGAAGGAAATCCTCGCCGACCTCCAGCAGCTCCATGGCGACACCTGGAAGCTGCGGGAGGCGTTCGACGTCCTCGGAACGCACTTCGAGAACGCCCGGAAGAAATACGACGACACCGATACCCGCCTGACGCGGTTCGAAGGGGGTCTCGATCACATTGTCCGGAAATCGGTCGCGGAGGGGGCGTCCGGCGGGGAACCTGCCGGCGAACGGCTCCTGCGCTGACCGGAGGACGGCAGAGTCCGGCATGACATCCGCGACGGTGCTTTCGGTCCACCCGGTCAATCCGCAGGGTCGGCACATCACCCGCGCGGTGGAGGTGCTCCGCTCGGGGGGCATCCTGATCTACCCGACGGACACCGTGTACGGACTGGGATGCAGCATATTCCGGGCGGATGCGATCGGACAGGTCTACCAGATCAAGCAGCAGGACCGGAGCAAGCCATTCAGCTTCATCTGCTCCGACCTGAGCCACATCAGCGAATACGCCGTCGTCTCGAACCAGGCCTTCCGGCTGATGAAGCGGCTGATCCCGGGGCCATACACGTTCGTCCTCCCGGCCAGCCGGATGAAACAGGTTTCGAAGAGCATGATGTCGAAGAGGAAGACGGTGGGCATCAGGGTGCCCGACAACGCGGTGTGCCAGGCCCTCATCCGCGGGATGGGACATCCCCTCCTGAGCGCGAGCGTGACCGACGACCAGGGAGAGATCATGAATGCGCCGGAAGAGATCGCGGCGATCTTCGGATCGCGCGTCGGGCTGATCCTCGAATCGGGGAACGGTGCGCTCGAAGTTTCCACGATTCTTGATCTAACCGGCGAACATCCCGTCGTCGTCCGGCAGGGAAAGGGTGACACCGGTTTTCTCAACACGGCCTAGAGTGAACGACCCATGTACGTGAAAAACAATTCTCTTTCGATCACCGGCCAGGCGACCTCCATCCGCGGTGAACGGGAAACCGCCGTCATCGCCTACGCCGATCTGCGCGGCTTCGCCCACTGGTCGCTGAAGGCATCCCCCGAACAGGTCACCCGCGTCATCGAGGTCGTGTACGACCGCGTCATCCAGCTGTCGTTCTTCTACAAGCACACATTCCACAAGTTCCTCGGGGACGGATTCCTCCTGATCTGGGAGGCGAAAGACCACGGCTCGGTCGGCGAGGCGCTCCACTGGGCGCTCTCCGCGGCATTCGAAATCCACAAGAGGTACTGGTACATCTCGCGCCAGCTGAATTTTCCCTCTCCGATGGGCTTCGGGATCGGGATCTCCTGCGGCGAGGTGATCCGGATCGACCCGGAGACCTTCATACCGGAAATGAACGAACCGGATTTCGTGGGATACCCGATGAACAGCGGATCCCGCCTCCAGAAGCTGGCGGGGCCGTACGGCACGGTGATCGACAGCAGGGGCGTCCGGGAGGCGATGATGAACCCGGCGAGGGTGCTCCGGGCGGACAATCCCGTCCTCAGGCTCGATCTGATCAAGCCGAACAACAAGGCAGTGGCCCTGGCGGACAAGTTCACAGGACTCCATGAAGAGGATATTTTCGGGTTCCAGTACGTTACCTGGCCTTATGTCAAGGACGCGCTCTGGAAAATTGACGGAAGGATCTGAGAGCGGCCGGCGGCCCGGCTTGCTCGGCCGG
>DATDQD010000185.1:0-5738 GCA_035292425.1 Bacteroidota bacterium
GGTTTCTCAATCGCAGCTCCGCCGGATCGATGCCCAGGACGGCGGCGATCAGGTCGAACTGCGCTTCGAAGGCGAACCGCGGCTGGGGGGCGCCGTGACCCCGCTTGGGGCCGCAGGGGGGCTTGTTGGTGTAATAGCGCGTGCTCTCGAAGCGGAAGCGCGGCACCTTGTACGGAAGCGTCAGGAACTGCCCCGTGTAGTACGATGTGACCACGCCGAAACTCCCGTACGCCCCGCCGTCGAGCCACGCCTTGTAGTCCACGGCGGTGATGGTGCCGTCTTTTTTCACGCCCGTTTTCAGCCACATCCTCGTGGCGTGCCGTCCCCGGTGGCTGTAGAAAACCTCTTCCCGGGTGTAGGTGATCTTCACCGGACGACCGGTCTTCATCGCAAGCCAGGCCGCGCACATTTCCAATGCAAAGGGCTCCGATTTCCCGCCGAACCCCCCGCCGAGGTACGGCTTTATGACCCGGATGTGGCTCTCCGGCATGCCGAGGACCCGCGCGAGCGTCCGGTGGACATAATGCGGGACCTGTGTGGAGGACCAGAGCGTCAGGTACCCGCCGCCGACCGCGGAAGAGCCGGCCGCCGGGACGCCTGCAGCCGGTTCGTACGAGGCGAGCGCCGAATGCGGCTCCAGCATCGCGTGGGTGTTCCCGTCGTAGAAAAATTCGTCCTCGCGGACGTAATCCGCCCCGGCGAATCCCTCCTCCACGTCGCCGAAGGCAAGCTCGACGTGCTTGGCGGTATTGTCGCGGTATCTGGTGTCATTGTGGATCTTCGGGAGGTCCCTCCGGGCGGCGTCCTTCATCGAGAGGACGGCCGGCAGAGGTTCGTACCTAACCTCGATCAGCGAAAGCGCCTCCTTCGCCGTCCGTTCGTCGATCGCCGCGACGGCGGCCACCGGGTCACCGACGAACCGGACCCTGTCGACCGCGAGCGCGGTTTCATCCTGGCTGGCGGGGAGAATCCCGAATTTTTCCGGCAGGTCCTTTCCGGTCATCACCGCAAGGACCCCCTCCATCCGTTCCGCCCCCGAGGTATCGATCGAAACGATGCGGGCATGGGGATGGGGGCTCCGGAGGATTTTCCCGTGGATCATCCTGGGGAGCGCGAGGTCGTCGGTGTACTGCGCGGCGCCGGTCACCTGCGGTACCCCGTCCACCTTCGAAGGCGCGCCGCCGGCGGCGCTCTTCCCCGTCACCGCGTTCACGATCTTCTGATATCCCGTGCACCTGCAAAGATTCCCGGCAAGCGCATGGCGCACCGTATCTTCGTCGGGGTGGGCCTGTTCGCCGAGGAGCCCCTTCGCGCTCAGGATCATGCCGGGGGTGCAGAACCCGCACTGCAGGCCCCCGTGCTCGAGGAAGTTCCGCTGCACGTCGTCGAGTGTCCCGCCGTGCGCGACGCCCTCGATGGTGGTGACCGCGGCTCCGTCGGCGGTGACGGCGAGTGTGATGCAGGAGAGGACAGGTTTCCCGTCCAGGAGGACCGTGCACGCCCCGCACTCACCGAGGTCGCAGCCGATCTTGAGCCCGGTGAGCCCGAACTGCCCCCTCAGGAGTTCCGAGAGGGTTGTGGCCGCGTCGACGGTGAGCCGTCGCTCCTCGCCGTTCACCCGCAGCCTGATTGTCCGCGCGGACGGCATATTCAGCGAGTCGCTCCGGCGCCGCGCGCGGGGACGGGCCCCGCGGCGGCCTCCATGCCGCGTTCAAACGCCGCCAGGTTGAGGTCGATGAATCGGGAGGGGAGCGTCGCCTTCATGGTGTCGGTCCAGGCGTCTTTATGTATCCCCGTCTCGTCCGCGATCGTCCCGAGGAGGACGATGTTGGCGGCGCGGTAATTCCCCAGTTCGATCGCGATCGCCTGGGCGTCGATGCTCCTCACGATGAAGCCCTTGCCCGCGAGGAACGGCGCGATCTCCTTCGGATATTCGACCGGCTTTCCGTCGATGGAGGCCGGCACTCGCTCCTCGGTGTTCAGCGTGATCGTCCCCCCGGCCCGGACATAGTGGGCCCAGCGGAGCCCCTCGAGCTTTTCGAGGGAGACGAGGATGTCTGCCTCGCCCGCCGGGATGAGGGGAGAATAAACCTTCGGCGCGTACCGCACGTGGCTCACCACGCTTCCCCCGCGCTGCGCCGCGCCGTGCACTTCCGTCTTTTTCGCGTCAAAACCCGCCCGGATCGCGGTGCGGGCCACGAGTTCGGAAATAAGCAGAACTCCCTGACCACCGACCCCCGAAAAAAGAATGTTCCTGCCCTGCCCGGTATTCATTGCGCCCCCCCGTTCACCGGCACGATGGCGCCGAAATGACAGAGTTTCGCGCAGAGGTCGCACCCGATGCACCGTTCCTTTGAAATTTCCGGAACGGCCTGCGACCCGTCGAGCGCCGGGCAGCCAATTTTAAGACAGAGGTCGCACTCCTCGCACAGGTCCGCGAGGACCTCGTAGGGGGTGTGATGCTTTGCCCTCTCTTCCTCAAGGAGGACGCAGGCGCGCCGCGAGATGACGACGGCCGGCTCTTCCGAGGACATCGCGTCCTTCAGCGCGGCTTCCGTGCCGACCAGGTCATACGGATCCACGACGTCGATATGCCGGACGCCGATCGCCCGGAGGAGCTGTTCATAATCGATCGCGTATGTTTTTTCGTCGCGGATGGTTTTTCCCATCCCCGGGTGCTGCTGGTGTCCCGTCATCCCGGTCGTGGAGTTGTCCATCAGGACGATCGTGGTGACGCCCTTGTTGAAGACGATGTCGATCAGCGGGGCGATGCCGCTGTGGAGGAAGGTGGAGTCGCCGATGACCGCCACCAGCTTCTTCTGCATCGTTTCGCCGTGCACTTTTTCCATGCCGAAGGCGTTGCCGATTCCGGCGCCCATGCAAAACGTGGTATCGATGGCGCTGAACGGCGGGAGCGCCCCCAGCGTGTAACAGCCGATGTCGCCGGTGACGACCGCCTTGAGCTTGTGCAGGGCGAAGTAGACCCCGCTGTGCGGGCATCCCGGGCAGAGGACCGGGGGACGGACAGGAATGCTGATCTCCGGGGAAAAGACCGGCGGGGACGGTTCGTCGAGAAGCGATCGCCTGAGCACGTCGGGGGAGAGCTCGAACATCGAGGGGACCTTCTCCTTCCCTACGATGACGGGCTTCCCTGAACGGTTCGTGACGCCGAAAATCCTGAGGTGCTCCTCGAAGAACGGTTCCAGCTCCTCCACGACGGTGATCGTCTCGACCCCGGCGCAAAAATCGCGGATCATTTTCCGCGGGAGCGGATAGATCATGCCTAATTTGAGGACAGAGGCCTCCGGGAAGACCTCCTTGACGTATTGATAGCTGATCCCGCTCGTGATGATGCCGAGCTTGTCGGAATTTAATTCGACGACATTGGCCGGAAACGTTTCCGCGAACTCTTCGAGCTTCGCGAGACGGTCGTCGATGTTCTTCCTCCAGCGCTTTCCGTAGATCGGGACGACGTGCTTCGACGGTTCCGGCCGGTATCCCTTGGGCGCGTTCCTGACCTGCTCCCCCGGCGTCACGAGCGACTTGGAGTGCGAGGTCCGGGTCGTGGTCCTGAGGAAAACCGGGATGTCGAACTGCTCGCTGATATCGAAGGCGAGTTTCGTGAAACGCCGCGCCTCCTCGCTGTCGGAGGGTTCCAGCATCGGGATCTTGGCGAATTTCGCGAGGCAGCGGTTGTCCTGTTCGTTCTGCGAGGAGTGCATCCCGGGATCGTCCGCCGTGATGATCACGAACCCCCCGCGCACCCCGCTGAACGCTGTGACCATGATGGAATCAAGGGCGACGTTGACCCCCACGTGCTTCATCGCCACCAGCGCCCTCCCGCCGGCGATCGAGGCCCCGTAGGCCACGTCGAACGCCACCTTCTCGTTGGTGGACCACTCCACGTTGACGTCCGGATAACGGGCGAGGTTCTCGATGATCTCGGTGCTCGGCGTTCCGGGGTAGCCGGCGGCAACGTGGATGCCCGCCTCCCAGGCGCCCCGCGCGATCGCTTCGTTCCCTGAGAAGAACTGGGGTGAATGATCGACGCTCATCAGTATGAACCTTTTTTGTTAAGATCGCGGGCGATGACGAGATGCTGGATCTCGTTCGTCCCCTCGAAAATCCTGTGCACGCGGGCGTCCCGGTACAGCCGTTCGATCGGGTATTCGCGCATGTAGCCCGCCCCGCCGTGGATCTGCATTGCGCGGTCGGCACACCGGCAGACCGCCTCGGTGGCCGTGAGCTTGCAGATGGCCGATTCGCGCGAGAAGGGGACGCCCCGGTCCACCATCAGCGCGGTCCGATAAAGAATGCTTTCGATCTGGTAGACGTCGGCCGCCATCTCGGAGAGCATGAACTGGACCGCCTGCTGTTCGGCGATCGGCTTCCCGAACTGGACCCGCCCGTTTGCATAAGCGATGCTCAGGTCGAGCAGTTCCTTCATCGACCCCAGGCACTGGGCCGCGAGGCTGACGCGGGCGACATTCAGCGTGGTCATTGCGACCTTGAACCCGTCGCCGACGGGGCCGAGCACGTTCTCCCGGGGAATGAAGACCTCCTCGAAGAAGAGATCGGTGGTGTGCGAGCCCCGGATCCCCATTTTCTTCTCCGGTTTGCCGGCGCGGAACCCCTTGAAACCCTTCTCAATTATAAATCCGGTCATCCCGCCGTGCGTCCCCTTGTCGGGATCGGTGACCGCGAAGACGACGATCACGTCCGCGATGTTCCCGTTGGTGATGTAGGTCTTGTTCCCGTCCAGGAGCCAGCCGCCGCTGGCGGGACGCGCGTTCGTCCTGATGGCCCCCGCGTCCGATCCCGCCTGGGGTTCGGTGAGTGCGTAGGCGGCAAGCAGGTCCCCCGCGGCGAGGGGCACGAGGTATTTCTCCTTCTGCGACTCGCTGCCGGCGAGGTAGATCGCCATGGCGCCGAGGCTTTCGTGTCCCCCGATCGTCACCGCCGTCGAGTTGCATCCCCGGGCGATCTCCTCGAGCAGGAGGCAGTAGCCCACCTCGCCGAGGCCCGACCCGCCGTATTTCTCCGGGAACACCACCCCCAGGAATCCGAGCTCAGCCGCTTTCCGGATGATGTCGGGCGGCGCCTCTTCTTTTTCGTCGATCTCGGCGGCCCGGGGCCGGACCACCTCGTCGGTGAAGCGGCGGGCCACGTCCCGCAGCATCTTCTGTTCTTCGGTGAGGGAGAAGTCCATCATGGGGCCGGATAGACGATCTGGTTCATGGAATCACTATCGACCGGAGGGCGCTGTCGTCATGGCGGCGGAGCAGGTCGAGCGCGTCGTTGATCTTCTCCAGGGGGAAACGGTGCGTCACCTGTTCGGCCACTTTGATTTTTCCGACCCTGCAGAGCTCGATCAGCCTCGGGTAATCGACCGGCCGGCAGCCGAGCGATCCCCGCACTTCCATTTCGTAATACATGATCTTCGCCGCGCTCAGTTTGATCTCCTCGGCGGTGTACCCCACGACCACCAGCCGCCCCCCCTTCCGCAGCGTGCCGAACGCCGCCTCGATCGTTTTGGGGTTCCCGATCGCCTCGATCGCGGTGTCCGCGCCGCCGCCCGTCAGTTTCCTGATTTCCTTCGACAGGTTTTCCACTTTCGACGGGTTGACGGTGACCGAGGCGCCGAACGAGCGCGCCAGCTCGAGCTTCTTATCGGAAATGTCGACCGCGATCACCAGGCCGCCCACGGCCGCGGCGACCTGCACCACGTTCATCCCCAC
>DATDQD010000186.1:0-18443 GCA_035292425.1 Bacteroidota bacterium
GACGGGCTGATCGACCCTCCGGAACTCGCCGTCGCCGTGATCGTATAGGTATTGATTGAGAAGTACGCGGCAATCGTGTGACCAGCTGTGACATTCGTGAACGTGTAGGCTGCAATCGCGCCCTGGTTGACGCCGTCCACCCTTACGCTATCGATGTGGTAGGTGGCATTCGCCGCGATCGTGAACGATTGATTAGACCCGTGATTCACGCTGACCGCACCGCTGGGGCTTATCGTTCCTCCCGCACCCGCCGTCGCCGTGATCGTATAGGTATTGATTGAGAAGTACGCGGCAATCGTGTGACCTGCTGTGACATTCGTGAACGTGTAGGCTGCAATCGCGCCCTGGTTGACGCCGTCCACCTTCACGCTGTCGATGTGGTAACCCGTATTCGGCGAGATTGTGAACGACTGGTTGGATCCGTGATTCACGCTCACCGCTCCGCTGGGGCTTATCGTCCCTCCCGAACCGGCACTGGCGGTTATGGTATACGTATTGATCGAGAAGTACGCCGCGATCGTGTGGTTCGCCGTGACGTAGGTGAACGTGTAGGCGGTGATCGCGCCCTGGTTCACGCCATCAACCTTCACGCTGTCGATGTGGTACGTGGCATTCGCCGCGATCGTGAACGACTGATTTGAACCGTAACTCACACTCACCGCTCCGCCGGGGGTGATCGATCCTCCGGCACTTGACGTGGCGGTGATCGTATAGATCGTCGTTGGGAGCGTATTGGTCGCGGAGAAACTCGTCGTGGGACCGAGCCCCGTTGCTGCCGCCGTCACGAAATAAGATCCCACAGTACCGTTTGCTGTATACGTTGACCCGATCGCGATGCCGGCGCCATCGGTCAGCACACTGAATGTGTTCGTGCCGGTCCCCGCAAACGTACCCGACGCCCCGCTCGCCGGCGCGGTGTAGGTCACATTGCGCAGGTACATCTCAAGGGAGTAGGTATCGAATACTTTCGATCTGAAGGGCGCGGGGAAAGCGGTGTTAACGTCCGCAGATCGCCCCGATCCCGAGATAACGATGATTCTCTGGGGAGAAGACGCGTATGCGAATTTTTTCTGCGTGTTGGACGCGATCGGGTTCGCCGAAAGGTCCCGGACGTTGTTCACCGTCAGCGTATACTGGGTGTTGGATGTCATCGTCGACACGGTGAGGTGCACCAGGCTCAGGTTCGTTCCGTCCCTGGCGGCGCCGGTGACGCTGATCCCGCCGCTGATCGTATAATTGCCCGATGTCTGGGCAGTCGTCAGGTCCACGGACCTGTCGAAAAACACGTCAACAGTCGTGGCATTGAGCGCTCCCAGCCCCACCAGGTACGGCCGCGTGCTTACGATCGTACCGGTTCCTACGAGGGTCCCGTCATTGTTGAAGGGACCGGTAATGGAAAGCACCGCCGCGCTGTCGAGGTCAATGAATGCGCTCGGCGAAATGGAAAGTGTTCCCGTAGAATGAAGCGTCGATCCGGAGACGACGTGGAGCGAGTCCGTCACGGTCACCGTGCCGGTCAAACTCAGCGTATCGACCGATCGTACGACCAGGGTGGAAAAGGCGATTGTCCCGTCGATCCTCTGATCGATCCCGTTGAAGATCACCGTGCTCGATCCGGCATTGAACACGGCGCCGCTGTTATTGGTCCACGACCTGCCGCTCATCTCGACTGTTCCGCTATCGGCGTTGAAGCTTCCGGCGTTATGGATGATCGCGTCGTCCTTGAGATAGAGCCGCCCTCCCCCCAGGTTGAGAATTGATCCCGTTCGGATAGTCAGGACCTCGTGGACGGTCAGGGCTGCTCCATTTTCAAAGTTCAGGACGCCGTTATTGTTGAGGTCGAGATCGAGCGAGGCCACGTATGCCCCCGTGACCGGGACCGTCGGGTCGAAAGTCCCGGGCCGGATGATGGCCGAGATGGTCGAATCCGGAACGCCGGCGTTCCAATTCGACGCGTTCATCCACGATGAACTCACCGTTCCCTGCCATGTGGTCTGACCGTGCAGGACGACCGGGAGCGACAACAATACGATCAAGGGCAACAGGTAGCGGTAACGCGGGCGGACGGCAGGAAATTGCGGAAGCGGTAACATCGTCACCTCCGGGATGAGACCAGATTAATAATCACGGACAACCTGTGCCTCCTGAAATGCCTGGCTCCCAAAGAAGAACTCCGGCGAACGCGCGGCACTATTTAACCGGAACTCTTTGGAAAGCCGGATATAAGAAAAGAAGGAATAACTCTGCAGGAGCGACGACTATCCTGCATCTTAATTTTCCCGCCCAAATGTATCAATTTTTGGATAAAACTCAAACCGGGAGCGGGAGATCGGGCCCTGAATTATTCTATTGCCGTGGAGCTGAAAAATTGTTATTTTTAATTGATTATTGCCGTTTTACCCGTTTCCTCTATCCGGAGTGATCAGTGCCTGGCCTAAAAAAAATACGCCTTCTCATCGTCGACGACGAAAATGACCTCAGGGATCTGCTGAGCCAGATCCTGGGCTCCGAGGGTTACGAGATCGTCACGGCCTGTGACGGGGACGAGGCGATCCGGATACTGGGGGAGGAGTCGTTCGACGCCGCCCTGCTCGACATCCTGATGCCGAACCGGAGCGGATTCGAAGTCCTGAAGCATATCACCAAGAACCACCCCGCGACAAAGTCCATCATGCTCACGGGCTATACCGACCTGAAGGTGGCGATCGAGGCGAAAGAGAAGGGGGCGGTGGAATTCATCAGCAAGCCCTACAAGCTGGAGACCGTCCTGTCGACGCTCCAGCGGGTGCTCTCGCCGTAATTTTGAGGGCGCCCCCGCAGATCCATGAAGCGTTCAGGCGGAAGCCTCGAGCTGCTTCCTGAGAGTGGTGATGTTCTTCTCTAGTCCCGCCGAAAGCTTCCCGCGGCAGTAGTCGGTATGGTACGCCTGGTCTTCGAGGAACCTGAGGCTTCTCCTGAGCCATACCGCCGGGTCGATAACGGTCCCCTCCCTCGCCTCCATCTCGGCTTTCAGCAAATCGTTCTTGTGGAAAAATTCCTCGCGACCGATGTAGAGCATGTCCGCGTCGCAAACAACCCGCTCGAGAAGGTTTTTCGGCTGCTGGGGGACCATGGTCGCCATGATGCACCGGGTGACCGACCGCAACTTTTCCGGCGGATAGTGGCGGCCCTTCAGGAACTCCTGCGTGATGGCCGCGCTGCGTTGCTCGTGCCCCTTCGCCGTTTCGGTGTATCCCGTGTCATGGAACCACCCGGCAAGGAGAACGATTTCCATTTCGGAGGGGCTCAGACCGCACGCCTCCGCTATTTCGAGGCACGCTTCGGCCGTTTCCTCGGTGTGCCGGAAATCGTGGTAGGAAACCCACGGCGCGAGCTTCTCCCTGAGGAGGCGCTCAACGTAGGCGCGCGATTCGCTGACGATATGGTTGTCACCGGTCATCCAGCCAATAAAATAAAAAAATCCTCGTAATCCGCCACTACAATGTTTCTCGTGGAGGGCGACGCGGTCTTACCTGACCAGGACAAGCTTGACCACCGCGTGAAAGACGTTCCCCGGACCGGGATCCGCTGACGCGCGGATCCTCGCATAATAGACACCGGTCCCGACGGGGCGCCCGGCCGCATCGATTCCCTCCCACGATGCGATTCTCACCCCGGCGTCCCGCACATCGTCATCGAGCGTTACGACCTCCCGGCCGAGCACGTCGAAGATTTTCAACGTGATCGTGCTCCGTTCCGGGAGGGCGTACCGGATGACCGTGGACCCGTTGAACGGGTTAGGGTAGTTCTGATCGATGGCGAACCGGTCCGGGAGCGGGTCGCCGATGTCACCCGGGTTATCGGGAGGAGATGGTGGCAGCTCCGCGATCGCCTCGATCCTGATCCTGGACGACGGCACCGCGGTGAGCGTCCCGACCGTGTTGCCGGCGACAACGATTTTCCCCGAATCGCTCACCTTGACCCAGTACCCTTTCCCCGGCCAGATGGTATCGGCCTGGTCGTAGCCACTGGAGTACTCATAAAACTGCGAGGTGACCAGCCCGGGAGGATCGGAGGTAATCGAACTGACGGGGACCTCCGAGCTGATCGATCCGACGATGTTCCATCCCTTCGCCACCGCGACGGTTTCCCTGTCGATCGCCTCCCCGGTCAGCGCGACCGTGCCGGTATCGGAAAATTTCACCCAGTATCCATTCCCCACCTCAAGAGTGTCAGCCGTCTGGTAACTGCCCGCATACTCATACGCCCTTGAGACGGCGATAGGATAGAGCGACATCCAGTGCGCATCCGTCACCTCCATCGGCACCGAGACGATGTTCCAGCCGGCCTCGACGCTGTAGTACGCCGTAATCTGGCCGGACACCGGTCCGGTCGTGAATTTCCACGGCGATCCGGCAGCGGCGATCGTGCCGCTCGAATTGTTCGCGATGACCTTCCAATAATAACCCTTATTGGTATCGAGACCGGAATAGGCATACGACGTGTCGGCCAGCCCGGAAGCCGCGACGGCCGCCGGGGGAGAGAGCGTGTCCAGGTAGAGGTCGTACGATCCGGCGGCGGCGGATGACGCCCAGGCGAGTGTCCCCGACACCGGCTGGTTCGCGGCATCGTCGGGCGGTGTGAGCAGGACAAACGATCCGGGTGACTGGATCGTGTATTCGTCCGCGCCGATGTCCGGAACGGGGGCGCGCGGCTGACCGTCGAAATCATCCGTCACGGTGAGCAGGGACACCCCGGCGTTGTCGGCCGGCGAAACGACCGTCGAATCGATATGGAGGTTTCCTGTTGCCGGGCTGACGAACTTCGGATCGGCGTTGACGCTCTGGACATCGCCGAGGCTGGCAGCCACCCACCCCGGGAGGTTCATCGGCCCGCCCAGCCATCCCGTGAGGCTTGCGGTATTGAGATTGAATAGAACGTTATTGTCCGAACTCCCCGGGAACCACGACGGGGTTCCGTTCACGAGCGTCTGGTGGAAGCCGCCTCCGCCCGCACGGAGGTTTGAAAACGCATTGTTCCTCAGCCGGATGGGCGACATGCCGGCGTGATTGAGCCCGCTGCTCCCGGCCGAAAACACCGCCGCGCCCCCGATGGAAACGGAATTATAACCCGCAAACACCCTCAACGCGCCCGTCATCGAGGCGTCGTACATTCCATCGTATCTGACGTCGTTCGTATCCCCGAAGCCGATCGAGATCATGTTATTGGCGATCAGGACGCTATCGATGAAGGTATCGAGGTAGATCCCCCGGACGAACCCGGAGACGTTCTTCGTCGACGGCCCCACCGAGTGAATGCGGTTCCGCGCGACTGTGAATATGTTCGGGCTGTTGATGTTGATGCACCGCATTTCCCCGGGTGTCGCGAACGTCTGCCGGATACCGGCCACGAGGTTGTCTTCTACGGCCGCGCCGTTGACGAACATGAGGCTGATCGCCGCGGCGACACCTGTCCCGGACAGCGTGATCACGCCCGACGGAAGACTATCGCCCACCGTATTCCGGCGGATCGTCAGTTGACCGCTTGACGTACCCGCGATCCCGAAGAAATTTGCGAACCCCGTGCTGGTACACGATATATTCCTGATACGGTTGCGTTCGACGAGCGTCGGGACGACCGTGTCGACCGACAATGCGATGCCCGTGAAGGGTGCGGACGCCCCGCTCATCAGCGGCGACCCGCCGGAGTGCACGCCGCTCCCCCCGATGTCATTCACGGCGATGACGTGCCCGTTCCCGCCCATCACGGAGATTGCCGTGAGCGGGGTGACCTGCGAAATCACGGAATAGAGCGAATTTGAATCCACCGTCCAGTGTTCGCCCGAGAGGCCGATCCCCATCGATTTCCAGTTGAAGATTTCGTTCCCCGTGATCCCGTTGGAATCGTTCGGAGCTCCGGTGATGGAGAGAGCATTCACGGCCACCTGGGGGAACCCCGCGAGGTCGGTACGGTCGCGGATGATATTATGCGCGACGCTGTTCTGCCGGTTCCCCGCCAGATCGGACTGCCATCCGAAGAGGACGGTTCCGTACCCCGCCGTATTGCACTGGCTTTCGACCTGGAGGAACCGGAGCGCGTTATGGTCCGCCCCGTTGCTGAACAGGATCGCGGGTCCGGTGGAATCGGTGCGGGCGTTCCTGATCAGCCAGTCGACGGAGGACCCCGATCCGCCCGGCCGGCCGTCGAAGTTGACGCGGTCCGCGCCGTTCAGGTGAATGACCGGCATATACGCAGGCGGCGCGCCGGACGTCACCCTCGAGGCCACGCCCGCGGCAGGACGGATCGTCACCGACCAGTTGCCGCCCGCGGCCGTGTACGGGTAAAACACGATCGGAAAGGTCTCACCCCCCGACGCGCCGGCGTAATCAGCCTGAAGTTCGAAGATGACGTTGCCGAGGAGGATTTTTTGGGACAGTTCCGCGGCGACGCCGGTCAGGTACGTGTACGTGCGAGACAGCCCGACCTGGTAGGTCCCTCCCGCAAGAGTGTACGATCCGAAATTCAGCGCGGAATTGAGATCGGGCAGCGGCCCGATCTTCTGGCTGACCGGATTCTTTCCCGCCTTCTGCGCCGTCCCGGTGCTCTTCAGCAGCGAACGCATGGTCGCCGGCGCCATCGTGCCGCCATAGACCGTTTCATACCGGGTTTCGACAAGGGTGACGGCCGCCGCGACGATGGGAGATGCGCTCGACGTCCCGGCAAACGCGCTGTCGTAGTAGAGGTCGGTCCCCTCCGAGTTGTGAAGCCGGCCGTAGCCCGTCGTCACGACAAACTCCCCCCATCCCTGCAGATCGAGCCGCGACCCGTAATTCGAAAAATCGAGGCGGGAGCGCGCCGTGTCCGTACCGTAAAACGACGACGGGACCGCCCCGGCCCCGACGATGATCGCCCCCGAATTGCTCTGCGGAAGGAACGGCCAGTGCCCGCCGTTACCGGTGCGATACACGGATGAATCGAGGTTCTGGTACCCGTTTCCCCCGGCCTCCACCACGTGAAACCCGTTCCCCACGGCTGTGACCACGACATCGTACCATGGACGCCACCATTCGATGGGGACCAGCCCGGTATCGTTTCCCGGAATGTACAGGTGCAGGGGACCCCCCATCTGTTGTTCGACGAGAAACACGTCACCGGGATTCAGCTGCGTCATCGCGTACGTCATGGCCGTCCCGATCTGCCATCCGTACCCGGCGAAGTACGTATGCGCCACGGCGATGTTCGCTCCGTACGCCGCGCCGGTCGTACCCCACCCGTTGTTGAGACTGGCCAGCTCCCCCAGGACCGCGGTTCCGTGGTTGGTGTCCCCCGGGAAGAGGCTGACGGCCGTCCACCCCGGAGGCACGAGCGTCGTGATCCCGGGAGGCAGATCCTGGTGGCTGAGGTTCCACCAGTATTCGAAATCACAGATGGTGACATTCTGCCCGCTGTCGCCGATCGACCACGCGTAGTTCGCGTTGATCCCGTCGGTGGCCGCGTTGAGGTATCCCTGCCTCGACTGGAAACTTCCCGGGACCGGCTGCGGGACCGGGAGCGGAACGAACAGGGCGATCTCGACGTCATCCAGCGCGTTCAGGCGATCGATCCAATCCTTCGGGTCCGCGCCGGCCGGGACGGTAAGGATGAAGTAATTGTTGAGCCGGGCGATCTCCCGCCCGAGGTTTCTCGCGGCCGTTTCAGCCATTCGGTGGGTTTCCTCCTCGGACGCTCCCGACATTCTGGTCCAGGTCGCCCCGGCATCCGCGAACGTTTGCATCAACGACGATGCCGAAGGCGATCGCAATCCTTTCCCGAGGCGGTCGGTCGGAACACCCCGCTCACCGGTCGTCAACCTGAAGTCGTCCCCGAACTTCACGACGATGTTGCGTGTATCATCGCCTGGCCCGGGTTCCGTCGAAACGGGTTTCGTGATGCCGGGCTTCGCCTGTGCCCGCATCGAAGCCGGGCAGGCGGCAACAAACAGCACAACCGCGGCGCAGACGACTGCCGCGACAGGCAAGTTGGACGATAAATGGGATGCAATGTTCATGACGCACCTTTGTCATAATGGTGAGCGGTTCAACGCTGGAACGAAGAACAGTGTGTCCTGTGAGTGAAGAATGAGGTGGGAGAACGCGGGACGACGTGATCGAGGGCGGGGATCTGCCGGGTTTACACCGGCCGGTCATGCCGTAATGTACTCACTATATAACATTATGTCAATCGCACGCACAACCTTAGAAAAATACGGGAGGAATCGTCATGATGACCGTCGAATCGGGAGGAGGAACGGAAAAGGGCAGGTAGTCCCCGTCTTCCCACTTCATCCATTCGAGCGAAGAATCTTCGAGCGGGACGTCAAAACGGAACAGGACTTCGGAGGGCCGGCCGTCCGGGGTCGTCGCCCTTATCCCGACCGTCATCCCCCCGATTTCTATCGTTTCACCCGCCTTCATCGGCGATTTCGTGTCCCGGAAGACGTTGTCGAAGGGTGTGTGCAGCCAGCCGTCCTCGCAGCGGATGAGAAGGGCCGAGGCGCCTGCGCGGGTGACCCGGGCGGTCCCTTCCCCCGGCGCGAGGACCCTGAGCGTGCCCGGGGAGGAACGCCCCTGGTATTCAAGGACCGTGGGGATCAGCTGCGCATAAAAGAAGACCGGCGCGTTCACCAGCACCAGTATCTTTCCGCTCACTCCATCGCTGAGATGCATCCGCGAGATCGGCTCCTGGACGAGCCTCTGACTCGTCGCCGCGCCGAGAGCGTTCAACGGCAGGAGGACCGGCGCTAAGACGCCATGCACGGCGACAAGAAATCCGAACAGCAGGCGTGACATCCGCTTCGATGAGAATCCGACCGTTTCTCCGCCCTCGCCGGACAGGTAACGTCCGAACCATACGCCGAGGAGTCCCATCCCGCCGAACCCCGTAAACATCAACAGCCGGCTGTTGGGGATGGTGGTGCAGATGAGCGGAACGGAGAGCAGCGTTCCGAGCGCCCAGAACCTCGCCGTCGCGTCGCGCGCGATCATCGACCGGAACGCCAGGCCGAGCAGGGCGAGGAAGACGATCGCCCACAACCAGATCGCCGTCTTCACTCCGCCATGGAGGAATATGGCGACCGACGATGGAGGAAACCCGAACTGGTCCAAAAGCAGAACCGGCGCCTTTTCCACGACGGCGCCGATAAACCTCAACGGCTCGTGCGCCGGGTCGACATAAAAGCCCGACCCGTGCGCGCCGTACCCGGCCGCGGAATGCCAGGCGATCCAAACCGCAAACACCGCCGCGTACGAAACGAGGGAAATCATCGCCTTGCGCCGCGATCGGGGGTCGAGGAAGAGCGCCCAGGCGAAGAGGAACGCGCCCGCCCCCATGGCGATTTCCCCCGAGAGCAGACCTGCGGACCACGCGGCCGGGCCGAGGACCATGCCGGCCTTCCAGCCCCCGGTCCGCCAGCGGATATGGGCGAGGAGGGCGGCCAGGCCGAAGAAGGTCGCGACTAGCGCGTTCCGGTTCGCGATCCATCCGGCGGGGAGCCCGTGGGCGTCGTCGAGCGCGAAGAAGAGCGCCGCCACGCCGGCGGCAAGCAGGCCCGCGTTCAACCGCCTGAAGAGGAGCGTCGCGACGACGATGACACCCGCGAACCAGAGAAAACTGTGCAGGTGCATCACCCATGGCTGATCGGGCCAGAGGAGGTAATCGAGCCGGTGGGTCAGTCCGGAGACCGGCCTCCAGAACGCCACTCGCAGATTTTCAGACGTCCACCAGGGGAGGACGCCCGCGTCCATCAGCGCTCCGAGCCGCTTCCCGTCTCCGTCCAGGAAATTGAACAGGTCGTTCGCGCCGAGGGTCCGGCCGCCGGCACCGCTCTTCCCTGTCAGGAAGAACCAGTGGTAGAAGTCGTCGAGCTGCAGCCCGGTCCGGAGTGAAGGGAGCACGAGGAGAACAGCGGGCAGGGCGAGGAATACCGGGAGCCGGCGGTGTCCGATGAACTCCCGAAAAAGATCTTTGATCGACGGCAATTGCGGGTTCAATTAAAAGGTGATTTTCACCGTCCGCATTCCGGCCGCCCGCGTTTTCACCTTCAACACCTTTCCCTCCGCGTGCAGGGGGCCGCGGTCGCCTTCAAGAAAATCCGAAATGACCGCGCTCTTCGGCGCTGCCGGCAGTGTGAGCACCGCCTCGGTCTCCTTCCCCTCCGATTCGTACCATTGCACGATCCACGCGTCGGAGTCCTCCGCCTTCTTCAGGCCCGTGAGGATGAGGTTCTCCGGTTCGAGGCCGACGAACGATCCGGATGCCGGGAGAGACTTTCCGCCGGTTGCGCCGGCCGGCTTTGAATCCATGCCCGCTGTGCTCGTTTTTCCGGTCGCCGTCCGGGTCTGCGCGATGAGCGGATTATTGTACTCGTAACCCCGTCTCACCGTGTTCGCGTCCTTCCAGTCGCCGGCGTGCGGGTAGAGGGCGTATTCCATCTCATGCATTCCCCGGTCGGCGGTAGGGTCGGGCCACTTCGGCGAGCGGAGCAACGACAACCGCATGACGTTGTCCTTGATGTCGTAGCCGTACTTTGCGCGGTTCAGCAGGCTGACGCCGTAATCGGCCCCGGAGAGGTCCGCCCACCTCTGGGCCGGCACTTCGACCTTCGCGCTGTCGCGGCTGTCGCGCCATAGAGTAGAACGGCGGATCGTCCCGTACGGTATCTCGTACGTCGCGGCGGTGTCGCGCACGGCCACGGGGAATGCCACCTTCAGCATCGTTTTTTCCTCCCACCAGTCCGCGCCGGTCTTGAACGAGACATAGTCGAGCCCGTCGTACAACGAAATATCCTGTACGAAAAATGACGACGGGTAATCGGGCGTGGGGAGATCTTTCGTCACCCCCGGCTTGAGGTATTCGCGCGTGACGCGGACCGTGGCGCGGACCGGGCCCTCCTCCACGACCTCGATCTTCGCGAGGCGGGTCGGGTATTCGACGCCGGTCAACCCGACATTCCAGGCGTCCCACGCCCTCGGCTGGTCTTCGAGGAGCTGGAGCCGGTTCCCTTCCCCGGAGAGGATTTCCCTCCCGTTGCGTTTATCGACGATGCTCCCGATCCATCCCGAAGCCGGGTCGATGGCCACCTCGAGAATACCGTTGGAGAGTGTCCGCCCGGTCGATGCGAGGTTCGATTTCACCGGCGACGCTTTTCCCGGGGACGGTGTCCTCACCGCGAGGAGATACACCCGGTATCCCATCGAGGGTATCCCCTTCGCCATAAAGAGCAGGTCCCTCCCGTATTTATCCTTCCGGAGCACCTGGGACGGGAGTTCGTTCCCCGCGTCGTCGAACACGCCGTAAGAGGCGTCATCTCCGTCGGGAAGCGCGACCGTGACCGGACCCGGGCGTTCCCAGTTGAGAGGATTGAATACGGTGACCGGGATGCCGCCCCTGAACGGCGCGGCTTTCACGCGATCGGCGAGCGTTTTCAGCGAACCGGTCAATTCGAAATTCCCGATCCGCTCCGATGCCCTGTACCGTTCGGCGGCATCGATGTAGATTTCGCGGATGCCGGAGCCGGGCAGGATGTCATGAAACTGGTTGAAGAGCACGTTCTCCCATGCCTCGCTCATGTCGCCGGCGCGATAGGGCCGCCCGTGGAGCGAGGCGATCGTCGAAAATTTTTCGGCGTTCAACAGGAGGGTCTCCGTTTCCCTGTTGAATTTCTTGGTCTCCGACTGGGTCGTGAATGTGCCCTGGTGGTATTCGAGATAGAGTTCGTCCTTCCAGACGGGGACCTTCGCGAGGTCGTTTCCCTTCAGCCAATCGAGATAGGCCGTGAGCGTGCCGAGCTTCACCTGTGGGTAAATGTCGAGTGTTTTGAGGTGGTCAAGGCGCGCGAGCATGTCGGGCGTGGGGCCGCCGCCGTGGTCGCCAACGCCGAAGAGGGTCAGCATCTGCGTGAACCCGGTGTTCGATTCGAACTGACGGAGCTGTTCGGTAAGCTTGTACGGGTCATCGATGGTGTTCACGTAGTCGAACGGGAAGTACGCGAGGATCCTCGAGCCGTCCGGCGACTCCCACCAGAACACGCGGTAGGGGAAGACGTTGGTCTCGCTCCACCCGATTTTTTGCGTAACGAAGGCGTCGATCCCGGCGTCGGCGTAGAACTGCGGCATGTTCAGGTTGTACCCGAACGAATCGGGATTGTAGCCGATCTTCACATCCACCCCGAACTTCTTCCGGAAATACCGTTTGCCATATAAAACATGCCGCATCCACGACTCCCCTCCGGGCAGGTTGCAGTCCGGCTCCACCCACATCCCTCCCACGATCTCCCAGCGTCCGTCCCGGATCCGTTCGGTAATCCGTTTGAAGACGTCTGGATAGCGGCGCTCCATCCAGTCGTAGTAGGCGGCGGAGCTCTGGGTGTAGGTGAAATCGGCCCGCGCGTCCATCATGTTCAGGACCGAGGTGAAGGTGTTCCTGCAGACCTCGACCGTCTCACCTTCGCGCCAGAGCCACGCCGCGTCGATGTGCGCGTTGGCGTCGAACCAGAGGGTGTAGCGTTTCGCGAACTCCCCGGCCGGCTTCAATTCCGCGCGCGCCTTTTCGAGCGATGCCATGAACCTGTCGGTGTCCCCGTCGGCAAGCGCGTCCGCGTCCACCGCCGACGCCGCCGACTGGAGGAGGTCGTTCAACCGGATTTTTTCGGCGCGGTCCGCGGCGGATTTGTCGATCCCGGGGTCGATTTTTCTGTGAGAGTTGGTCTGATAGGTGTCGAACCCGAGGAGTTTCTGCCCGACGCGGATGCTCGTCATGAAATCCGCGATTTTATCTTTCAATGGCTGCATCACCGCCGGTTCTATCCCGGCCCGGATCAGCCTGAGCGGTCCCCCTGTGTTGATTGCCTTGACAGCGACGAGGAATTTCTGCCCGGGCCGCGCGTCGTTCGTGAGTTCGAAATCGCCGTCCCAGGGGAAGTATCCCTTCGCCTCGCCGTTGACCCAGAGAAAACCGTAATCGTCAACCGAGAGCTTCAGTCGCACGGCCCCCGAGACGGGCCGGCCCAGGATCTGTTCGGGCATGACGATTTCCTTCCGGATCCAGCAGGAATCCGGATAGATCTTTTCGTCGAGACGGAGGTTGTCCCAGCGCGAATCGTCGAACCCCGGAAGGGCGGGGTTCCCCGCAATCTTCGACTTGAGGTCGGGGCTCGCCTTCCAGTCGTTGATGGAATAGCTCGAGAGCGAATCGAGTGTCCGGACGAGCCGGTCGACCGGTGTTTGTGACCGCAGGATGCCGGGGACGACAAGGATCAGGGCGATGAGAACGACATACACCCGGTCGGGGCTGAGAGATTCACGCATGGGGTAGATTCTCCTTATACAAGGGTATGGTATTGATCACTTTTCCGCGAAACTTGAAGAATATGTATGTGAACCAGGTGATCGCAGCAATAATCCCTATTGCCCACCAGACGATTCCAACCCCGAGGCCGTACGATCCCGCGGCGGTATTATAGACTGTCAGGCTGTATGATGCATCGGTCGATGCGGGAAGGACGTTGGGGAAGAGCCCGAAGGCGGTGCTGGCCATCATGCCGCCGATAAAACAGGACGACGAGAGAAATGCGAGAGTATCCCGGCCCCCTCTATTGTAGAGAATCATCCCGGCGAGACCGAGCACTCCCAGGAGCGGGAAGATATACCCCCAGGTGTGATTGATGTAATTCTCCCAGAGACCGGGACGGAAAGAAGACACCGCGGTCAATGCCGCCGCGGAGAAGAGCACAACGCCCCACCACGCGATCCCCGCGATCTTCCTGGAGCGCAACTGCACTTCGCCGGTCGTTTTCATCGCGAGATAATTGCACCCATGCGCGGTGAGGGTCGCGCATCCCACGAGTCCCATGAGGACGGTGAACCAGTCGAGAATCCCCGCTTCGGGCTGGACGGTGAAGGAGGTCCAGAGCGGTTCGAAGAAGTATCCCTTCTCGTTCAGCGGCACGCCCCGTACGACGTTTCCGAGCGCGGCACCGTAAAAGATCGAAAGGAGGATGCTCCCGAGAGCGAAGGACGCGTCCCAGATGGATTTCCACATCGGGTGCGGGATGTGGCGGCGCATCTCGATGCCGAGTCCCCGCAACATCAGGAGCCAGAGGACGATCATCAGGGGGAGATAAAAGCCGCTGAAACTTGACGCATAGAGGAGCGGGAACGCGGAAAAGATCGTCCCTCCCGCTGCAATGATCCATACCTCGTTTCCGTCCCACACCGGCCCGATCGCACGGTGGATCGTCTCCCGCTCAGCATCGGTGCGGCCGATGATAAGGTACACGATGCCGGCACCGAGGTCGAACCCGTCGAGGACGACGTACATCGCAAGCATGTACGCGACGACACAGAACCAGAATATTTCCATCATCACCCCTTCTAGAGTATGACCTTGACGGGCGGCCTCTCCCCCGGGCCGGCGCCGATCATCCGGACTACGAGGAACAGGAACAGCACCCCGATGACGAAATACATCCCGAGAAAGCCCAGGAGAGTGAAGAGCGTGCTCCCCGCCGATACCAGTTCCGACGTGCCGTCGGACGTTCGCATGAGGCCGTAGACGAGCCACGGCTGTCGGCCGAGCTCAGCGGTCATCCATCCCGCGGTGTTCGCGATGTAGGGAAAAGGAAACGCCAGGAGGAGCATCCAGAGTGCGGGTCGTGCCGCGAAGAGTTTCCGCCTCCAGAGGAGCCACGACGCCCCGAGCATGAGGGCGATGAACAGCGTCCCCAGACCGACCATCATGTGATAGGAATAATAGAGGAGCGGAATGTTTGTCGGGATATCCGCCGGGGGAAACGCGTCGAGCCCGCGCACCTCCGCCTCCCATCTCAGGTACGTGAGAAAACTGAGCATGTTCGGGACGTGGATCGGGTTGTCGATCACCCGCTTTTCCATGTCCGGCTGTCCGATGAGGACGATGGGCGCACCGTCCCGGGTATTAAACAGGCCTTCCATCGCCGCGAGTGTCGCTGGCTGGTGGTGGGCGACGTTTTTCCCCTGGCCGTCGCCGGTCGGGAATGCCATCAGGACCGATGACAACACCCCGGCCACCACTCCCATCCGCAGGAACAGTTTCCCGTACTCCTCGTCGCGGCGGGCAAGCAGGTAGTACGCGCCGGTGGCCGCGACCACGAAAGACGCGGTCACCACCGAACCCGTCATGGTATGGGCGTATTGCCATCCGATCCACGGGTTAAAAAGGAGGCCGACGAAACTGGTCAGTTGTACGCTCCCGTCGGGCGCGATCCCGTAGGCAACGGGGTGCTGCATCCAGGCGTTTGTCGCGATGATAAAATATCCCGAGAGCCACGATCCGAGAAAAACCATAAACGCGGAGAACAGGTGGACCTTCGGTCCGAACCGTTTACCGCCGTAGATGAAGAGCCCGAGAAATGTCGATTCGAGGAAAAAGGCGAAGATCCCTTCCATGGCGAGTGTCTGACCGATCACACCGCCGGCGAAGGTGGAGAACCTCGCCCAGTTCGTCCCGAACTGGAACTCCATCGGGATCCCCGTCACCACCCCGACGGCGAAATTTAATGTAAAAATCTTCCCCCAGAACAGAGCCGCGCGGTCATAGACTTCGGAATTCTTTTTCAGGGCAACCCATTTCATGACCACGATGATCAGCCCGAGGCCCATCGTGAGTTGTGGAAACAGGTAATGGAACGATATCGTGAATGCGAATTGAATCCTGTGGAGAAGGAGGGCGTCTTCCATCGGTCGTCCGTATGCAAGAATGAGTGAATGTACGACAACCGGTTCTGAGATGCAACGAAACAGCCGCCGGGTCCTGGCTGGAACAGAAACGCGGGCCGGCATTGCGACTGCGGGACTTTCTCCTTACATTGGGCGTCGCTGAATCATCCATCCCTCCGAACCGTATACACACGGCATGAACCTCACCATTCAGAACGTCAGCAAACAATACCGCGGCAACGTCTGGGGACTGCGCGAGTTCACACTCTCCCTCGGGCCCGGCGTCCTCGGGCTCCTCGGACCGAACGGGGCCGGGAAGTCCACGTTGATGCGGATCCTCGCCACCATCACGAAGCCGACGCAGGGCACTGTCACCTGGAACGGGACGGATATCCTCTCCTCGCCGGATACCGTCCGTGAGGTCCTGGGGTATCTCCCGCAGGATTTCGGGGTCTACCCGAACCTCGACACGGTGGAGTTCCTCGGGTACCTGGCCGCGGCCAAGGGGCTCGACGGCCCGACTGCCCGGAAGCGGATCGATGAACTGCTGCAGCTGGTCAATCTTACCGAAATCCGGAACCGGCCCATCGGCAAGTTTTCGGGGGGAATGAAACAACGGGTCGGCATCGCGCAGGCGCTCCTGAACGATCCGCGACTTTTAATAGTAGACGAGCCTACCGGCGGGCTCGACCCGGAGGAGCGCGTCCGGTTCCGCAACCTCCTGTCGGAACTCTCCGGCGAACGGATCGTCATCCTCTCGACGCACATCGTTTCCGACGTGGAGGCGGTGGCCACCGACATCGCGATCATCCGGCAGGGACAGATGGTCTCGCACAGCACGCCCGAGGACCTTCTCCGGACGGTGGAGGGAAGGGTATGGGAGTGGGTGGTGCCGAGCGCGGACCTCCAGGGGCTAAAACAGCGGTACCTCGTGACCAGCACGATGCGGCGCAGCGACGGCGTCCGGGTGCGGCTGATTTCGACGGAACGCCCCGACGCGTCCGCTCAAGGCGCCGCGCCGACGCTCGAGGACGCCTATCTCTTTTCCATCAACGGTACGGCGCGATGACCGGCACGCTGAGGACTCTCGGCCATCTGGTCTGCGCTGATTTCCTGGAGCGCGTCCGCCGGTACAGTTTTTTCGTGACCATGCTGGCCGCCGTCTACCTCGGCTATGCCGTCAACGCCGGATACATCGTCCTCCTCCTCGGGAAATACCGCGGCGCGTACAATTCCGCGTGGGTCGGCACGATGGTGGCGCTCTCCGCGGCCATCTTCATCTCGATGGTCGGTTTTTACATCGTCAAGAACGCGCTCAGCCGCGACCGGCAGACCCGCGTCGGCCAGATCCTCGCAGCGACCCCGGTGGGGAAGTTCAGTTACCTCCTCGCGAAAACCACAAGCAATTTCCTTGTCCTCTCGGCGATCGTGGCGATCCAGGTCCTCGCCGCAATCATCTTCCAGGTCCTGGGCAACGAGACGGCGGGCGTCGATATGGGAGCCCTCCTCCTCCCGTTCGCGCTTATAACGTTCCCGGCCCTTGCTCTCGTGGCGGCCCTCGCCGTCCTGTTCGAAAGCGTCCGGTGGCTGAGCGGAGGGTTCGGAAACGTAGCGTACTTCTTCCTCGTGAACGCCCTGCTGACCATCCCCCTCGTCGGCGGCATAGAGGAACTGGATTTTCTTTTCATCAGGGGCGTTGAACAGAGCATGCACGAGGGCGCCCGCGCCGCCTACCCGGATTTCGACGGAGGTTTCCAGCTGCACGCGGGACCGCGCGAGCTGGCCGGGGAAACGGCGAATTTGAAGATCTTCGATTGGAACGGTATCGACTGGACCGCGCAGATGCTGGCGCTTCGTCTCTCATGGATCGTCTGCGCTTTCCTCGTCACGCTCCTCGCCGTGCCGTTCTTCGACCGTTTCGACGAGGCAATGGCGGGAAGAATGAAACGGCGGCGAAGACAGGCCCAGGCAGGCAGGGAGGCGGGCGCCGGCGTGGAGGCGGAGGGAATCGTTCCTTCTCGCGAGCGGAGGAACCTGGCCGAGACGGTCATCTCCGCGCTCACCAGCATTCCCCTTTCATCGCGCTTCGGCCGCATGCTGATCGCCGAGCTCCGGTTGATGCTGAAGGGGGTCCACACCGTATGGTACCTCGGCGCCATCGGTTTTATTATCGCCGGCTACGCATCGCCCGTGGAGGTTGCCAGGCACGAGCTCATGGCGTTTACGTGGATCTGGCCGGTCCTGCTCTGGTCGAAAATGGGAATGCGGGAGACGTATTTCGGGACCGCCCAGCTGATCTTCTCGGCTCCCCGGATCAGGGCCAGCCAGATGCTTGCGGTGTGGGGCGCAGGAGTGATCGTCGCGATGGTGACGGGATCGGGGGTGGCGTTGAACCTGGCGGTCTCGGGTGAGTGGGGATCGTTGCCCGGAATGGCCGTCGGAATGTTCTTTATCCCTTCGCTTGCGCTCGCCTTCGGTGTCTGGAGCACCACGAGCAAGCTGTTTGAGGCGGTCTATACCATCTGGTGGTACATCGGACCGATGAACAAAATCCCGGCACTCGACTTTACGGGTGGCGCCTCGACGTGGAGGATCGCCGGCGTTTATCTCCTGCTCACCGTTGGGTGCATCGCCGTGGGGTACGCCGGCAGACGGAGACAGACGTCGGGGTAAGCCCGCTATCCCACCCTCTTTTTCCTCAGACCGTACAAGAGATAAATGAGCATCCCCGCC
>DATDQD010000187.1:0-27181 GCA_035292425.1 Bacteroidota bacterium
GTCGTTTGCTGCTACCCGGACTGCGAGTCGCTGCTGCACGCAACCGTGCCGCTCGCCCGGCGTTACTACGCTCTCAGCTTACCCCACGACCGCTGGTACATGCGGGCTTATACCGCGTGGGAGAACCGGCGGAGAGACCGCACCGGCAACCCGTTCCGGACGTTCATTCATCCCCCCGGGAGAATCCGGGCTCTGCTGGAGGAGGCAGGCTGCCGGCTTCTCGGCCGGCGTCTGAGTCTGGCGTGGGACGTCAGATTGTATGAACGCCCGGATCCTGCCTGACATTCACCTGCCCCTGCGCTCGAACTTACACCTCCCCGCGGGACATCACTCTCTACTCAATGCAATCTTCAGCGTGATGCGGACGTAGGATTCAGGCGATCCCGGGAATTTCACCTCCAGGACAGACCTGCCCGTACGCCGCTCCCCCCTCATCGTCGCGTTGTCGACTCCCGTTACGGATTGATCAAAGGTTTCCAACTCCAGCGTCGCCATCCTTCCGGGTTTTCCCTCTAACACGACGGAATACACATCCCCCTCGAGCGACGCGGAGATGATCCGGTGACCTGTCGACGAATCCCCCGGCTCCGGCCTCGGCATGGCGGGTACGACGCCGATGCCGCCGGTGTGTTCGAGGACCAGTTCCGCCCGGTCCTGAAGTTTTATTTCAATCGGCGGATCGAGCAATCCCCGCCTGCCCCTCTTTCTTCCCGCCGGCATCGGGATCGTCCGGCCATTGAGTGTCACACTCGTAATGCTCATCCCCTCCGGGATTTCCGGCGCGAAATGGATTGCGGGCGCGCCGGTCTCTCCCGGAGGCATGTCAAACGTATAGACCGTCCGGTTCGCCCGGCGCACCATCGTGAAATCCACCGTCGACCTTCCCATACGAAGGTTTTTCACCTTCACGCTATCCCACTGGACCGGAAACCGCGGATACAGTCCGGCGGAATTATCGGGAGCGTCCGGTTTCCAGCCGACCATCCCGGTGATGGCGGGATGGAGGATGTTCGTCTCCGACCAGCACTGGTGCGGACAGACGCCGGAGGGTTGATACACCGCACCGCTCATCACCTCTTCCACAAACCCGAGCGCCCAGTGGTTTTTAATGCAGAGATTGTTCAGGATATGCGTGAACCCTTGTGTCGAATTCCCGTACTCGTATTCGGCGAGCGCCGTCCACCCGGTGAAGAGCGGCCACACGCTCCCGTAGTGGTATCCCTGGGGGTTGAACAGCGGCGAGGACGAACTTACGATTCTCACTCCCCAATCGGACGAGAACCCTGCCCCCGCGTACTGCTCCAGAACAGGCCCTGCCTTCTCGTCGTCCAGGAGGCCGAAGTGCATCACGACGGCGGGAAGGACCGTCGGCTCCGGGTTATAACTGCCGTCGGCCCGTTTGCCGAAATTGAAAAATTTCGTCTGATCGTTCCAGAAATCCCGGTTGAGGATTTCCCTTACCTTCCCCCCGTCACGCCGGTATTTTTCAGAGAGATCTTTTTTACCGACTTTCGAGGCCATGTATGAAGCATCGAGAAGCGCCTGGCACCACACCCCCGCAAGATAAAACTCGGAATGCACAGGATAGAGTTTTCCCCCCTCCACCCATCCGTGCCCCTGGTTCGTATTCTCAATTAACAGGTCGGCGTCAGTGTCGGTCGAATAGAGATAATCCATCGCGCGTTCGATATTGTTCCATCGCGCCTCAAACGCCCGGGAATCGCCCGCAGCGCGGAGGTGATGCGCCGCGAGGATGACATAGAGCGGGGTCGCATCGGAGGCGTCGTAATGGACGGAACCGCTCGTTGAGATCTCATGAAATATTTTTCCGGAGAGGTCCTGATATCGTTCGAGAAGTTGTAGTTGAGATTCGACCGTGCGGAGATCGCCATAATCATCCATGGCGAAGCCGGACCACTCGGCGTCACGGCCGAAGTACCAGCCGTACCCCGGCCGGCCGCTGATTTTCTGCGCGCCGTCCCAGCCCCTTGCGGTGGTCGAATACCCTGCCAGGAGGCCAAGTCCCACCCCGGGGGTGAACGCGACGAACCGGTCGGCGCCAACAAGCGCCCATTTGAAAAGTTCGTTGAATTCACGGTCGGGAGACCCGATCGTGACAGAAGCGCCGAGGAGCTCCCTGTAATGGCGGACAACGCCCTCGAGCACATCGGCGGGGTTTGTGAGAATACCGGGAAGTTTCGTGATGGCGAGAGAAGGTGTTCTCCCCTCGATCCCGCCTGTCATCGCAATCGTCAGCGACGGCCGCCGATCGGCGCTCAAATCGTACACCGCCGCATGATACACCTGGTTCGCGTCCGTCAGCGTAGCGTCGAGACGACCCTTCGACCACCAGACCGAATCGAATGTACCCGTGATGGAAGCCGATGGCACGGCATCCCCGCCCATCGCCCCGTTCATTTCTCCGATTTCGTCCGATACGAGGAAGGTGCCGGTGACCGTCTCGAAACTGTACCGGAGAGCCCCGGTAGCCGGTGCATCGTACGGCCACATCAGCCGGAGATCGGAACGGAACTTCACCGCCAGCCTCATCTGCCCCGTTCCGGAGAATTCATATCTGACGATGGCGGCGGGATCGGTCCTTGACGCGAACACGATTTCTTTCAATGGTCCGAATGGCGTGGGATAGATCCTGGTGAACGATTCCGGCCTTATTTCGATGCGGGGGGAGAGGGCGTTCAGCCAGAGGATCGAGTCCCCGGTCACGATGCCCGCCCGGTAATCGCGGAGCAGCCGGAAGGGATGCATCCAGAGCTCGTCGATCCCTCCCCTTTCGTTTCCCATCACGAGGGTCATCGGTCCGGCCACGTCGTAAAAGTTCTGCGACGCCGTGTCGCGCGCGATGAGAAGACCGGACGATGCCCCGGGCCATCGATCGGACGATATCGCCCGGCCCTGGAAATCACCCGACATCAACACCTCCCTGATCGGGGGCGGAACATCCTCCCGGACCGGCTTCAGGTCGGACGGGGTCCAGTATGCGGCCCGTCCCTCGACCGGTTCGCCCGCCGCGTACAGGAGTGCGTTGCCGATGAACTTCTCCATGTTCGCGCGCCGGTTGTTGCGCCTGCCAAAATAGATAAAGCCGCCGGCGGCGATACCCCTCCCTTTGCCGCCGTCGTACTCGATGACCAGCCTGCGATCTGCGCTGATGGTGATGTACGCTTTTTCAACTGCCGCGACTTTTCCCACGGCCGGGAAGTCTGAACCGAAATACCCGGCGCACCAGAGGCGGTGGTTCGAGTCGGCGTCCCAGGTAAACGATCCGCCGAGTAATCCATCGAAGACGGGGTGGCCGCCGCCCACGGCCGATATGGTGGCTCTGAATCCCTGGAACCCCTTCTGGTCGAAGAGCCAGTCGTTTTCGATGTCGAACCCCCGGATCGCGGGAGAGACCGTTTCGATGCCGGCCGCCGCCGGGATCATCGCCGCCAGCCCGGTGAAGAGGAACCGGCCGCCGCTTTCGTACCACGATTTCAGCTTCTTCCATTGAGAGAAACGCGGCTGCCACCGGGCGAAGTCTGCGCTGTCGGGGATGTGGACCCAGAGGACCCCGATGCCCCCGAGGTCCGGAAATCCGCCGTCCATGTCGAGCGTTTTCAGATTGAATTTCGGATTGGACGAGAGCCACCTGACGGCCGCGCTGTCCTCTCCCGTCCATTTCGGGGAATACGAAAGATATCCGATTGTGTGCGTCCCTGCATCGACCCGTTCAACGAAGCACGTGGAGGCAATAACTGCGGCCAGAATCGTCGCGAGGCTCGATAAGCGCGGGAATGGTCTCATATCATACCGGTTTTATCTGAAGGTCCACCATAAAATCGCGAGGACGACCACGAGTGCCGCCGAGAGAACGGCGTTCAACCCGTTCCGTTTCGCCGGCAGGGGTATCGACCGGTCGATCCCGGCGTAACTGAGGTTGGCCAGCCTGTCGGCCGTCGGGGCCTCCGTCATCAGGCTCACTCCGACCAGCACGGCGGAGCACACCGCGAAGAGAAAGACCGCGTAATGGAGAAAGTTTACGGTCGCAACGTACGAGAGGAACCCGTTCTCCACCGACCCGGTCTTGTGCTGTATTTCAATGATAAACCTGAAGGCGCCGAGCGCCAGTCCGGTCAGCAGCGACGCGATCGCCCCCTTCCCGTTCACCCTTTTCCAGAGAATCCCGAAAAGAAAACAGGCGGCGATCGGAGGGGAGACGTACGCCTGCACGCTCTGGAGATAGACGTACATCCTCTCGTTGCTCAGCAGGCCGATGAACGGAATCCACGCGAGCCCCAGGAGCACCATCGCCGCGGTGGAGATCCTCCCGAAATGCACGAGGGCGCGATCGTCGGCATCCGGCTTCAATCGCTTGAAAATGTCGATGGTCAGCAAGGTGGAGGTGGAGTTGAACATCGCACTCAGCGACGACATGAGCGCGGCCAGGAGCCCGGCGACCACGAGCCCCTTCAGCCCCGGGGGCAGCAGCGTGCCGATCATCCACGCGTAGGCCCTGTCTCCCGTGACCGTGCCGTTCGAAAGGCTGTACGCGATGATGCCGGGAAAGACGAGGATGAAGACCGGGAGGATTTTCAGGAACCCGGCGAAAAGAGTCCCCGTGCGCGCCTGGTCCAGGTTGCGGGCGGAGAGGACTCGCTGGACGATGTACTGGTCGGTGCACCAGTACCATATTCCCAGTATGGGCGCTCCGAACACGATGCCGGTCCAGGGGAAATCGGGATCGCTCATCGGCTTGAACATGCTCCAGAAGTCGGGGGGCGTACCCGCGACGACGGCGTCCCACCCGCCGGCCCTGTCGAGACCGATCAGCGTCAGCGTGAGCGAACCCGCGATGAGGATGAACATCTGCACGAGGTCGGTGTAGATGACCGCGGCCAGCCCGCCCATCACCGTATAGATGCCGGTCGCGATCACGATCACCGCCGCGGATGTGTACATGTCCCATCCCATCACGACGTTCAGGAGTATCCCCCCGGCGTAGAGGGATATGGAAATCTTCGTCAGCACATAAGCGACGATCGACATGATGCTCAGGTAATACCGCGCCGCGGCGTTGAACCGCCGCTCGAGGAACTCGGGCATCGTGAAGACGCCGGAGCGGAGGTAGAATGGGGTGAAGACCCAGCCCAGCAGCAGCAGGATAAGGATCGCCAGCCACTCGAAGTGGCCGACGGCCAGCCCGGACTTCGAGCCGGTTCCCGCGAGCCCCAGGAAATGTTCGCTCGAGATGTTCGTGGCGAAGAGCGATGCGCCGATCGCGAGCCAGCCGACGTTCCGCCCGGCGAGGAAATACTCCGTGCTGCTCTTCGACCGGTTCCGGAAGTAGAAACCGATCGAGAGGACGAGCAGAAAGTATCCGGCGATGATGATGAGATCGGAGGTTGACATGGCATCGGGCATTGGACGACTCCTGCGTGGAAAGGGATCCGATGAATGTACTGGAGAGTTTCGGAAATTACAAGGCAAGAGGGGCTAAAATTGAGATCGCTCCCTTGGGCAGCGGCGGGATCGACTGCCTCGATATACCCCCGGTTGAGAACGTCATTGAGTTTCGGGAGCCGCGCCTGCTCTCCGGACGCGGAGCCGCGGATAGACCGGGATGAGGAAGCGGGCATGTGCTTGAGGAGATTGTCCCGGCTTAACAGATGAAGAGCTGTTCCATCGCAATGAGTTCTCCCGTGATCACATCAGTATAGATGAACCACATTGGTTGACCATATGGCTTGACCGGAATCTTCCACGCGACGTGCATGACCACCGAATCGGGGCTCGCGAGGGGATAGACGCATCGCTCGATTTCACCGGTGTCTATGGATTCATCCGTGATATGGTGCACAGAGGGGACCCAACAATGGTATTCGATGTCGCGGCCGATCCAATACTCCCTGGCCTCCGACCTGGAAATAACATTGAATGGGGGAATATAAAATTCTCCGTAATGATGATTGCGCAGGTCCAGGGAGCTGTCGGTGAGGACCGCATGCAACCAGGTCCCATGGACTTCCATCCCGTCATACCGCTGAAGGGAAAAGGAAATTGCCCAATCGGTCAGTACCACGTTTAGGCCGTGCCTGATTTCTGCAACAACAAGATCGGCGGTGTCACGTACGCCGGAAAATTCGGAGAGCCGGACAAATCCCTGTTTCACGATGGAGAGGGCCTGTGCCGTATCCGTCATGGATGACCTGCCGCGGCTGAGAAATCCCGATGAACCGAGCAGGCCGAAGTTGTCAAGCGTGGCCTTATAAAAGGTCCCCAGTTTTGCATTCAGCCGTGCCTTCGCGGAGTCGAGATCCGCGGGCGGCAACGGACGCAGAACCGTCGGGTATAACTTTCTGAAATCCTCGTACGGGCCTGTCGGGCCATCGCACGAAAGCCCGAGGATCGCCGCCAGCGCCGGGAGGACGAATCGTATTTTCACCGGATCACCTTCCAGTATTCCGTGGGGATGGATGCTGTCGAAGGGTAACAAAATCGGAAACCACATCCAAGCCGCCGCCGGTGCGATCGGATATTTGATTTTCCGTCGCGGTTTCACTAACCTGAATAAATCCCCTGTCCGGAAACCGGTCCCCGTGCCGTCATCGCCCTTCCATACAACCTCCGAACGGCCTCCCCGTTCCCCGATCCTGTTCTACGCGGCGGTCGTGCTCGTCGTCGTGGCCGGCATCGCCCACGCCGCCGGCATGGCGACCGTCAACGACGACGCGTTCATTTCGTTCCGATACGCGCAACAGTTCGTCAACGGCAACGGCCTCGTCTACAACCCTGGCGAGAGGGTCGAAGGATACACCAATTTTCTCTGGACCATTCTCATCGCGGCCGGAATGGGTGTCGGCGCCGATCCTGTTTCCTGGTCGATCTTCCTCGGAATTTTTTTCTACGCCGGCACGCTCCTCCTGGCGTCCGGCTTCGCCCGGAGGATGACCGGGGGAGACACCGGCATTCTCTCCACCATTCCCATCGCCGCGCTGGCGCTGGCCCTCCACAGGGACTTCAACGTCTACGCAACGTCGGGCCTCGAGACGTCGATGCAGACATTCCTGGTGACGATGCTTTTCGTCGTACTGGCGCGCCGTTCCGACGCGAGGGCATTTCTCCTTGCTGGATTCATCCTGACGGCTTCCCTCATGACGCGGCCCGACGCGATCGTCTTCGTGGCGGCCATCGTCGTTTTCACGATACTCGGGAAGAAGGAAATTATCGGACGGTTGGTCCGGCTCGGCATTCCGCTCTTACTGCTATTCATACCCTACTGGCTGGTCCGCTGGGACTACTACGGCTTCTTCTTCCCGAACGCGTTCTACGCGAAGTCCATCGAGCTTCCCTATTACACGCAGGGCCTGACGTACACATGGATGTATGTCTCGTCCTACTATCCGTTGATGCTTCTCCTCCCGCTCGCCGTATATCATATAATTCGGCGCCGGCGGGCGATCGACCCGGTCCACTCCGTGCCGGGTCCGGCGGCCGGGGAGGCCTCGAGGGTCGGGAAGCGCTCCGTCCGCCTGGGACTACTCCTGGTAATCTCGTTTACGCTCTTCATCGTGAGGATCGGGGGCGATTTCATGTTCGCAAGGTTCTTCATTCCCATCACCCCCATCGCATACCTGCTCCTGGAGATGTTCATCCGCAGGGTGTCGCCGGCATGGACCGCTTATTCGCTCGCCGCGCTTCTCGTCGCGGGGACGTTCTTCCGGTACGACTATTTTTCCGAAAAAAACCATGTCGGCTACATCGCCGACGAATGGCAGTGGTATCCCCCCGGATCGCTCGGTGAGACGAAAAAGAGCGGCGCGCTCCTGAAGAGATATTTCGACGGGTTGCCGGTGCAGGTGGCGTTCTGGGGAGGGCAGGGGCGGCTCATGTATTACGCGGCGCCGTACCACGCGATCGAGACATCGGCCGGGCTCACCGACACGTTCATCGCCCACATGCGCCTCGAAGAACGGGGAAGACCGGGCCACGAGAAGAGCGCCCCGGTGGACTATCTCGTGCGCCGGGGAGTGAATTTCTATATAGGACCGTTGGGGCCGCTGCCCCCGGGAGGGCCCGCGCTGAATCTCATCGTGTTCGATTCGCTCGCGGCGCGCATCGTCGCGTACCGGAACCCGGTGATGGACAGCCTGCGGAAATATCCCGGAGTGTATTTCCAGCCGATGCCGGAACTCCTGGACGAATACGTCCGGACGCTGGGCGGGAAAACTCCTGATGACGTGGCCGCTGATTACGGCTGGTTCAGGGAATTCTACTTCCGGCACAACGACGACACGACGAGGGAGAGGGCATTCATGGAATACCTGGGAGCGTACGGCAGACCCCCCGGTTGACGCATCCACGGGGGAATGAACCCGTCGTCAGTATAATTCCAGGGCCGTGCGGAGGGCGGTCATCCTCTGGCGGGTTTCACGGACGATTCCCGAAAATCCCGCGTCATTCTTTTCGGCTCTTTCCAGGGCGAGCGCATTCAGTTCCCGCCGCGCGGGTGACTTCCGGTGCTTCGAGATGAACCGCCGGAGGTGTTCGGCGAAGACGATCCCGTCGTGCCATGTCCCGAGGGCCTGGTCGGCGGTCTTGACGATCCTCTCCTCGATTCCCGTCCTCCTCCCCCTTCCCCAGCCCGATATCAGCCGAATCGCGTTCCTCACCGATTTGACATTTATCCGTATCTCGTGGAGGTCCCGCGGCGTCCTCACTTTCTTCAGGATGCGGAAGATGGCGTCATACCGCCCGCGGATGAACTTCGCGGCGTACACCGCGACGCGGGCGTTTTCCAGTCCCGCTATCAACACTCCGGTATCCCCGGCGAGACGCTGAAATCGTTCCCGGTCGAAAGCCGTCATCAGCCTGTTGAGCTCCCGCCTGGACTCCATCTCTTCATCGAGCAACGCCCGTTCGTAGGCCTCGACGACTCCCGCGCGCCCCATTCGGAGAAGCGCCAGGTTCATCTGCGCAGTCCGCACATCTCCCGCCTTGTCGAAGATCCGCGAAAGCATCGCGCGAAGCTCCCTCGTGGCGGACTTTTTTTGCATGATGAATTCGACGAGGTCCAGCGCTGTCCTCAGACTCTTGACGTCCAGCCGCAGGAGATGGATCTCCTCCACGCTGCAATCCCCGGAAAGGGCCATATACCGGAGGAAGGATCCGGCCAGGTCGTTATAGACGCTGAAAAAGGTGGGTTTTTTTACGGGGTTCATCGCTCAGACCGGGGAATGCCTGTCCGCATGCTCTGGAAAGGACCCTTATCAATGTAGGTTCGATCGCCATGATATTCAAGTACCCGTCTCTCCTCCCCATATTGAATGACCGCCGGTTTTTTGTTATCTTGCGGAAGTTCTCCATCACCCCCGTCGTCACGGTCTGTTCATACCCGATAATTTCCGCTTTCTCATTTTCCGGAGGATACGACATGAAGAACAGAACCCTGCTTCTCGCGCTGCCGGCACTGTTGTCATTCAGCATACCCGCCTTCGCTTCCGATTATCTGAGAATCCAGGACCCGAAATCGTGGTGGCGTTACGGCCAGGGGACCATCGAGAAGGCGGTCCTCTCCGTCCGGCCGGTCGGGATATACATGGAGTACGGGCTTTACCTGACATTTTCCGCGCGCGACCTCGGGTACGCCCACGCGGACACGATGGAAGTCCAGTTCCAGTTCGACCTGCCGGAGGAGTCGATCGTATTCGATTCATGGCTCTGGATCGGCGACACCATCATCCGCGCCGAAATTATGGACAAGTGGACCGCCGCATCGATCTACGAGGACATCGTCAACCGCAGACAGGACCCTTCGATCCTCTATAAACGCAGCGCCAACCATTACGAGCTCAGGATTTTCCCGATGCTCGGCGACGAATCACGCAAGGTGAAGATCACTTACCTTGTCCCGACACGGTGGAATTCGAGGAACGCCTTTTCCCTCCTCCCCACGAACCTGATCAGGACATCGAAAAATATCGTCACGGGGTTGAGCGTGCTGGCATGGCCGGGGGGAGAATGGAGGAATCCCAAATTCCTTGAGTACGACGAGATCCCGTTCACACCCGGCTATGACACGACGAACGGCGACCACTACCGCGCCGACCTCCCCTGGGGCACATTCCAGAATTCGGTTCATTTCGCGGTTGATGCCCCGCTCACGAACGGCCTCTTCGTAAACAAGTATGATGATTCGGGAGGAGGATATTATCAGCTCGCGCTGCTCCCCTCCGCCGCCCTGAACCTGTCGTCCAGGAGGAAGACGGCCATCCTCTTCGATTACACCGACTTGAACAGCGACGTAACAACCACCGAGGTGATCTCCGCCGTGAAATCGATGCTGTTCACGACGTTTACCACGAGGGATTCGTTCAACCTGATTTTTTCGCAGGCGAGCATCAAACGGGCGAGCGAATGGTGGCTGCCGGCGGATTCCGCGACAGTTGACAGCGTTTTCACGGCGCTCGGTCCGAATCCGATCGCCAGCTACAGCAACCTGCCGTCGCTCATGGCCGATGGTATCGGGTTCGTCAAGGACAACGGCGACACGGGCGACATTATGCTCATGTCGAATTCGGACCAGTTCGGCTGGAGTACCATCGCCAATCAGCTGGTGGAAGACCTGCTGGCCCTGATGACGGAGGTGATTCCGGTGCACGTCATTGATTACCAGACCGCGAATTTTTCCTGGAACTGGATCGGGGGCCGGTATTACTACGGCAACGAATATTTCTATATCAACATCACGCGGCTGACGGGGGGCAATTATTCGGCGATGCGTACCCAGGCGCCATATGACCCGTTCACTCCGTTCAGCGCAATCGTTCCCGAAGCGTTCCAGGCGATCGGGGGATTCATCAGCTCGTTCGATCTCCACACCAGGGTTCAGAACGGTTTTTGCCACAGCCGTATCAACCTCGGAGGACCGGTGGGACCCGTCTACCTCGACAGGCCGATCCTCCAGGCCGGCCGGTACTACGGGAATTTCCCGATGACCGTCGAGGTCTCCGGCGTCTATGACGGGTCCGTTTTCAACGTCGATTTTGAGATCGGCGACACGAGCGCGCAACCGAACGACAGCCTTTCGCAGGAGTCGTGGGTCGGCAACTACATCCGGTCGCTCGAAACGCAGTCACAGACGAACGACGTTGTGAACGAGATCGTCAATGCCAGCGTGGGAGAACGCGTGCTCTCGGTCTATTCCGCGTTCCTCTGCCTTGAGCCCTCGCGGGGGGGCGAGGTCTGCTACGACTGCCTCGACGAATCGGGCAGCATCGTGGACGTCCAGGACTCGACGGCGGACGCCGGCGCGGATTCGCTCCTCCAGGCGTTCCCGAACCCGTTTAACGCTTCGACCACAATCCGGCTCAGGATCCCCTCGATAGTAGACCGTGAAAGCGCCAGCCTGAAAATCTACGATGTGCTGGGGAGAGAGGTGCGCGATTTCGACCTCGGCGCGACATCCCCCGGCGGCCAGACGGATATCGTCTGGAGCGGGACCGACCGGGACGGGACCCCGGTCAACAGCGGCGTGTACTTCGTTGTGTACAGGACCGCCGGCGGCGTCCAGACGCTCAAACTGATGATGTTGAAGTAGGATCGGTGCGACGATCACCCCCTCCCGCTCCGCCGGGCGGGATGGGGTGTAGTGAAGGAACAATTTCAAGCATCTCACCATCACACACGCCGGGAGGCTACATGATCCTTCTCGTCATCTGTGTATTCGTTCTTCTCATCGTTCTCGTCGTTCTCGCGCTCTCGCAGGTCTCCGACCTCAACAAGCGGATCACCGCCTACCTGCGCGAACTCAACAAAATCGTGGGATTGGAGTCCCGACTCGAACGGCTCGAGCGCGAAATGTCGGGATTGAGAAGCCCCGCGGGCGGCGCGACCGCCCAACCGGGGCCCCCGGGCGGCACCATCCCGACGCGGGCCGGCCTCGAACCCGGCGGAGTGACGTCGTCCGCCCCGCCGGCGGCTCCGCCCGCGGCCATTCCTTCCCGCGGCCCGGAATCTCCCGTTGCCCCGATTACGCCGTGGGAAACCAGGCAGAAAAAGCCATCCAGAAGCCGCCCGGAATGGGAGGCCTTCATCGGCGGCAAACTGCTTAATAGAATTGGTGCTTTCGCCCTCATCCTGGGCGTCGGGTTTTTCCTGAAGTACGCCTTCGACAACAACCTGATCTCCGAAACAGTCCGGGTCCTCATCGGCGCCGCGGCAGGTTTCACCTGCCTGGCCGTCGCGCGGCGCACGCACAGGCGGGACATGAAAATCTTCGGGCAGGGGCTGGTCGGCAGCGGCATCGCCATTCTCTATTTGTCGGTCTACGCGTCGTTCAATTATTATCACCTGGTGCCGCAGTGGCTCGCTTTCGTCATGATGTCGGTGGTGACCCTGTTGACATTCTGGCACGGCATCCTCTACGATTCCCTCGCCGTCGGCGTGCTCGGCTGGGCGGGCGGTTTCATCACCCCCTTCATGCTCAGCACCGGCGAACCGAACGAGACCGGGCTCTTCGGATACATCGCGCTCCTCGACGCCGCCATTCTGGGCGTCGTCTTCAGGAAACGGAGCTGGGTCGTCCTCGAACCGCTGACACTCCTGGCGACGTGGGCCATCTACTACCGCTGGCACATCGATTACTACGTCCCGGATAAACTCCCGGCCGCGCTCCTGTTCATCTCACTCTTCTGGATGTTCTTCCACGCCGCTGACGCTGTCCGGAACCTTCGCCCGTCGAACCTCTGGCCCGGGGTCAGGCACCTGCTCCCCACCGTCAACGCGGGAATGTTCTACCTGATGCTCTACGCGATCCTCGAGGAAGGTCACCACGGATGGACGGCCCCCGTCACCCTGCTTGTCGCCGCGCTCTATTTCGGGACGGAGACGGTGATGCGCGGAAGGGACCCGCAGACGGACACAAGCCGTCCCCAGAATCTCCTCACCGTCGCCGCCCTCGTCGGCGTCGCAACCGCGGTGCAGTACAGCGGTTATACGACGGTGATGCTCTGGTCGCTCGAGGCGGTCATCCTCGCGTGGTGCAGCATCCGGTGGAACCTCCAGTACCTCATGGTTGCGGGCCTTTTGTTTTTCATGGCCACGGCGATGAAATTTTCCGACACTCCCGGGGCTTTCCACTATGCCTATCTGGGAGAAACAGATCCGGTCTTCAACCTGAGGAATCTCGCGTACCTCGTCTATTCTCTTGCTCTTGCCGCCGGCGCGCGGCAGTTCAGGAAATCCGCCGACCGGTCCGCCCGGCTCGTCAGGGCATGGCTTGAATCCGCCGCAGCCGGCGTCCTCTTTATCGGCGTCACGATCACGGTCAACGACATCTTCTCATTCCGGCAAAGTATTGAGCCCACCGGTGCCGGGCACGACCTGCTCTTCGTGCGCCTGATGGCGATCGCCTGCACATGGACGGTGTATTCCCTGCCGGTTGTGTGGTTCGGGCTGAAGTCCGGGAAAAACACCGTGCTCATTCCCGGCCTTGCCGCCCTCCTGCTTGCCGTCGCGCTTGTGGCGATACGCGGAATCGCGTTCTCTCCCATCGAATCCTTCGTGCCGTTCTTCAATTTCCGCGTCGCCTCCTTCCTTCTCGTTCTCCTTGCCATGGTGATTCATTCGACATTGATCGGCTCGCACCGGGAAGTGAACCACTGGCTCCCCGATGTCCGGAATTACCTCGGGATGGCAATGGGAGTGATGGTCTTCTCCCTCCTCACCGGTGAAACACGGGATTATTTCGGAAAATTGCTGGAAGATCTCGGGGGGCCGGGGGGGGCCGGGCGCGATCCCGAAAAGGTCACGCAGTTTCTCAATCTCCGGCAGCTCTCGCTGTCGGGTGTCTGGCTCCTCTATTCGGGCGTCCTGCTGGCGGCGGGGATCTGGAAGGCCTCGAAGGGCCTGCGGTTCTTCTCGATCGGCCTCTTCGGCCTGACGATCCTGAAAATCTTCATCTACGATCTCTCGTTCCTCGAAACGCTCTACAGGATCTTCTCTTTTGTCGGCCTCGGGCTGATCCTGCTCGCCGTTTCGTACGCATACCAGCGGTACAAGCATATCCTGTTCGGTGAACAGACCGGAGAAGGATCACCCCCGCCGGGCGGATAACCGGCGGCGGAAGAATATCCTGATGACCAGCGCGGATGTGATCGTTCTCGGCGCCGGAGCCGCGGGACTGATGTGCGCCGTTGCCGCGGCCGGCCGGGGCAGGCGCGTGGTCGTGCTCGAGCGCAACGACCGGATCGGTGAAAAGATCCGGATCTCCGGCGGCGGACGGTGCAACTTCACCAACACGGTGACGCAGGCGGAACACTACCTCTCCGACAATCCCCACTTCGCGAAGTCGGCCCTCGCCCGGTTCACGCCGGACGATTTCATCCGGATGGTGGAAAAACACGGCATCCGCTATCACGAGAAGACACGGGGCCAGCTCTTCTGCGATCGGAGTTCGCTGGAGATCATCGCACTGCTCGAGAAGGAGTGCGGGTCCGCGGGAGTGAAGATCGTGACCGGCTGCAATGTCAGCGATGTCCGGGAGGTCACCCGCGACGGGCGGTTCTGCGCCCTGACCGGCGGCGGCGAATTTACCGCCGACGCCCTCGTCGTCGCGACGGGAGGACTCTCCATCCCGAAGCTCGGCGCGACCGACCTCGGCTACCGGATCGCGGAGCAGTTCGGCCTCAGGATCAACGACCCGCGTCCAGGTCTCGTCCCCCTCACGCTCGCCGGCGAAGATCTGGAATTCGCGTCCGGCCTGAGCGGCGTTTCGATCGATGCCGCGGTAACGTGCGGCCGGACCACCTTCCGGGAAAATATTCTCTTCACGCACCGGGGCCTCAGCGGACCCGCCATCCTCCAGATTTCGTCCTACTGGAGACCGGGAACATCAGTGACACTTGACCTCTCGCCCGGATCCGACGTCGGTAAAATCCTGGCCGGCCGGCGCGGCGAGCGGACGGAACTATCGACCGTTCTTTCTGAAATTCTCCCGAAGCGTTTCGTGAAAGCGTGGTGCGGGCGGTTCGCCGCCTCCCGGCCGATGTCAGGGCATTCAAACGGAGAGCTGAAGCGGATCGCCTCGGGGCTCCACTCCTGGACGATCGTCCCGGCGGGCACCGAGGGCTTCGCGAAAGCGGAGGTCACCTGCGGGGGGATCGACACCGGCGAGCTGTCATCGAAAACGATGGAATCGAAGAAAGTCCCCGGCCTCTGTTTTATCGGCGAGGTCGTGGACGTGACCGGTCATCTCGGGGGGTACAATTTCCAGTGGGCGTGGGCTTCGGGGTATGTGGCTGGACTGTACGCATAAGAGGATTCCATTCTCCCTTCCGGGCGGCGCCTGGCTCCCGTTCGGTTTCCGGCATGCCGGAAATCACTCCTCCGAAAATTTCTTCTTCAGGAGATCGAGATCCGCGCCCGTGAGGACCGGCTTCGTCACGTCCTGCTTCTCAAACTTGTAGTGCATGATCGCCGCCGGGTCGTCGACATGACGGAATCCGAGAGCGTGGCCGAACTCGTGGACCAGTGCGATCCGGAGGTCCGCGATGTCCGTGAATTGGTAGATGGTTATGTCCCGCCCGGTGAAGACTCCCTGCTCGAATTCCCTCGACTCCACGAACTGGCCGTTGAAGTAGGACACCTCAAGATTGTTCGCCGAGGCAAGCTCGTTGATCTGCGCCACCAGAGCGTTCACGGCGGCGACGTCCTCGTTCACCTCCGCCGCAAGGCGATCCAGCGACCTACCGCCCTCATTCAGTTCCGCCTGCTCCCTGTTCAGTTGCGCGAATTCGTCCGCCGGCGCCCCGCCCCTCTCGTTCCAGTAGGCGACCCTCGCGTTGTGCTCGTCGAGCCGTTTTTGCATTGCGGCGCCCGCTTCTTCGTACCGTTGCTCCGATTCCCGGAGCCGCTCGGTCCGCCGCGTATGCTGCCAGACCAGCGCGTCGTACGACCGTCCCCGCGAATCGATGCCCGCCTTCACCTTTTTTACGTCAAGGGTCCTCTGCTGGCGTTCGTCGAAAACGAGGTTCACGCTGACCGGCGCCGTCGTGTCCAACCGGAAGAGCGTCCGATGCGCCGCTTTTTCCCAGACCGCCGCCGCTTCGGTCACGGTCCGGAGAAAGGCCTCCCTCGAAATCCCGAATCGCGCATCGAAGGATCCCAGGCGATAGCCGATCGGGTAGGACCCGTTCCCGATTGCCGGGGGTTCGGAAGCATCCTGCGGCCTCGGGCCCCTGCATGCCGGAATACTGATGAGGATCAGGCACAGGGGTAGAATATCGGGGAAACGCCGGCGATTCATCGGTGAGGTTTCGAGACGTTCATTATATTGCCAATCGTTGAAATCATATTAAAATAGCACTTTCCAAATTTAAAATCGACCCCCATCGGTAAATTTTCGGGACCGCCTGAAATCCTGCGGGTTGATTCTATCAAGTTGACTTGCTATCATTCGGGTCACCGGGGGGGGGATCACAGCACAGATCACTATTTCGATTATTTTCACATCATTCATCATTCTTCACGTCAGACCATCAACCCACGAACGTCCTGGTCCGGGCAACGCCTGAACGTGTCGCGAGCGGACGGTTTCCGAAACCGCCCACCGCGGGGACCGGAATGCATGACAATGTTGTCGCATCTGCGGAATAACTTTTCGGAGTGTGTATGAAATCCTTACCGGGCAAGCTGCTGTCCTCCCTCATGATCCTGGTTGTCGTTCTTGCGAACGCGTCCGCCCAGGATCCCGCGCCGCAACAAATCGTCCGGGAAGCGATCAACCCGAGAATCTGGAGCCAGGCATACTGGAGTGCGAAGGCCCGGTTGGGGCTGGTGCCGGTGGCGGAGCCGTCTCCCATTCCGCCGGCGGTCTATGGCACGAGCGCGATCACCGTTCCGAATCTCATCAGCACGAATTCGCCCGATGTCCCGGTCTCTGCCGACACGAATACAACGCAAAGTGAAAATTCCATATTCGTGAACCCCGCCAACATCGTCAATGTCCTGAATTCCAACAATTCAACGCCCTGGCCGGTGAGCGGCATTTACGGATCGAGCGGTTTTTTCTCGACAGACGGCGGGACAACATGGGGCGGCTCCAAGCTGGGGACCGGCGGGTCGAACAGCGGCGATCCCGCGGCTGTCATCGACAGCGCGGAGCGTTTCTTCGTGGGTTATATCACCAGCGGCGGGGGCCAGGGGGTGGCCAGATCATCCAACCACGGCGCCACCTGGACGGCGGCGACGGTTTCCACGGGCGGTGGAGGGTTCCTCGACAAGAACCATCTCTGGGTCGACAACGCTCCGTCGAGCGCCCACAGCGGAAACCTGTACAGCGCGTGGACAAATTTTGGAGGGGCCAACAACAACAACATCGAGGTGTCGCGGTCGACCGATCACGGCGTGACCTGGTCCGCTCCCGTGAACGTCAGCGCCGCGGTGAGCGCCGGAAGCCACAACCAGGGAGTGAACATTCAGACCGGTCCGAACGGCGAAGTCTACGCCGTCTGGGCCATCTATGATTCCTGGCCTTCGGATGAGACGGCAATCGGGTTCGCCAAATCCACGAACGGAGGAGTCTCGTTCCTGCCGGCGACAAGAATCATCACGAACATCCGGGGCATCAGGATGAGCGCGACATTAAAAAATATGCGGGTCGCGTCTTTTCCCGTCGCCGCGGTGGACATCTCCGGCGGGCCTTCGAACGGGGCGATCCATGTCGTCTGGACAAATATCGGCGTGCCCGGCATCAACACCGGATCGGACCGGGATGGTTACATGATCAAGTCGACCGACGGAGGGGCGACGTGGTTATCACCGGCGCGAATCAATCAGGATCCGATCGGCCTCGGGAACGAGCACTTTCTTCACTGGATCTCATGCGACCCGGTCTCCGGATTTCTGAGCGTCATCTTCTATGACGACAGGAACACCCCGCCGACATCCTGCGAGACATTCGTCGCCAATTCCACGAACGGCGGTTCATCGTGGGTCGACTTCAAGGTGAGCGACGTGTCGTTTACCCCCGCTCCGATCCCCGGCCTCGCGGGCGGGTACTTCGGGGATTATCTCGGCATCGCGTCCCGGTCCGGTCTGGTGTATCCCGTGTGGACGGACAACAGGGATGGAAGGGCCATGGCGTACGTCTCCCCCTTCGCGGTGGAACCGGATTCGATCCCGCCGGCGGCGGTGAGCGACCTGGCGGCGATCTCTCCCACATCCAACACGATCACGCTGACCTGGACGGCATCGGGGGACAACGGCGACACCGGGAGGGCTTCTTTTTATGACATCCGCTATTCGACATCGCCGATCAACGATGGGAATTTCGATTCCGCCACCCCGGTCACCGGGGAGCCGTTCCCCAAACCGGTCGATTCCACGGAAAGCATGGAGGTCTTCGGGCTGGATTTCACTACCACCTATTACTTTGCGATGCGGGCGGCGGACGAGTGGCATAATCCCTCCCCCCTTTCGAATGTTCCGTCGGCCACGACGCTCGGCATCCCCGACATCGCGATCACTCCCGATTCCCTCGTCGACAGCCTGTTGACGGGCGAGACGTCCGATCACACGATTTTCCTTAAAAATATCGGTCAGGGTACGCTCGATTTCACGCTCTCAGATTTCGTGATCCCGGTCCTCGCGAACAAGCAGGCGATGCAGAACCAGGATATCCTGAACGCTTCGAATTTCATCGCGCCCGAAAAGGGAGAAGCGGACCGCCGGGTGGGGACGCCCGTCCCCTTCGGAGCCGGAGGACCCGACAGCGCGGGTTATCACTGGATCGACAGCGATGAACCGGGGGGTCCTGCCTTTGCCTGGACGGAGATCTCGGGTTTCGGGACGCCCATCCCTCTCTCCGATGACAGCTATTATCAGCAGACCCTGCCTTTCCAGTTTCCGTTTTACGGCGTCGACCGGTCGACGGTGCACATCTCCTCGAACGGGTATCTGACGTTCGGATCAGCCTCAATGACATTTTTCAATACACCCATACCCGACCCGGCGGAGCCGAACAGCATGATCGCGGCGTTCTGGACCGATCTCAACCCCGGTTCGGGCGGACAGGTCTACTCGTTTTATGACTCGCTGGCCGGACGTTTCATCGTCGAATATTTTCAGGTGCCGCACTTTACGTTCGGCGGATCGTATACCCTCCAGGTCGTTCTTTCGAAGACCGGCTCGATCGATCTCCGCTATCTCGCGCTGTCGCCAACGGTGACGGTGGCGACCGTTGGGATCGAAAACACCACCGGGACCGACGGTCTGCAGATGGTCTTCAACGCTCCCTATATCCACGACAGTCTGGCGGTCCGCATCCTGATGGCGCCTGAATTTCTCGACGTGACTCCGGCGGCGGGAAGGATCTATGCCGGCGACAGTCTCGCGCTGACGGTCACCTTCGACGCGTCGGGAATGTTCGGGGGTGATTATTATGATACCATCGACGTACAGAGCAACGATCCCGACGATCAGAATGTTCTCGTCGGTGCGCACCTGAACGTGACCGGCGCCCCGGATATTGCCGTATCGGATGACACGCTCGGCTTCGGCATGGTCTTTGTCAATTACCCCGATTCCCTTCAGCTCCTCATCCTGAACTCGGGAACCGACACGCTGTCGATCGACAGCCTCGCGTTCTCGGACGCTCACTTCTCATCGCCGGACACGGGAGCGATGTCGATCGGTCCTCTGGATGGCCGGAACATCCAGGTGCGGTTCATTCCGACTTCGGCCGTACCGGAAGCGGGGACGCTCACCATTTACAGCAACGATGCCGATGAACCTGTCGTCGCCGTTGCCCTGTCGGGGGTCGGGCTGGATCCCCCCGACATCTCCGTCGCCCCGGATTCAGTGGTTGATTCCCTTTACACTGGTGATCTGCATGATGACACTCTCACCATTTCCAACACGGGATTGTCGGACCTGACGTTCACGATAACGGCGACCTCCCTCTTCGGAGCCATCGCCGCTCCCGCGGTCCGGATAGAACCGCTCGGCATCCCTGTCCCCGTTGCGCCCCCCGGCTCGCTGCGGTCGGCTCCCGCGGCGGCGCGGGATGCGGCGGGACAGGGCCTGACTCTCTCTCCCGAAGAGACGGCGGCCGGGATGTATCCCGCCCCCGCTTCGCTCGGCTCGGTGCCGATGCCATTCTTCGACAGCTTCGAGGACGGCAACTACGACGGATGGTTGGTCGACGGGGGAACGGGGACCCGGGAAGTGACCGGCGCCACGGCCGCCCACGGCGCGTACAGTTTTCGGTATCAGAATAGTACGGGCGGTCATTTCCAGGGGATTCACCAGGATTTCGATGCGGCGAGCCAGCCGGGAAACGTCAAATTTTATGTCCGCGCCTCGGAGAACAACTCCGCGAGCTGCTATTTCGTCCTTGTCGGCGACCAGTACAACACGGAGGTCATCTGGTTTTACGCGGGCCCCTCCGGCTATTTCTATGTGAACGGTGATGTCGGCGGGGACGAGAGTTACCCCTACAACGTGAACCAGTGGTACAAGGTCGAATACCGGGACATCGACTGGGACGGCAAACGGTTCGACTACTATATCGACGGCACGCTCATCAAGGCATCGATTCCGTTCCGGAACGCGTCATACGTAAACCAGTGCTACCGGCTCTACCTGTACAATTTTTATGCCACCAACGCGTGGTGGGACGGGATCGGTATAGGCGGCTCGAACTGGGCGACGCCGTCCCCCGCTTCAGGCACTGTCCCGGCGGGATTTTCTCAACAGGTGGTGGTTTCCGTCGACGCCGAAGGATTGCCGGGAGGAGACTACTACGCCGACCTGACGATTTCCAGCAACGACCCCGACGAACAGATTGTGGTCGTACCGGCCCACCTCCATGTCACTGCCGCCTCCGACATCAGCATCGCCGACGATTCGCTTGATTTCGGCGAAACCTTCATAGGATATCCCGAAACTCTTCCTCTGCTCGTGACGAACCAGGGGACCGATTCTCTCGTCATCGACGGCCTGTCAAGCGACGACGCTCATTTCACACTGCCGGCAACACTCCCCCTCACGGTTCCGCCGTCGGGCACGGTAAACATCGATGTGCAATTTTCTCCGACCGATCCGGTCGTCGAATCGGGCACCCTCACCGTTCACAGTAACGATCCCACGGATACGGTCAGCATGGTGACGCTTATCGGCGAAGGAATTCATCCCCCCCAGATCACGGTGAACCCGGAATCCCTTTATGCGAATCTCTTCTCCGGGATGACCACGGTGGATACGGTCACCGTCTCAAATTCGGGGTTGGGCAGTCTGACATACCGGATCCAGCTCGAGCCGGGCCCGGCTTCTCTCATGCGGTCGTACGCCGGGGCGCGTATCGACGGGGAGAACGGCCCCAGCGTCGGGCGGCCGGACATTCAATCCGTACGGCCATCCGGCCCCGTTCACCCCTGGGAAACCGCCGGCGGCATGGTCGTTCCCGCGTCTCCGGGCATGTCCGTCGCCGTACCCTTCTTCGACAGTTTTGAAGACGGGAACTACGATGGATGGACGACCGACGCCGGAGCCGGGACAAGGGAGGTCACCAGCGCCACGGCCGGCCACGGCGCGTACAGTTTCCGCTATCAGAACAGCACGGAGGGTCATTTCCACGGGATCCATCAGGATTTCGATCCGGCGAGCCAGCCGGAACATGTCGGATTTTATGTCCGCGCGTCCGAAAACAACTCCGCGAGCTGCTATTTCGTCCTGGTCGGTGACCTGTCCAACACGGAAGTAATCTGGTTTTTTGCACACCCGGCCGGCTATTTCTACGTGAACGGAGATGTCGGCGGGGATGAGAGCCATTCCTACAACGCGAACCAGTGGTACAAGATCGAATTCAGGAACATCGACTGGGTCTTAAAACAGTTCGATTACCACGTCGACGGGGATCTGGTAAAAGCCGCCATTCCGTTCAGGAATGCCTTTTCGGTAAACCAGTTTTCCCGGCTCTACCTGTACAATTATTATTCCACCAATGCGTGGTGGGACGGGATCTCGGTCGGCGGCGGTGTCGAGTGGCTCACCGTGGATCCTCCGGAAGGCACAATCCTGCCGGGAGACAGCGGGAAGATCGCGGTCACATTCAACAGCACGGATTTGATCGACGGGGATTATGACGGGATCATCCGGTTCATCAACAACGACCCGGCTGCCGGAGACGCTGCGATTCCGGCCCACTTCCATGTCGTCGGAATCCCGGAGATAGCCGTTTCGCCCGACACCATCGATTATGATACGGTCTTTGTCACCGGCCACTGGACCGACAGCCTGATGGTCTCCAACCCGGGGACGAAAACCCTTCAGGTAACGAGCCTGATCTCCGACAATCCCTCTTTTACCGTCGGGGCGGGCGCGCTGTCGCTGGACCCGTACAAGTCGCAAAATGTCGGCGTGACATTTTCACCCGGCGACACCGGGTATTATACCGGGACGTTGACCCTGGCGAGCAACGACACCTCCGATCCGACCGTCATCGTCAGCCTGTCGGGTTATGCCATCCCCCCGCCGGTCCTTTCTTATTCCATCGACAGCCTGTCGTTCCACCTGGGTGAGGGCGACAGCGCGGAGACCTCCTTCATCATCGCCAATCTCGGTCTGACACCGCTCCACTACCGGCTGTCGGTCGAAGAGCCGGAAGACACCGCGGTGACGACGGCGGGTCGGGCCCCACGCGGCGGAACCGGCGCCGCGAACATCACGCCGCCCGCGATCCGCGAGATCTCGTCCGCCGGCCCGGTCTCGGAGTATACGGCGGCCGGGATGCGAACCGGCCCCGCTTCGCTCACCTCGGTGCCGATGCCCTTCTCCGACAGTTTCGAGGACGGCAACTACGACGGGTGGACGAATGGCGGGGGAGCCGGGACCAGGGAGGTCACCAACGCCACGGCAGCCCACGGCGCGTACAGTTTCCGCTACCAGAACAGTTCGTACGGCCATTTCCACGGCATCCATCAGGATTTCGATACGGCGAGCCGTCCCGGATCTGTCAGGTTTTATGTCCGCGCCTCGGAGAGCAACTCCGCGAGCTGTTATTTCGTACTTGTCGGCGACGTTTATAACACGGAGGTCATCTGGTTCTACGCGAACGAATCCGGCAATTTCTATGTGAATGGTGATGTCGGCGGCGATGCGAGTTACCCCTACGCTGTGAACCAGTGGTACAGGATCGAATTCAGGAACATCGACTGGGACGCAAAAAAATTCGACTACCATATCGACGGCACGCTCGTCAAGGCATCGATTCCGTTCCGGAACGCCGCGTACGTGAACCAGTTCTACCGGCTTTACCTGTACAATTTTTATCCGACGAATGCCTGGTGGGACGGGATCTCGCTCGGCGCCGACTTCGCCTGGCTTGCGGTGAGCCCCGATTCCGGGGTGGTGGCTCCGGGGGATTCGACGAGCATCACCGTAAAAATCAACACCGGGGACCTCGATGGGTTTGAATACCATGCGAACATCGTGCTGAATACCAACGACCCGGTGCGCCCCGATCCCGCCATCCGGGTGGACCTGACCATCGATCCGCCCGTGATGTCCATCGACGAGGACACTCTCAGGGTCACCGCGTTCTCCGGGGACACGGGACTCGTTTCGGTCACGATCGTGAATAACGGCGAGGGACATTTGCGCTACACCCTTGCCGGGGCGCAGGAGAATCCCGCCTTCGGCGATTCGCTCAACCCGCTGGCCAGCGCCAACGCCATCAAGGGCGGGATCTTCACCGTATCCGGGCCGACCACCCTCAAATCATTCAGGTTTTTCCTCCATGTCCCGTTCCCGACGGGTATGGACTTCATGCTCTACGAATCGAATACCCTCGCGGGTCCCTACCAGGTTTATCTGGACATCTACCAGTGGTCCGCGGACACCGGAAAGAAATTTTATTCCTCCGGCCCGGTAAGTTACGCGCTTGTTCCCGGGAAGTACTACTTCATCGGCCTCGCGCATGCCGGCTCCGTGTCTTTTTTCCGCAAACCGGTTCCGCTCCCCGCAGACCGGGAGGGAACGCGGCTCCTCGCGGTCGGTTCGTTCAGCGGCTATCCGGCGCCGGGGACACTGAGTCCCTCACGCACCATGTTCGGCCCGCTGTATCAATCTCTCCAGATCGAGCCGTTGTTCATCGGGTCCATCGACCCGGCCTCGGCGACCGTCAACCCTCATGAGTCGCGCGATGTGGACATCAGGGTGCTCGGGAATTTCGCGGCGGGCAAGTATCACAGGAACCTCACCCTCGCGAGCAACGATCCGGCCATGCCTCTGTCGACGATACCGATGACGGTGGACATCCGGTTCATGGGAATCACCATATCGGAGGACTGGAACCTGATCTCGCTCCCCGTCGATATGGGGGTGAACCGGAAATCCATACTCTTCCCGACGGCAGGTTCCCCCGCCTATGCGTTCCACTCCTCGTACAGCGCCAGGGAAACCCTCCTCGTCGGTGAGGGCTTTTGGATCAAATACGGTTCGGAGCAGCTCATTCCACTCGCCGGCGACATCGTCTCCCGGGAGACGGTGGACGTCGACGCCCGGTGGAACCTCCTCGGCCCGGCCTCATCGCTCGTTCCCGTGACGTCAGTCTCCGCGGTTCCGCCCCTCATCATTCAGTCGAACTTCATCGGGTATTCGAATGACACCGGGTACTTCAACGAAACGGAACTCACGCCGGGGCGGGGGTACTGGGTCCGGGTGAACCAGGGGGGGAAAATCGTTTTCGATCAGCCGGGGCTCAGCGCCGCGCTGGCTGCCGGCGGACCGGGACAGGGAAGGATCGGCGTCATGAGCGCCCGGCAGGCGCTGGAGAAGAAACTCTCCAGCCTCCTGATCACCGACGCCTCCGGAAAGCAGGCCTGGCTCTATTTTTCATCCCGGAAAGGGGAACCCGATCCATTGCTCTTCGAACTCCCGCCTCCCCCTCCGGACGGCGCCTTCGACGTCAGGTTCGTTTCCCAGCGGAATTATGAAGCCCTCGATCCCGCGTCTTCGGGACGGAGGGAATATTCTATTATGATCAGCGGCGCCCGGGGCCCCCTCGCGGTACGCTGGAACATCGGGGCGGGTGACGGGGGATACGCTCTTGAAGTGAAAAATGCCGGCCGGGTCATCGGGGTGTACCCGATGGAGGGTGAGGGGACCACCGACATTCCACAGATGGAGGATGTCTCCGTCCGGCTCGTCGGGGATCCGGAGGGGTATGCGGCGATCCCGGCCGATTATGCGCTGGAGCAGAACTATCCGAATCCCTTCAACCCGGCCACGGTCATACGGTACCAGCTCCCCGTCGAGAGCCGGGTGACCGTGAAGATCTTCAATGTCCTGGGTGAAGAGGTGGAACGACTGGTCGATCAAAACCAGGGAGCGGGATATAAATCCGTCGAATGGAAACCGGCGGGTCTTGCCAGCGGAGTCTATCTGTACAGGATCGAGGCCGTTGGAAGCAAGGACATCTCGAGGGTATTTACCCAATCCCGAAAAATGATCCTGGTCAAATAGCAAAAGGCGATTCGTATCGGCAGCGCCGGCGCTCTCACGCCGGCGCCGTCGTTTCTCCCCTCACATCCTCTCCCATCAGGATTCCGATCGGCCGCAACGGTTTGACGTTGTCGAACACGATCTTGACGATCGCCGTCAGCGGTATGGAGAGGAACATCCCGACGATCCCCCAGATCGACCCCCAGAAAATCAGCGAGAACATGATTAACAGCGGGCTCAGGTCGATGCTCCTTCCCATCAGCCGCGGCTCGAGCAGATTGCCGATGGAGAACTTCACCGCGAAGATCGAAACGCCGATCCACACCGCGGTCATGGGTGTGTCGAACTGCACGAGCGCGAAAAGAAAGGGCAGGACGCTCGCGACGATCGATCCGATGTTCGGAATAAAACTGAGAAAATACGTGAGGATGCCCCAGACGATTACGAAGTCGAGGCCGAAGACCAGAGTAATGAGCATCACGACCCCCGCCGCCAGCAGGCCAATGATCGTCTTGATCACGAGGTACTTCTGGATGTTCGCCCGGATTCCCTGCGTCATGTCCGTCAGCCTGCCGGCCAGCGACTGGCTGAACGCGTATTTCAGTTTTTTCGGCAGCATGTCCCGGCCGAGCAGGAGCAGGAGGAGGAAGATGAATACCAGGACCAGGTTCGAAAGGAGCGAATTGACCGACGCCAGCAGGAGCTTCACCAGGTCGGTGATCGTCGCGCCGTTCAGGAATTCCGCGATGCGTGGATCGTCCGCGATGTTCCAGCCGCCCGAAAGCGCGTCGGGCGATACCCCGAGCAGCGAGCCGATGCGCTGCCAGATGTCGTTGAACCTCCCCTCGTATTGAGAGAGCCCGCCGGTGAACGCCGCGATGCTCTGATAGATGACCTGCGACATCCCCCACACGACCACCATCGTGACTCCCATCGCCAGCAACGTCACCAGCGCCCGCGGCATGCGCCATTTTTCGAGGAGTTGGATGACCGGCTGGAGGAGCATGTAGATGAGCACCGCCACCACGAACGGGATCAGTAGGTCCCCCGCCTGGTGGAGGACGTAGACCAGAATCGCCAGACAGATGAACGCCAGCAGGGCGATGCCGGTTTTAAGGTACGGAAGCAGTACTTCCTGGTTGCCGTTTGTCATCGGGTTCTCCCTGATTTCGATATTCCAAAGAATTTAACAATATTCCTGAATTCAAACCGGACACCTGATGAACCTTCCGATACTCGCGTTCGCGTTCCTGGTCTTCCTGGTGTCCGCTTATCGTCTCTATGGGAGGTGGGTCGCCGCCCGGTTCAACCCCGACGATTCCGTTCCCACGCCAGCGCATAAAATGTCCGACGGCGTGGATTTCGTCCCCACGCGTCCATTTTACCTTTTCGCCCAGCATTTCTCCGCCATCGCGGCGGCCGGGCCGATCGCCGGCCCGATCCTCGCCAGCCAGACCTGGGGATGGCTCCCCTGCCTCCTCTGGATCAGCCTCGGCGTGGTGTTCATCGGGGCGGTGCACGACTTCAGCAGTCTCACGGCCTCTGTGCGTCACGGCGCCTGCTCGATCGCGGGCATCACCCGCGAGCACCTCGGGCCCCGCGCCGGTTTCGCGATGATGATCTTCATCTGGATCGCGCTTCTGTATGTCGTGGTGGCATTCGCCGATATCACGGCGGGGAG
>DATDQD010000188.1:0-4074 GCA_035292425.1 Bacteroidota bacterium
TACGCGCTCTACCGGACCACGCTTGACGCGGGGAGCGGAGGGGACCTGGTCATCGGAGATCTGCGCGACTACGGCGTCGTCTTCCTCGACGGACGCAAGCTCGGATCGCTCGACCGCCGGCACGCTCAGCAGTCCATCGCCGTTCCGGCGATCGCAGAACCGGCCGTCCTCGACATCCTGGTGGAAAACGGCGGGAGGATCAACTACGGCCGGCAGATGGTGGACAACCGGAAAGGCATCACGAGGGAGGTCCTCCTCGCCGGCAGGCCGCTCACCGGGTGGAGGATCTATCCGTTGCCGATGGCGGACGTCGGCGATTTTAATTTCGCGCCGGGCACCATCCGGAACGTCCCGGCGCTGCATCGGGGGGTCTTCACGCTGGCGAAGACCGGCGACACGTTCCTCGACATGAGCAAATGGGGGAAAGGGTGCGTCTGGGTGAACGGCCGCAACCTCGGACGCTACTGGTCGATCGGCCCGCAGCAGACGCTCTACTGTCCGGGGGTCTGGCTGAAGGAGGACGGGAACGATATCGTCGTCTTCGAGCTCGAGGACACCGGCGCGCGGACAATCCGGGGACTGACGGAGCCCGTGCTGAACAGGCTCCAGGCAGATAAACTCGCGCCCCCGCCGCCGGTGAGGGAAGCGGGGACGTTTTCACTCGACTCCGCTGACGTGGTCGTGCGCGATTCCTTCGCGCCGGGCGACAGCGAGCAGGTGTTTTCGTTCGCGCCGGTCACGGCACGGTATCTGGCTTTCGAATCCCTCTCGTCGCTGAGGGACGACCCCTTTGCCTCGGCGGCGGAAATCTATCTCCTGGACACTCGGGGGAAGAAGATCGACCGCGGCGGGTGGAAAATCGTTTCGGTGGCAAGCGAAGAACTCGTCGCCGAAGACGGGAGGGGGGAAAATGCCCTCGATGGCGACCCTGAATCGATCTGGCACACGCAGTGGGGGTCGGTCAAACCCCCTCATCCCCACAACATCATCGTGGACATCGGGGAATCCCGGAATGTCGGCGGGTTTGCGTATCTTTCCCGCCGGGGGAATGCTCCTGCGAAAATAAGGGAGTTCCGGGTCTATCTCAGGCAGGAGCCATTTACGAAAAAATAACCGATATTCAGGTGAACATCCGGACGCCCATGAAAAAAACAATATCTCCGTTCGTCATCCTGCTTCTCTTTCCCCCCGCGGTAACGTGGTCACAGCAACTCCCCCAGCCCCCCCGGCCGCCCGGGGTTGTCGTGATCGGCGTTGACGCGCTCTCGAACGAGGGACTCCAGTTCAGTAACACCCCCAACATCGACATCCTGATCCGCAGGGGAGCCCTCTCTCTCGCCACGCGGGCGGTCATGCCCACCGTCAGCGCGCCCAACTGGTCCTCCATGCTGATGGGCGCCGGACCGGAACAGCACGGAATAACCAGAAACGGGTGGACGCGGGCCAACACGACAATCGTCCCCGCCGACCGGGATGCCGACGGTTATTTCCCCTCCATCTTTAAGATCGTGCGGGAGCAGATGCCCCGCTCGAAAACCGCCATGTTCTACGACTGGGACGAGCTGGCGAACTTCTACAACCCGAAGGACATCGATGCGGAGGTGTTCTCGAAGGACTACCACGAAACGGTCCTCAAAGCGGCGTCGTACATCGTTGCCGAACGGCCTGCGTTCACGTTCATCTATATCGGGCACGCCGACGACGTCGGCCACGAGTCGGGCCACGGGACCGAAAGCTACTGGAAGTCGGTCGCCGACGTGGACGAGGCGCTCGGAGACCTTTTTTCGGAACTCATCAAGGGCGGTCTGTTCGATTCCCTTCTCTTCTTTGTGATCACCGACCACGGGGGCGTCGGTCACGGCCACGGGGGCGAAAGCATGGACGAGATCGAGGTCCCCTGGATCGTCTCCGGCCCGGGAACGCTCGTCAACAGGATGCTGGTGAAGCCGAACAATTCCCTCAATACCGCCTCCACGGTTGCCTGGGCCCTCGGGCTCCGGCAGCCCGATTCCTGGATCGGAAGGCCGGTCCTCGAGGCGTTCGAGGCCCGCGCCGCGGGACCTTCCTACACCCCGCGTCCGCGCATCTCCGCGGCCAGCGGCGTCTACCTGGAGCCGCAGCGCGTCGAGATGACCACGAAGGAAGAGAACACCCCGATCAGGTACACGATCGACGGAACGGAGCCGGGGCTCGGGTCCCCCGTCTACCGCAATCCGATTACGATCGATACCGCCACCATCGTCCGTGCCGTCTCCGTCGGCCGGAGAGGGCTGAGCGCGGTCACGACGAAGGACATTGCCGTCGTGAAGGGCGTGAAAACGCTGGCGCTCGGCTCCGCGCCCGCGGATAAATATTCCGCCGGCGGGGCGCTCGCCCTCGTCGACGGCAAACGGGGAAGCGACCGCCACAACGACGGGCGGTGGCTCGGCTTCGAGGGGAACAACCTCGACCTGCTCTTCGATTTCGGCTCGCCCAGGGAGCTCACCTCCGTGTCGGTCGGCTGCCTGAACGACACGGGTTCGTGGATCTTCCTCCCCGCGTCCGCCGATCTCTTCACTTCGTCGGACGGCGCCGAATTCCAGCCCGTCCGCAAGTTCTCCTCCGACCTGATGAAGATGCGGAACAGCGTCAAAGGCGCGCAGGGGTTCACGCTCTCCCTGGAAGAATTCAGGGAGCGGTATCTCCGCGTGGTCGTGAAGAACATCGGGCTCTGCCCCCCGGGACATTCCTCGGAGGGGAAAAAGGCGTGGTTATTCGTGGATGAAGTGATAATCCGGTGAGGAATCCATGACAAAAAATATCGCTTTGCTGATGGCGGCGCTGGCCGCATCCGCCGCCCCCGTCGCGCCGTTGCGCGCCCAGGAGGGGACGGTATGGCTCGACGAGGCCGAGCTCTCGTTGATGAAATGCGGCTGGAGCACACCGAAAGCCGGGAAATCGGTGGACGGTAACCCGCTCACTATCCGCGGGAAAACGTTCGAGAGGGGCGTCGGCACGCACGCGCTCAGCACGTTCCTGCTGAACCTGGGCGGAAAGGGGAAACGCTTCATCGCGTCGGTCGGCGTGGACGAAGAAACCGGGAACGACGAAGCCGGCGTGGAATTTTTTGTCCTCGGCGACAAGAAGGTATTGTGGAAGAGCGGCCGGATGACGACCCGCGACGCGGCGAAGCCGGTGAACCTGGACATCAACGGCGTCCGGATGCTGGGGCTGCTGGTGACCGACGCCGGCGACGGCATCGACTACGACCACGCCGACTGGGCCGACGCGCGCATCACGACGGACGCCGCATTGACGGCGGCGGAACTCACGGCGGGAATCCCCGCTCCCGCCCGCGAACCGTACATCCTGACGCCGCCGACGCCGCCGACGCCCCGGATCAACGGGCCGTCGGTGTTCGGCGCGCGCCCGGGCCACGGCGTCGTCTATACGATTCCCGCGACCGGCGAAAGGCCGATGACGTTTTCGGCGGAAAGGCTCCCGGCGGGCCTGACCCTCGATGCCGGCTCGGGCAGGATCTCCGGGACCGTCGCATCGCCGGGCGATCACCGGGTCACGCTCACCGCGACGAACGCACTCGGTTCCGCCTCCAGGACGCTCAGGATCGTCACGGGCGAGGTGATCGCCCTCACGCCCCCGCTCGGCTGGAACAGCTGGAACTGCTGGGGCGGGTCGGTGAGCGCCGAAAAAGTCCTCTCGTCGGCGCGGGCGATGGCGGAGAAGGGGCTGGCAGATCACGGGTGGAGCTACATCAACATCGACGACGGATGGCAGGGGGTCCGTGGTGGAGAGTTCACCGCGATCCAGGGAAACGGGAAGTTTCCGGACATGAAGGCGCTCGCCGATTCGGTGCACGCCCTCGGATTGCGGATCGGCATCTACTCGACGCCGTGGCGGGGGAGTTACGAGGGACATATCGGAAGCTCCGGGGACAACGAGGACGGGACGTACGACTGGATCCTGGCGGGCGAAGCTAACGAAGATTTCCGGCACAAGGATTATGAGAAGGGACGCAACAGGGGATGGGAGTTCGGCAGGCATTCCTTCGCGGTGAACGATGCCCGGCAGTGGGCG
>DATDQD010000189.1:0-25352 GCA_035292425.1 Bacteroidota bacterium
GGGAGAGGTCCAGATCTGATAAATACCCGAGGAGTTGTCAGTCCAGACCGGCCAGAGCATGTCGCCGGAAGAGGTCAGGGTGATGTTGTCCCCCTGGTATCCCGCGCCGAGCCCGCCGATCGGTTGGGGGAGGAAACGATGGTCACCGATTTCTCCGGCCTCCCAGGATATCCCCCCGTCGATCGACAGTGCGAGAAATATCGCCGCCGAGTCGGACGTCGTTGGTTCGTCGCTATAATAGAGAATATCGACTCCCCCCCAATCGTCCGTGTGGAGGGCCGGGAAATACTGGATTTTCCCGTTGTTCGGCATGTCCCGGTTCACGCGGATGCCGGCAGACCACGTGGCGCCGCTGTCGGAAGAGAACCGGAGGATAATATCAGGGTCCGATCCGGCCGGCAAGAGATTTTTTTCAGTCGTGACGATGTATATCCTTCCCCCCGTTGTCCAGCCGCTGTTATCGATCGCGAGCCGCGGGAGGCCGTTCACCCTGATGTTCGCTTTCTGCGGGAACGTTCCGGCGATCCCGTTGATATCGAACGCGTTCTCGGTCACCGTCCAGACTGCGCCGCCGTCGGTACTGCGCGCGAATCCGACAAAATCCTCCGTAAAGGGCGACGTGGAGATGACGCCGGCCCAGCAGATAGAGACGGCCCCCCCGGGGCCGACTTCGATGTCTGCACCCTGGCACCGTTGAGTCGGATTGTTGACCTGGACCGGGACGCTCCATGTCGAGCCGCCGTCTGTGGTGGCGGACACGAGGACCGGGTAGGGAGGTGAAAACCTCACCCACGCGGCGTAGGTCGTGCCGAAATACGGGCTCGACGGATCCCCGTCGGTGGCAAGGTCCGCGCGGTCCTGGTCGTTGGAGGCGATCTGTTTCTGCGCCGACCACGTCACGCCGGCATCGGTCGAGAAATGGGAGTAGAGCCCCGGCGAGAAACCGAGCCGCGTCAGGATAAAAACGCCGTTCCTGTCGATAGCGACGCCGGGGTCGCCGCGGTGAAACTGGATCGGCGCTCCGTTGCAGGTATCCGAACCGGACCACGTCGGGCCCCCGTCCGGGCTCATGTAGATCCCCTCACTGATAAATCCCGACGACAGGTCGATCGTGTTCGCCGCCACAAACAGGATGCTGTCGTTGAGCGGATGACGGACGATGACCGGCTCGGTCTGCGTGACGGGTCCCGGATGAATCCTGAAGTTTTCTCCGGCCGCGAGCGCTTCGGGGGACGGGGCGGGAACGGTCCCGGTAAACCCCAGGGTGAGTATCCGGGCGAGCGTCGGTACCAACAGTGCCCGGAGCATCCGGAGCATGCGGGGCATCCGCGCGGCTCCGGGGCTGCGGCGGTTTCGTTGCGGGAAACGGATATTGTTCAGTCCTGCCCGTTCCATCTATAATTGATACCCGAGATTGATCCCGCCGAAATAGTTCCGCGGGGCTCCGGCTTCGTAGAACTCCCCGGTGGCGGAATTGATGTTCACGAATGAGACGTGGGTCCGGTCGGCGATATTGTAGCATCCCCCCGAAACCAGGAGGTTGAACCTTCCGAACTTCATGTCGACCCCCCCGACGATGTCGACGAGCCCGTACCCGTCGGTCTGCTCGGAGTTCCTGTCGTCCACGAACAATCCGCTGACGACGCGCAATGTCGGCCGGAGGAACGCTGTGACGGTCCCGGAGAGCTCCTTTTCATACGCGGCGCTGAGGGTGAGGTTGTGTACAGGATTGCTCGGGAGGAAGTGACCGGAGAAGTCGCGGTCGATGTCCACGATGTTGCCGGCGCTGTCCACCTCCGTGGAGCGGGCGGCATACTCGGTATAGGTAAAATCCGACCACGCGTAGGCGGCGCGCAGGGTGATCTCCCGCGCGATCACCGAGGTGAACCCCGCTTCGACGCCGGTCCTCGCCGATGATGCGGCGTTCCTGAAAAAGACGTCCCCGAAGACTTCGAAGGGGACGATCTCGTCCTCCGTCGTGATATGATACACCGACGCCTCGAAGGTCGTCCTTCCGAATAAACTCCCCGCCGGGCCTTCCGCCGAACCCTTGATACCCGTCTCGAGGTTCTTCGATTTCTGCGCATCCAGGTCGGGGTTGAGGAGGGGCGTCGGATTCGAGCTGGTGGGATAGTTGTCCATCTCGTTGTCCGCCGGGGAGTCGAAACTCAGCCCGTACGACGCGTACGCGGAGATATGCGGCGTGAATTTATAGTTCAGCGCCGCTTTGGGGGTGGTCCGGCTGAACACCCTCCGTGCGTTCCGCAGTTCGAAAAGCCTGTTGTCCGCGGAAAAACTCATGTTGTCGTACCGCAGGGTGGCCGTGAGATCGAGCCGTTCCGGCGCGAGCGTGAGGATGTCCTGGACGAACATGCCGTTGTTCCCGATTGTTTCGCTCGTGAGCCCTTCGAGGACGTCGCTTTTCGTTCCGCCGATGTTCCTGTACTCCTCGATCGGTCCGGTCTGGTAGAAGGCGTCGAGACCCGCGGTGAATTCGTTGGCGGCGCCGAAGATCGTAGTCCTGCCCCGATAGTGGGCGCTCATGCCGATCCCGTTGCGGTTGAAGATCCGGAAGGAGCGGGCGACTCGCTCGAAATACTTCATCGTACCGTAGCCGGTGACCTCGAGCTCGTGGTCCTCGTTCCCGCCGAAGAACCTGTTGTATCGCACTCCCACGCGGCCCTTTTTCGTGAGCCTGCGGGTGTCGCGGGCGACGTCCCGCGGGTTTGCCTGGTAAGGGTCGCCGTCGAACTGTTCCCGGGTGAGCGATCCGGGGAGCCTGATGAGCCCCTCGACGTAGTAGGCGTGGATGGAGAGCGTCGATCGATCGTCGGGTATGACCTGGAGGCCGCCGTTCAGAGTATGCCAGTAGTCGACGCTGTGCGGGCGGTATCCCCGCGCGCTGTGGTAGTTGTACGTGCCGAGCGCCCGGTACGCCTGCGAACCGGCGTTCACCCTGATGCCGCTGCTGTGGAGCCCGAAAGATCCGAACTGGTTGAAGGAGAGGAGCGCGGACCCGCCGGAGCCGAGGTCGTTGATGAAGTTGATCACGCCGCCCGGCGCGTTGGTGTACGCCGACGAGAGGTTGCCCCGGACAAGCTCGATCGCCCCGAGGGAGTTGAAGTCGACCGCCTCGATCCTCGTCTGGCCGTCGGGCTCCGATTCCGGTATGCCGTCGAGGAGTATCCTGATGCCGCGGATCCCCGTGTTCGACCGGCTCCCGAACCCTCTCATCGAAATCCGGACGTCGTGGTTCCCGTACCGCGACTGGAGGAAGAGGCCGGGGATGGCGCCGAGGACGTCGTTGACCGATGTCTTCCGGGCGTACCGGAAATCGGTTTCCGGCACCCGGTCCACGGGGTAGGGAACGTCGACGATCTTTTTTTTCGAGCGGGTCCCCGTGACGATTACCTCGTCGATCAAGTAGGTTTTGACCGTGTCGGCCGTTTCGGGGGATTGAACCCCGTCCTGGGCCCGGAGAGCAGGGGCGGGAAGTGCCAGAAGCAGGGCGATGATCAAGTGTCGGATTTGGTTCACGGGGTCAATCGGGTTGGTCGGGATGCCGTTACACAATGCCCAATGTAGAGAGAATTTGGGAGTTTGACAAGGAACGGGACAACAGCCCGGGGGAAGGAGCATGGTTCTTAACAGTTTCGTAATATTGCGGCAACATCGGGTTGAAACGATATGGCTAGATTAACGCGATAAATGAAACTGACCCCCATCCGGAAACGGGCGCACATTGCCGACGCCCTCGCGCGAAAGGTCATCACGGTCGTGGCCGCTGGCTCGTTCGCGGTGATCATCCTGGTGTTCGCCTTCGTGTTCCGCGAGGCGCTGCCGTTCTTTTTCCCCGCGGATCCCGCACCTGCCGCAGGCATCGCCGCGGACGGGGCGCAGGAATCCTATGGCGAGGTGCAGGAATCATACGGCTCCGATCCGTCCGTGGCGCCGGGGGCGTCGGAAACGGGCCTGGAGATGAGCATCGCCGGGGAAGACGTCGGCGTGACCGACCTCATGCGCACCAGGTGGGAACCCGTTTCGCAGGAACCGAAGTTCGGCCTCCTTCCGCTCATCATCGGTAGTTTCAAGGTGTCGCTGATCGCCGTCCTTCTCGCCGCTCCCCTGGCCATCTTCGCGGCGCTCTACACTTCCATTATCGCCCCCCGCTGGGCGAAGGAAATCATGAAGCCGACGATCGAAATCCTCGCCGGCTTTCCCTCCGTGGTGATCGGGTTCTTCGCCCTGATCACGCTGGCCACGTTCTTCCAGGACCTGTTCGGTTTCGAATACCGGTTGAACGCGTTCATCGGGGGGGCGGCGCTCGCGCTCGCCGTGCTCCCCATCATCTATACGCTCACCGAGGACGCGCTCTCGACAGTGCCGAAGTCGTTCACCGAAGCGAGTCTGGCGCTCGGCGCCTCGCGGTGGCAGACGGCCCTCTTCGTGGTCCTTCCCGCGGCGACGCCGGGGGTGTACGCATCCGTCCTCCTCGGTATCGGCAGGGCGTTCGGCGAGACGATGATCGTCCTGATGGCGACGGGTAACGCCGCGCTTCTTTCGCCCGACCTCTTCGTGCCCGTTCGTACCATGTCGGCAACCATCGGCGCGGAAATGGCGGAGGTGGTGTTCGGCGACACGCATTACAACATTCTGTTTCTGATCGGGGCGATCCTGTTCCTGTTCACCTTCTCGCTCAACGCCTTCGCGGAGTTCGTGGTCCGGAAGCAGCTGATGAAAAAATTCGGGGGCGGGCAATGAAGACGAAGGATAAATTCCTCGTCAGGGGCGCGGCGCTGGCGTCGATCGTCTCCGCGTTCGCGATCATCGCCTCGGTGCTCATCCTCATGGGCGACATCGTGGCCGGAGGCGCCGGGCACGTGACCTGGGAGTTCCTGACCGGCGAACCCACCCAGGGCATGACCGCCGGCGGCGTGTTCCCCGCGATTTTCGGGACGTTCATGTTGGTGCTCATCATGTCGATCGGCGGGATCCCGGTCGGAACGATCACCGCGGTGTACCTCGCCGAATATGCGAGCCAGGGGTCGCGCCTCGCGCGCCTCATCCGGTTCGCGGTGACCTCGCTCGCGGGCGTCCCCGCCATCGTCTTCGGCCTCTTCGGGCTGGGATTTTTCGTTCAGTTCGTCGGCTCCGGGATGGACGGCGTCTTCTCCGGCGGGGGAAAACTGGTCTGGGGCCAGCCGAACATCCTCTGGGCGAGCCTGACGATGGCCCTGCTGACCCTGCCGGTCGTGATCGTCTCGGTGGAGGAGGCAATCAAGGCCGTTCCGCGCGAACTGCGCGAGGCGAGCCTGGCCTTGGGCGCCACAAAGTGGCAGACGATCCGGAAGGTCGTCCTGCCGAACGCGGTCACCGGCATCATGACGGGGGGGATCCTGGCGGTGAGCCGCGGGGCGGGCGAAGTCGCGCCGATCCTCTTTACGGGCGCGGCGTATTTTCTCCCCAGGCTTCCAATGTCGCTCTCCGACCAGTTCATGGAGCTGGGGTACCACGTCTACATCATGTCCACGCAGTCGCCGGACGTGGAAGCCACGATGGGGATCCAGTACGCGACGACGCTCGTGCTGTTGATGCTGACATTCAGTCTGAATTTTACGGCGATCTTTTTACGCTACAGAATAAGAAAACGCACACTATCGTAGTACCACCGGTGAATCACCTGTTGAATCAACCGTCATATACGATCGAAGCGCGCGGCCTGAACCTGTATTACGGACAGAAACAGGCCCTGAAGGATATCTCGATGAGCATCGAGCGGAACCGGGTCACCGCGCTCATCGGTCCGTCGGGCTGCGGGAAGTCGACATTTCTCCGCGCGCTCAATCGGATGAATGACCTGATCGACGGCGTCCGGGTGGAGGGCACGGTCACCGTCGACGGACGGGACATCTACGCCCCCGGGACCGACGTGGTGGAACTGCGCAAGAACGTCGGGATGATCTTCCAGAAATCGAACCCCTTTCCGAAATCGATATACGAAAACGTCGCGTACGGGCCCCGTATCAACGGCCTTCGCGACGCGAAGACGCTCGATGAAATCGTCGAGAAAAGCCTCCGGCAGGCCGCGCTCTGGGAGGAAGTGAAGAACGACCTGAACAAGAGCGGGCTCTCGCTCTCCGGCGGCCAGCAGCAGCGGCTTTGCATCGCCCGCGCGCTCGCCGTCAACCCCGGGGTCCTGCTGATGGACGAGCCGGCGAGCGCCCTCGACCCGTCGGCGACGGCCAGGATCGAGGAGCTGATTCATTCTTTGAAGGAACAGTACACGATCGTCATCGTCACGCACAACATGCAGCAGGCGGCACGCGTGAGCGACAAAACCGCGTTTTTCTACATCGGTGAGCTGGTCGAATTCAACAGCACCGACGTGCTCTTCACGACGCCGGCGAAGAAACAGACCGAGGACTACATCACGGGCCGTTTCGGGTGAAGATCAAAAACCGTATATTGCCACGTTCAACGACCCCACCATAGTCATGGAACGTCATTTCGACAAGGATTTACAGGCGCTCAAGGACCACCTGGTCAGGATGGGAAGCCTCGTCGAGGATGCGCTGATCCGCGCCCTCGACTGCATCCGTACGGGCGATCGGGCGGCGGCGACCGCCGTCATCGGGGGGGACCAGGAGGTCAACTCCCTCGAGATCAGGATCGACGACCAGATCATCGATCTCCTCGCTCTCAACCAGCCCGTGGCCAGCGACCTGCGGCTCATCCTCGCCGCCCAGAAGATCAACAACGACCTGGAGCGGATCGGGGACCACGCAGTGAACCTCGCGGAGTCCTCGCTCGTGCTGAAAACTGGAGGGCTCGAGGGTTCGTTCAAAATGGTGATGTCGATGTCGGAGACGGTCCGCCGGATGGTGCGCCAGGCGCTCGACGGGTTCATCCACAGCGATCCCTCCCTCGGGCGGGCGGTGCTGAACCAGGACGACATGATCGACGACCTCAACCGGAAGGTGTTCGCCGACGTCATGGCGACGATGAAGTCACATCCGTCTGTGATCGATGCCGGCGTCGAGCTGATACGCGTGAGCAGGAACCTCGAGAGGGTAGCCGATCTCGCGACGAACATCGCCGAAGAGGTCATCTTCATCGCGCAGGCGAAAATCGTCAAGCACGGGGCGGGATAACCGGATGCAGACCATTCTCGTCGTCGACGACGACAGGGACATCGTCGACCTCGTCAAATACAACCTCCGGAAGGAGGGCTACAACGTCCTCATCGCCCGGAACGGCGCGGCCGCTCTCGAACAGGCAAACCAGATGCCGGACCTGGTCATCCTGGATGTGATGATGCCGGAGGTCAACGGCTGGGAGGTGGTGAAGCGCCTCAAGTCAGGCGTGAAGACCTCCGCCATCCCGATCATCTTCCTGACGGCGAAGGGGTCCGAGGTGGACGAGGTGCTCGGACTGGAGCTCGGCGCCGACGACTACCTGGTAAAGCCGATCAGCATCCCGAAGCTCCTCGCGCGCGTGCGCTCTATCTTTCGCAAACGGGACCCGGGCCGGGCGGAGAGGGAGCATATCGTCGTCGGCGCGATCGAAATCCTTCCCGACCAGCATCTCATCAGGATCGACGGCAGGGAAATTTTCTTTCCGAAAAAGGAGTTCGATGTACTCCTGTATCTCGCCGAGCGCGAGGGGAGGGCGGTGAGCAGGGAAACCCTCCTCAACGCCGTGTGGGGGAGCGACACCCTGGTCGTGGACCGTACGGTCGACGTGCACATTGCGAAGATCCGGGACAAGCTCGGAAAACACGCGGGGTACGTTGAAACGATCAAGGGCGTTGGATACCGGCTCCGGTCCCAGTGATGCGCATCCGGACAAAACTCACCCTCGTCCTCCTTTCGGTCTCCGTCCTCGTCCTTTCGTCGGCAGGCATCTTCACGGCGCTGAGTGTCGGGCATTTCCTCCGCGCGCGGGTCGTCGGCGAGCTGAAAACCGAATCGGAGCAGATCAATTTCCTCCTTCGCAGCCCCCTCTCCCCTCACACCGGAACCTACGAAATCCTCCGTTCCTACGCGCGAAGCGGCAATAACCGCGTCACGCTGGTCGCGCGAGACGGCACGGTCATCTTCGATTCGGACATCCGGGAGGGAGACCTGGGCCGCGTGGAAAACCACGCCGGCAGGCCGGAGATCGCGGAGGCCCTCCGCGGCAGGATCGGCACGAGCACCCGGCACAGCGCGACGATCGGCCAGGACCTCCTCTACCTCGCCAGACCGGTCATCCCGCCACTCGACACGGCGGGGCAGTTCGGGTCGGCGGCCGTCATACGCCTCAGCATCCCCCTCACGCAGGTCGATTCCGCGATCACCGAGATCAGGACCAACATCATCCTCGTCAGCGCGGCCATCTTCGGCGGCGTCGTCATCCTCATCGGGTTTATGGCCCGGCGGCTCTCCGGACCGCTGGCGGAGATGGCCGCCGTCGCCGGCCACATCCGCGCCGGCGAACTCGACCGGAGGATCACGGTCCGCTCGGACGACGAGCTGGGGAAACTCGGAGATACCCTCAACGGCATGATCGACAAGCTCAACCAGGACATCGCGCAGCTTCGAAAGCTCGAGCGGGTGAGGACCGAGTTCCTCGGCAACGTGTCGCACGAACTGAGGACCCCGATCTTCGCCATCCAGGGGATGCTCGAAACGCTCATCGACGGGGCCGTCGACGACCCGGAGGTCAACCGGGATTTCCTCCGCCGCGCCCTCCATAACACGAAAAACCTGAGCGCGCTCCTGAACGACCTCATCGAGATTTCCCGGATCGAATCGGGCGACATGAAAATGAGTTTCCGATACTTCGACGTGGGTGAATTCCTGCGCGGCGTCGTCTCGGAAATGTCCCCCATCGCCGAACGCCGCAGCGTCCGGATCAGCGTCGAAACGCTGCACGCCGATCAGGAAGTGTACGGCGACAGGGAGCGGTTGAAGCAGGTCCTCGTGAATCTCGTGGACAACGCCGTCAAATACAACCGTGAGTCGGGGTCCGTCCGGATTGTGGTCGCGCCCGCCGGGGAAGGTGTCCGCATCAGCGTGGCAGACGAGGGGATCGGCATCCCATCGGAACACCTCGGCCGCATCTTCGAACGATTCTACCGCGTGGACAAGGAACGTTCCCGCGAAGCGGGCGGGACCGGCCTCGGTCTCGCCATCGTCAAGCACATCGTCGAAGCGCACGGCAGCGCCGTCAGCGTTGAAAGTTCCCCGGGCACGGGGACGGTCTTCAGTTTTACGCTGAAAATTGCCGGCTGACCACGGTCAGACCGCCACACGTCTTCCTCCCGGGTCCCCCGGGGCCGCAGTGACATCCCATTGTTCATGATTTCGTAATACCGGGGTAATTCAACGGTGAATATGGAATGCTATATTTCCACCGTAAATAACAGACTTCCAATACAGGAACAGGTCAACAATGAAACAGAGGCTCATATTTTGCATGATCGGTTTCATGTTCCTGACGACCCCTCTCAGGGCGCAGGACACCACCCGCGCAGTTTCGCGGGAGGAGTTCGAGGAGACCGAAAGCACTCTCGAAGGCATTGGGGAAACCCTTGCCGACATCAGGAACACCGTGGACGCGCTGAAAAAATTGAAAATCAGCGGGTACCTCCAGTCGCAATACCAGGTCGCCCAGACCCGGGGAGTCTCGTCGGTGGCGGGCGGCAACTTCCCGACCAACGTTCGGTCCAGGTTCTCCGTTCGGCGCGGCCGGATCAAATTCAATTACGTCAACGACCTGTCACAGTACGTTCTGCAGATCGACGTCACGCAGAACGGGGTCGGCATCAAGGACGCCTACGTGGCGATCATCGACCCCTGGGAGAAAACCTTCGGCCTCACGGCCGGCGTGTTCGACCGCCCGTTCGGCTTCGAAATCAGTTACTCGTCCGGCTCGCGGGAGATGCCCGAGCGGTCGCGTCTCTTCCAGGCTCTCTTCCCCGGTGAGCGGGAGCTCGGTGCCAAGCTCGAAATCCTGCCCCAGGAAGGCCCCATAAGCTTCTTCAACTTCCGCGGGGGATTCTTCAACGGGGTGTCGAACACGGCGAACGAGAACAACCGTCACAAGGATTTCATCGGCAGGATGGGCGTACAGCTCCCCATCACCGAAGAGAATCTGGCGATCGACGGCGGCGTCTCGTTCTACTCGGGGAAAGTGACCAATACGTCGAAGTTCGTCTATTCGGTCGAACCCTCCCAGGCCGTGAAGCGGTTCGCGGTCGATTCCGCCGTCTCAAACACGGGCGCGATGCATGCCCGCGATTACTACGGCGGTGACATCCAGCTCTATTACGACGTCCCAGGGTTCGGAGGGCTCTCGCTCCGGGGTGAATACATCACGGGCACACAGCCCGGGACATCCTCCGGGACCTCGTTCTACAATCCCTACACGTCCGCAGGAGCGACCGATGCGGTCACGGCGCTCTACATGCGGAAGTTTGCCGGGTGGTACGTGGCGTATATCCAGAACATCGGCGTCGCGCACCAGTTCGTGGCGCGGTACGACGAGTTCGATCCCAATACCGATGTCTCCGGCGCCGACGTCGGCGTGTCCGGCGGCAATCTCGGCCCGGCGGATCTCCGGATCTCCACGTTCGGACTCGGGTGGATCTACCACTTCGACGCGAGCGTGAAGTTCACTTTCTACTACGACATCGTCATGAACGAAAAAGCCGCGCAATCGGCCACCGGCTCGCTCGCGGCCTTCAGGGAAGACCTGGAGGACAACGTTTTTACACTCAGGGCACAATTCAGATTCTGACAACCAGGGAGCATACTCAATGAAAAAATTCATCATTCTCTCAATCGCCGCCCTCTTCGCGTTCGGGTTCGCCTTTCAGGGCGAGACCATCACCGTAAAGGGTTCGGACACCATGGTCATCCTTGCCCAGCGGTGGGCCGAGGAGTACATGTCGAAGAAGTCGGGGGTCACGATCCAGGTCACCGGGGGCGGGTCCGGGACGGGCATCTCGGCGCTGATCAACGGGACCACCGACGTTGCGAACGCCTCCAGGCCGATGAAAGGCTCGGAAATGGAAAAACTGAAACAGCGGTACAGTTCCCGCGGGGTCGAGGTGAAAGTGGCGAAGGACGGCCTTTCTGTCTACGTGAGCGGATCGAACCCGCTGAAGGAGCTCACGCTCGCGCAGATTAAAGACATCTATACCGGCAAGATTGCCAACTGGAAGGAGCTCGGCGGGATGGACGGAAAAATCATCCTCTATAGCCGGGAGAACAATTCGGGTACGTACGTCTTCTTCAAGGAGCACGTCCTGGAGAACGAGGACTTCGCGGCACGCACGCAAAACCTCCCGGGAACCGCGTCCGTCGTCCATGCCGTCGCCAGGGACAGGATGGGCATCGGGTACGGCGGCGCGGCCTACGCCTCGGGCATCAAATCGCTCCTGATCAAGAAGGACGATGCGTCGCCGGCGGTCGCGGCCACCGAGGAAACGGTCCTGAACGATACGTACCCGATATCCCGCTATCTCTACATTTATCTGAGGAACAGGCCGACGGGCGCGCTTAGAGAGTACATCGATTGGATCCTCAGCAAGGAGGGTCAGGATCTCGTCGCGAAAGTGGGGTATTTCCCGGTGAAAAAATAACCGGAAGCAGTGTAAAAACCCGAATCCCCGGCCCGTGAGCGGGGACACACGGGCGCGGGGATTTCTTTTTTCCGATTGAATTCCATCCTCTGAATCGGTATCTTTCGGCAGATACCCGTTCTGTCATCACCTCGCCGCGTTCTTCTTTCGGTCCATCGGGTTGAACGAACAGAAGTCGACACTATGCCGCCCAGAATCACCGTCATCCTGCTCCTGATCCTGCTCCCGGCCGTCCGGGCGTCCGCCCAGCGCAAACCGTCCCGGGACGCCGGGGCGGAAAAAATACTGATCCAATCGGAAATGGAACGTTACCGCGCCCGCGCGCCGCTCGCCCAGCGCGCGACCCTGGCCGACGACAATTACGACGTCACCTGGTACGAACTCCGCCTGAGGATCTCCACGAACCCTGGCCAGATAACGGGGGTGGTCGCGATCAGAGCGGCGTCCGTCATCGACGGGCTGTCGTCGGTCCGTATCGACCTCTCCGACTCGTTGAGCGTCGACACGATCGTCTCCCCGAACGGGCCGTTGTCGTACACCCGGGCATCGAACATGATCACGGTGTATCTCGACAGTTCCTACCTTGCGGGGGAAATCTTCACGATCCACGTCGCCTACCACGGCCTGCCGGCCCCGTCCGGTTTCGGAAGTTTCGTGTTCAGCGTGACGGCCCAGGGGGCCCCCTGGATCTGGTCGCTCAGCCAGCCGTACGGGGCGAAGGACTGGTGGCCCTGCAAGGACCAGCTCACCGACAAGGCCGATTCCGTCGACGTGATCGTGACGTGCGCCGATACGCTCAGGGTCGGGTCCAACGGAACGCTCGCCGGGGTCGTGAACAACGGGGACGGGACGGCCACGACACACTGGAAAGAACGGTACCCGATCGCCACGTACCTGGTGTCCGTCGCGATTTCGAACTACGTGCAGTTCTCCAACTGGTTCCATTATGCCCCCGGCGATTCGATGGAGGTGCTGAACTACGTGCTTCCCGCGAAACTTGCCGCCGCGCTGTTAGACCTGCCGAGGACGGTGAACATGCTGGAGATTTATTCGGACCTGTTCGGGTTGTACCCGTTCATCGAAGAGAAATACGGACACTGCGATTTCGGCTGGGGAGGGGCGATGGAGCACCAGACGATGACGTCCACCACGTCCTACTCCGAAAATCTCATCGCGCACGAACTGGCCCACCAGTGGTTCGGCGACATGATCACCTGCCGGAGCTGGGCGGACCTCTGGCTGAACGAGGGCTTCGCGACCTACAATACAGGCCTCTACCGCGAGCGGGCATACGGAGCCATGCCCTACTATAACTACATGACGGTGCATCTCAACGCGGCCAGGAGCGCCGTCGGGACACTCTATGTCCAGGACACCTCAAACGTGGGGAATCTCTTTTCGGGATCGAGGGTGTATTCCAAGGGGGCCTCGGTGCTTCACATGCTGAGGCACGTCATGGGGGACAGCATATTCTTCGACGCGATGTACTCGTATGCCAACGACCCCGCCGTGAGGTTCGGCACCGCCACAACCGCCGATTTCCGCCGGGTATGCGAAGCCGTCTCCGGGACCGACCTCGGGTATTTCTTTGACCAATGGGTCTATGGAGAAAAATTCCCGACCTACCGGTACGGCTGGACCTCGTCCCCGACCATGATCGGTCATCGGGTCGACCTGCGGGTTGTGCAGACGACCGGCACCGCCGACCCGGCGGCCTTCACCATGCCCGTGGATGTCCGGATCTCCGGCACCGGGTGGGACACCACGATCGTCGTGGTCGATTCGCTCGGGACACAGGATTTTTCGTTCGACTCCCCGGTCGCGCCGGCGAGCGTGATGATCGATCCGGACCGGTGGATCCTGAGGATCCTCGATTCGGTTTCGTACGCGGTTCTCGGCGTCGAAGAGCCGGCTGCGTATCCCCGGAGCCCGTTCCTCCTCCAGAATTATCCGAACCCGTTCAACCCCTCCACGACGATCGGCTACGGCGTTGCCGGGCGGAGCAGGGTGACGCTGAAAATCTTCAACATCCTGGGAGAGGAAGTCGCGAGGGTCTTTTCGGGGACGAAGGAGCCCGGTACCTACGACGCCGTCTGGAACGCGTCGGGACGGCCGGGAGGGGTCTATGTGGCGGAATTCGTATCCGAACCGGTCGACCGTTCGGGTCCGCCGGTCCGGCTCGTGCGAAAATTGCTCTACATCCGATGACACCCGCCCCCGCGTCGGGGGGAGAAAGGAGCGACAGTATGAACCGGCTGAAAAAAATTCTGATCCCCACGGATTTCTCGGAATATTCCCTCGGGGTGATCAGCCATCTCGCCATGCTCGATCTCCCGAAGGACGTCAAGGTCCTTTTCCTCCATGTCCTTTCGGAGAACATCCTCGTCGAACCGATGCTCGACATGTACCTGAAGGAGGACAACGTCGCCTACTCGCGGACGGGGGAAGCCGAACAATACCTGAAGGCCCTCGCCGGCGAGCGGCTCGTGAATTACACGCGCGTGGACTGCGTCGTCCGGAGGGGGGACCCGGCGACGGAGATCGTGAAGCTCGCGGAACACGACAACGCCGGTCTGATCCTGATGGCGACGCATGGCCGCACCGGCCTCGCGCACATCTTCATGGGGAGCGTGGCGGAAAAAGTGGTGAGGACGTCGCATGTCCCTGTCCTCACCGCGAAGCCGCCGGAGATGCGCCAGCCGCCGATCTCGGCCGAAGACGTCCGGGAGCAGCTGCACATCAAGTAGGCGTCCCCGTCGCGCGGGCGGGTCGCCCGGGGGTACGGGCGGGAACGCGCCGCTTCAGAGAAGTGATTTATTCCCGACGGCGAAGAGCGCGAGTCCGCGCGTCCCCCCGAGGTTCAACTTCTGCGCGATCCCGCAGCGCCGGTTCTCGACCGTTTTCTCGCTCAGGGCCAGCAATTCGGCGATCTCCCTGGTCGTCATCGATTCCGATATCAGCCGCAGCACGGCCCGTTCGGAGAGCGTCAGCTTCTCCAACCCTTCCGGAATATCCATGGCGTGGAATGTAGCAGGGGGGTGGTGAGTATCAAGGGGGTGATGTACCTCTACTCGTTCCTGAGCGCTTCGACGGGATCGACGCGGGCGGCCCGCGACGCGGGGTAGAGGCCCGCCACGACGCTGACGCCCACTCCCACCGCCAGCGATATGCCGATGAGCCAGAGGGGAAGGGCGAAAAGGTCGATGGGGGGAATGCCCTTGTCCACCATGAACGATTGCGCGATCACCGAAGCCACGCGGGTAATTCCCCATCCGAACACGATCCCCCCCATGGTCCCGAAAATCCCGATGGCGCCCGATTCCACCAGGAACAGCCTCCTGATGTCGCTCTCGTCGGCGCCGAGCGATTTGAGCACGCCGATTTCCCTCCTCCGCTCGGTGATCGACATGATCATCGTATTCGCGATCCCGAGGGACGCCGTGCTGAGCGCGATCAGCCCGATCAGCCCAAGGGCCATGTTCAGGTAGAGGAACACCCGCTGGATCTCTTCGAACTCCTCGGCGAAGCTGAAACACCTGAACCCGAGCCCCTCAACGGAATCCTTCACCGTTTTGTACGGTACTTTCGGATCGAAGTCGAGCGTCACCCGCGAAAATGTTTGCCCCGAGCCGTCCTCGCCCTGGTCGAAGAGCGTGCCGCTGCTCAGGGAGCCGAAGATCTCGGTCGGGCTCCCGCCGAACCCCCCGGTCTTGAACCGGACGGCCGTCATCACCGGCATGATCACGTCCTCGATCCTGCCCGAACCCATGTGCGCCGTCTGCCGGACCCCGCAGATGGTGAGCGTATCGCTCACCGACGCCTGCGCGTTCATGAATCCGCTGACGAACCTGCGCACCACCTCGCTCACCTCCCCGCGGATCACACGGCTCCGGTATTCCGCCCGGGCCAGCGAATCGAAATGGATCTTCTTCGCGCGGTCGAGGAGCGACTCGTTCCGGTCGACCAGGATATGCGCGAGGCCGCTGTCGATCACCGAAACGCTGACGGTGAGCACGATCGGCTTGCCGAGGACGGAATCGAAGTTCGTGATGCCGGCCTCCTTCAGGAGGTCGTCCGAGACGATCGCGGTCCGGGACGAGTCGTCGGCGAAGGTCGTCCCCGCCGCGAGCTGGGAGAAGAGCCGCGTCCTGATCGCCGCCGCCGGGAGCGCCTGCGCCCTGGTGGAAACGAGGGAGTCGCCGAGGCGCACCTTCACGCTGACCGCGTCGTAGGGATAGACGAGATTGACCCCCGGGACGGCGCCCAGGTTCGCGAGCGCGGCCCTGTCGAGTTTCGCCCTCGGGAGCGAATCCTGAACGTCCTCGTCCCGCTTCGGGAAAACCTGCATCGTGGTGAAGAGGCCCAGCTTGTTGAATTCCGTCTCGATGTACTCCTGGTTCCCCGCCCCGAAGGAGACCATCGAGACGAACGCGGCGATGGCGATGAGCACGCCCGAGATCGTCAGCACCGCCCTGAGCTTCATCCTCCAGAGGTTGCCGGTGGAGATCATCATGAGGTCCCGGAAGGTCATCGCGCCACCCTCCCCGGGCTCGTTTCCACCACGCGGCCGTATTCCATCCGGACGATCCTGTGGGAAAGGTCGCGCGCCATCTCCAGGTTGTGGGTGACGAGCACGATCGTCAACCCGTCGATATTGTAGTGCCTGATCAGCGACGAGATCAGTCGGGAATTTTCGTAATCGAGGTTTCCGGTCGGTTCGTCGGCGAAGAGGATTTCCGGTTTCTTGACGATGGCGCGGGCCACGGCCACGCGCTGCTGCTCGCCGCCGGAGAGATCCGCGGGCCTGTGTGTGAGGCGGTCGGCGAGCCCGAGCCGTTCGAGCGCCTCCGTGGCGATCCGGCGCCGTTCGGCCGGGGGCGTGCCGTTGAAATAGAGCGCCGTCTCCACGTTCTGGAGCGCGGTGTAATGCGAGATGAGATTGAACGACTGGAAGATCATCCCGATTTTCAGCGCCCTCTGCTGTGCGCGCTGTTTCCTCGGAATGTCGGCGAGAAGGACCCCGTCAAACTCCACCGTGCCGCTGGTGGGAGTGTCGAGGCCGGCGAGGAGGTTCAGGAGCGTTGTTTTCCCCGAGCCGGAAGATCCGACGAGGCTCAGGAACTCGCCGCGTTCGATAGTAACCGAGACGCCGTCCAGGGCCTTGACCTCGTGTTTGCCGCGGCGGTAATACCGCGAGAGGTCTTCGGTGCGTATATGAGGCGAATCGGGCATCGGCTGAAATGTACGACCAAGGGGGATGAATCCCAAAAATGGCGTGTTGACTTTAATCCCCCTGAGATATATATTTTTCCATCATCCCCACTGCTTCATCCGGATTTTCCCGTTCTTTTTCCCCTGTCCCGGGGTTCCAGCGCTCTTCGGTGGACCCCGGGAGCGAATCGTTCGATCACGCGCTCAATCGACACAAAACCTCCGGAAGGGATCTCATCTTATGTCAGCCAACGGATTCATCGACCACCGGCAGCTCTATCGCCTGCCCTGGACCCTTCCCGACAACGCCATCTCGTGGCTCGAACCGACCTCGGCCTGCAACCTGGCCTGTGACGGGTGCTACCGCGAAAACATCCCCTCGAGCCACAAAGGCATGGCCGCGGTGAGGGAGGAGGTTGACACGTTTTTACGCCTGCGCAACTGCGACGGCATCTCCATAGCCGGCGGCGACCCTCTGATGCACCCGGAGATCGTTGAGATCGTGAGGTACATCGCGTCGAAGGGGATCAAACCGATCGTCAACACGAACGGCAACAGGCTGACGATGGAGCTCCTGCGCGACCTTAAGAAGGCGGGAGTCTACGGCTTCACCTTCCATGTCGACAGCAAGCAGGGACGACCGAAATGGAAGGACAAAGACGAGCTCGACCTCAACATCCTGCGGCTGGAATACGCCGAGATGCTGGCGGAGGTTGGAGGGATTTCATGCGCCTTCAACTCCACCGTGTACGAAGACACTTTGCCGCACGTCCCCGACCTGGTGGAGTGGGCCGCACGGTATATTAATATCGTCAACGTGATGGTGTTCATCCTCTACCGCGCCGCGGTGCCGAATCTCCCGTTCGATTGGTATGCCGGCGGCCGGAAGATCGACATGGGCCCGTTGGTATACTCCGAAAATAAAGAACGGAAGATCGATATGAAGGCGCCGGAAGTTGTCGCGGAAATCCGCAAGCGGTTCCCGGATTTTACCCCCTGCGCTTTCCTGAACGGCACCGAAAAACCCGATTCGTTCAAATGGCTCCTCACGGGACGGCTGGGCTCGAAGGGTACGATCTACGGATATGTCGGCCCGAAGTTCATGGAGATCATGCAGACGATGTATCATCTCGGGACCGGGAAATACCTGGCGTACGAGAAGCCGCAAATGACCAGGAAGGGGCGGTCGATGATGCTTCTCTCCCCGTTCGACGGCGGCATGAGGGAGATCGCGAAGAACTACACAACTTCCCTGCTGAAGAATCCGGGGCACGTTTTCGAAGGGCTTCACTACCAATCGATCATGATCATCCAGCCGGTGGACTTCCTCGAGAACGGCTACCAGAACATGTGCGACGGCTGTCCGGACATGACCCTGTGGAACGGGGAGCTGGTATGGTCGTGCAGGATGGAGGAATTAAAACATTTCGGGGGATGGGTGAGAACGGTTCCGAAGGACGGGGGCGCGCCTTCCTGATCGACGAAGGAGTGCGTGAATATCGCCCAACGTTGCGGGCGTTATTCGCCCTCGAAGATAGGATGCCTGGCGGGCGGCGTTCCTCAGCCGGGGACTTCCCAGTGCTCCTCGGAGTTGTGGCTGATCAACAGCTGGCGCAGTGTCGTGATATCGCCCTTCTGGTGCCTGAGCTTGTTTTCCAGGCGATGAATTTCCTTCAGCATCACGCGCACGTTGCCCGGATCCCGGGGCACCGGACCTTCGGTGACGATGGGATCGATCGGGAAGGCGATGCTTCCGCGCCCGTGCATCCTCTTTGTCATGAAGACCCTCCTCTGCTGGTGTGCGAAGACTGCATGGCGGCGCGTACCTGTCGGGGATAATTGTGGAAGGAATGCTTCGCGAGGTGGTTGCGGGGGCAGAGATGAGATCCCTGTGATGTTCGGTCATCCCGGGTCTGCCTCGGAAACCACAAGCGCGGAGGAACATTCCTGCTTCGATTTGCCGGGCCGCTCATGCCTGATATAAAGTACATAATCTTCCCTGCAATGACAAGGAAGTATACGAAAAATTCGTAACGATGTTGCCGGAGCAACAATCGTACCGGGCGTCAGACCGCGGCGATCACCCGCTCGAGCCGCCGCTTCATCTCGACGGCGATCTCCTCCATCGCGGGATTGTCCACGATCCCCGACATCGCCGTCGGATCGAACGCGGAGACCATCGTCCTGTCCCCTTTTTCATACACAATCACGTTGCAGGGGAGCAGGAGACCAATTTCTTCCTCCGCCTGGAGCGCTTCGTGCGCGAAGAGGGGATTGCACGCGCCAAGAATCACGTATCGCGGAAAATCCACGTCCAGCCGCTTCTTCAGCGTTTCGCGGACGTCGATCGTGGTGAGGACGCCGAACCCCTCCTTCTTCAGTTCCCCGGTAACCCTGGTGACGGTGTCTTCGTAACCGCCCCCGGCAACCTTTGAAATGCCGTAGTGCATCGGAAAGTTCCCCCTTCAGCCGGCCGCCTGTACGCCGACCAGCTTGTCGAGCAGTTCCCTGAGCATCTGTTTCGGCGCGACGCCGACGACCCCGTCCACCACTTTCCCCCCTTTGAAAATGGCGAGCGTCGGAATGCTCATGATACCGTAAGTCCGGGCGATTTCCTGGTTTTCGTCGGTATTCAGCTTGACGACCGCGGCTTTTCCCGCGTATTCCGTGGCGATTTCCTCCATGATCGGACCGACCATCCTGCACGGACCGCACCACGGGGCCCAGAAATCCACCAGGACCGGGAGTTCCGATTCCAGTACTTCCTTTTGAAAGTTTCCGTCTGTTCCGGTGATGATATGATTATTCGACATGCGCTGATCCATTGTGAGTGTAGTGATTTTCAACTTCTACCGATATGATGCGCGATTCCGGTAAAGGATTCAGGGAAGCGCGAAACCCGCCGCGCCGGGCGGAGCAATCGGGGCAACGCCTGATATGGGCCCTGATCGGCCGGCATTCCGGCGAGTTGAGGTCCCGGCCCGGTTCCGAGCAGATTTTCTGAAATGCCTTGCGGCTAGGGTGATGCCTTTTTCTTCATGACGTCATGTATTCGTTCAGTTCTTCCCTCAGGAATACGCGCGCCCTTCGAAGCCGGGATTTCACCGCCGGGACGGTGAGCTTCGTGATTCTCGATGTCTCCTCCGCTGACTTCCCCTCAAGGTCCCGTAAAATAAATACCAGCCTGTAATCCAACGGCAGCTTCATGATGGCCTTGTCGAGCCGGGTCTTCAGCTCGCTGTCCATCGCCTGCTCGAGCGGGGTATTTCGCCAGCGGGGGAGCGGCTCCGAAGGCATGTTCCCGTCGTGTCCGCGATCCGAGCCCCGTTCCCGCGCGATGATCTCCTCGATGCTCACGGCGTTCTTTTCGAGTTTGCCGCGCCTCCGTTTCATCAGGCAGTTGTTCACCACGATGCTGTAGAGCCAGGTGCTGAACTTCGATCGTCCGTCGAACTGCTTCAGGTTCCGGAACACGTTCACGTAGGTGTCCTGGAGGGTCTCCCCGGCGTCGTTCCGGTCGCGGCAGACCTTGAACGCGAAACTGAAGATCGTGTCTTCGTACTTGCGGAAGAGGCGGTTGAAGGATTCGGAATCGCCCGACCGGGCTCTGTCGATCAGTTCAGCGGTGGCTTCATCGGTCCCCGCGGGGGTCCTGTCGTTTGTTTGCTTCTTTTCCATCCTGAGGGATAATACGGAAAATGGCATAAAAAAACCCCGCACCTTTCGGCGCGGGGTTGCGGTTCAAACGCTTGACGTCTTGTCAGACGATCTGCACGTTCGCGGCCTGAAGGCCTTTCGGTCCTTTTTCGACTTCGAACTCGACCTTGTCGCCTTCGTTCAGGTTTTTATACCCGTCTCCGACGATGGCCCGGAAGTGGACGAACACGTCTTCGCCCTGCTCGCGCGTGATGAAGCCATAACCTTTGGCCCCGTTAAACCATTTGACTGTTCCTTTTTCCATGGATGTATCTCCTTTCATGGATTTGTTGTTACCGGTAGAACTACCGGCTGGTAAAGTGTACGCCGATGACTTTGCTCCTGAAACGCAACGCTGGATCTGACAGAGTACTGCGATGGATGGCGACACGGACCAGCGAGTGGGGTGGAACTATCTATCAGCAGGGAGTCGAAGCGTGCTGAATTACACTTCGTTTGCAGGGTGGCTCTTATCTTGATACGGTGTACTGTTATTTGACGGGGACAAGATACAGAGAATTCGGTTCAATTCCTAATCCGCGCGTGCGTCATCCCGTCTTCCGTGTCCCGAAGTGTCCATTACGGCCTCAATTCGACGATATTGCGAGACTGGGATTATTGCCCGGCGCTGCTCCCGGCCGGGTGACCTCGTTGTCTCACGTGTGTTTTTACCCGAGATTTGATATTCCCGTTGGCCGTCCGTACATTACAGCTAGGCAGATCACCCATCAGCGGCCATTGACATAAGGGAATTTCCGACGTATCGGAACCATCTCCCGTTGTCCCGGCAGCCCTCCCGTCTCCCCCTCTCACGGCTACCCCTACTCCAGCTCAACGCACGATACGCGGAAATCCCCGGCTCACCCCGGAGGATGTACCATGAAAAAACAGCTGTTCCACTTCGTCCTGCTTGCGTCCGCTTCGATAGTACCGGTTTACCAGGATGCGGCAGTTGCGATCCCGCAATCCTTTGACCAATCGACTCAGGCGCCCGCGGGATCCGAAAAGATCTATTCCATCATTACCCACACGCTCGATGTGTTGCGAAGCGAGGGGGTTACCCCAGCAAATGCCCGGTTGATGGACGTCCCCCGCCGGTTCAACACCCGCATGACGAGGTTCGACGAATCGGGCAGGATCGGCCTGAACCTCGACGTCACGTCCGTATCAGCGGGTCTCCTTGAACGTCTCGCCGGCATGGGAGGAGCGGTCGTTCACGCAATTCCCGAGGCAGGGCTCGTGGCTGTCTACCTGCCCATCGACAGGGTCACTGACGCCGCGGCGCTGGAGGATGTGCGGATCGTCCGCCCGATCATGGTTGGTGTTGCGAACACAGGCTCGGTGACGAGCGAAGGGGACACCCTCCACCACGCGCTTGACGTCAGGGATGACCTGAACGTCAATGGCGACAGCATCGCAGTCGGCGTGATTTCCGACGGATGCTTCACCTGGGCCGGGAGCCAGGCGCTGGGCGATCTCCCGGCGGGATTCGGTCCCCCCAACTTCACCTTCATCAACGGTATAAAATCGGGACCATCCGGCGACGAGGGGACGGCGATGATGGAAATCGTCCACGACCTCTCCCCGAATTCCGACCTCTATTTCTATGGCGCCCTGAGCCTCGGTGGAAGCGCCACGATGATCGACGCCATCCAGCGGCTCGTGCGGGAAAAATCGTGCGACGTTCTGGTGGACGACCTCACCTACTTCGACCAGCCGATGTTTGAGGACGCGACGCCCGCCACCGCCGGCACGATCGCGGCGGCGGCGAAATGGGCGAACGACACCGGGGTCGTCTACGTGAGTTCGGCGGGCAACTGGGCGAGAGGGGGCGTCACCAACAGGTCACACTACCAGTCGATCTACGCCGACCACGATCCCATCGGTATCGTTTCGGGGAAACCCCTTCCCGCGCCGATTCCCCCGCCTGCCGGAGGGGTGTATCCTCCTCCCTTCAGTAATTTGCACGATTTCGATCCGGGGCCTGGACTGGACATCGGGCTGATGGTCATCATGCCCGGTTTCAGCGGCGGGGGGGAACCGCCCGAGCTCGACGTCATCCTTGAATGGAACGATCCGTGGTCGCTCTCCGTCAATGATTTCGACCTCTATTTATATGACGCCACATTTTCCGCGATCGTCGCGTCAAGCGTCACCGCCCAGGCGGGGGCACAGAATCCGTACGAAACGGTTTTCAAAATCAACAGCGGTTCGGCTCCGGACACGTTCAACCTCGTCATCAATCTCTTCGTACCCCCGGCCGTTCCTCCCAAATTGATGGGGTTGTATGTCTACGGCTGCAGCTGGGTGGAGTATAACACACCCGAAAACAGCATCTGGGGACAGCCCGGCGTGCCCGAGGTCATCGCGGTCGGCGCAATTCCGTATAACAACATCACCCTCTTCGAGACGTTCAGCTCCCGCGGAAATTACGACGTCTACTACCCGCTCTACCAGAGCAGGCCGAAGCCCGACGTCGCGGCGATCGACGGAAACCTGATCACCGGGACCGGGGGGTTCGGGCAATGGGACGGCGCCAACTGGCGCTTCTACGGGACCTCCGCTTCCGCTCCGCACGTTGCAGGAATGGCGGCGCTCCTTTTATCGAATTCTCCGGCGATGACGCCCGCGCAGGTGCATTCGAAATTCGAACGAACAGCGGTCGATCTCGGGGATCCTGCCTTCGATCCGATCTTCGGGTACGGCCGCGCCGACATCGAGATCGCGATGCTGGAAGTGGATACGGCGGCGGTCTCGTCCGTCGGGCCGTATACCGATACCAGCATCGTCGACGTGCCGAGCTTCTTTTCGACAGCGGACGGGTATGCGGTAAACACCGTGATGGTGACCGGCGGGACCGGTCCGCCGACGGATGTCCAGAGCACTTATTCTGTGACCGGGGGCAATCCGTACGACGATGCGGGTGTGCAGGACCCGGGCTGCCCGACCGTGAGGCGCTGGTATGCACTGTCTCAAACGGGCGGGACCTCCGGTCAGTTCGATGCGGTGGTGACGGCGTATGTCGACGAAACGGAACGCCAGGCCGCGGGGATCGCCGACACGAACCTCAGGCTCCTGCACTGGAACGGGTCGTGGTTCGACCCCGTCCAGCAGCTCTCGTCTCCCGAGAGGGTGGGGAACACCTGGATCGTATCGGGGGACATGCAGGATGCGTCCTTCTCCCCGTTCTTCGTCGGGCACCTGGTCCGCGGGTTCTCGGTCACGGGCATCTCCGGGGAGGACGGCCTGCCCGATTCCACAGTCTCCGTGAAGTTTGGGATCTTCAATTCCGGGAACGGGCGGGATACGCTTCGCTGCACGCTCTCCGATACCCGGGGCTGGTCCGTTTCGCCGGCCGATTCGGCCTTCTCCATCCCGGCGGCCTCTGCCGAGACGCTCGAAATCTTCGTGACGATCGCGGGGAGCGATACCGTCGGCACCGTGGATACGGTGACGATGGTCGTCCGGTCGGTGTCGGACACCACGCTGATCGATTCGGCGTTCGTCACGGTGACCGTCTCGGAGGGCATGGTCGCCCTATCCGTGGAAATGATCGAAGGGTGGAACATGGTGTCGGCCCCGGTGGAGAAGGAGGACATGAGCACGACTGCGCTCTATCCTATCGCCGTTTCGAAGGCTTTCAAGTACGAAGGGGGATATGTTTCAGACGATACGCTCGAGCTCGGGAGGGGGTACTGGGTGAAGATTCCCGCAGCGGATACACTGGAATTCACCGGCTTCGCGAGGGATGAGGATTCGGTCGATGTCGCGGCGGGATGGAACATGATCGGGACGATCACGTCCCCGGTTGCCGTTGGAGACATCGTGCAAATCCCGGACAGCATCGTGCTGTCGGTTTATTACGGGTTCAACGGGACGTATTTCACCGCGGATTCGCTTGGGCCCGGACAAGCCTACTGGGTGAAGGTGTCGTCCGCGGGGAAACTGGTGCTCGCGAAGTAGCGGCACCAGTCCCCCGGACGTTGGAAGAGAGTTCGTGTCAGGCGGCGGGCCAGAGCCAGCCGAATGTTCCGCCCGTCACCGACGCGTAGATGAGGCCGTCGAACATCGATTTGAGCGTCGAGCTCCATGACCGCTTGTACCAAATCGAGTTCTGCAGGAGCCCAAGAGCGTAACCGGCGAAGGCGATCACCCCCGCGAATCGGTGGACGGCCAGGTACCCGGCGCCGGGTCCGAGGGCTCTCCCCGCGACGTAGGCGGCGAAGATACCGATGACGACGCTATAGAGGAACCAGAGCGCCAATTCCTTTCCCATGCCCGGAGGGCCGCTCGGGAAGATCGTGAAAAAAGCCACGGGGCCTTTCTTGTATTTTTCGATGTAGGCGGGGTCGGCCATCGCCTTCATGCTCCCGGCGTAGGGCATGACGTAATCGCCCGGCGGGATCTTCAGTTTTCCCAGGGCATCCATCGCCTGGTCCTCGCCGGGCATTTTCTTGAAGTCGCTGGCGTGGTACTTGAACACCATGTGGATGAGAGAACTCACGATGAACACGAAGACGGCCGACAGGAATATCGGCAGCCATAATGACATGATGGGAACCATTGTACCCTCCTATCGTTTATTTGATGACGTTACGCGGGGGTCATATCCCGCCGGCGGGCCGAAACAGACGAATCCAGCCTGTGTGAATAATGGCTGAAAGTACCGATTAATCAAGAGGTTGTCAAGGGGGAATGTTTGCTTCGGGAGGGTTTATTGTGTATATTTGAACCATTCACACCGCGGGGTGGAGCAATTGGTAGCTCGTTGGGCTCATAACCCAAAGGCTGCAGGTTCAAGTCCTGCCCCCGCTAC
>DATDQD010000190.1:0-7047 GCA_035292425.1 Bacteroidota bacterium
CCTTCATCGTCCCGACGGTCGTCAGATCGCCCCCGATCACGACGACCTCCGGTTTTTCGCCCCGGATGATCACCGCGGCGGTGTCGTACTTTCCGTGGATATCGGTCAATGCGATGATTTTCATTCATTATTCCCTTTGAAGTCAGGCCCGTGTTCGATAGATTGGGATGAACCATCGAAGCCTGTAATAATATTTCCGGCATTCACCGTCATGCCCGTTCGCCAGACGACATTCTCCGTTTCATCGAAAGGATTCACCGACGTCATCGACATCACCGGTGAGGTGCGCGGAGCCGTCGCGGCCGCAGGCGTGAAGGACGGCATCGTCACCGTCTTCGTTCCCGGCTCGACCGCGGGCATTACCACGATCGAGTTCGAAAGCGGCGCCATCGAAGATCTGAAGGACGCCATCGACCGGATCGCGCCTCGCGACATCCATTACGCGCACAACGCCCGGTGGGGCGACGGCAACGGGTTTTCCCACGTGAGGTCTGCCCTGCTCGGCCCCTCGGTCACGGTCCCCTTCAACGATCGACAACTCCGGCTCGGCTCCTGGCAGCAGATTGTCCTCGTGGACTTCGACAACCGCCCGCGGAAGAGGGACATCATCGTTCAGGTCCTGGGCGAATAACTTCCGACTTCGGCCAGCGCCGCCGCCGCCGCGGAGAGTCTCTTCGCGCTCCCATCCCCGCTTATTCCCGAAACGACCAGCGTGAGTTTTTTCTCCTGTTCCCGCAACCGTATCCGGCCCCTGCCCGACGAGGCGACTTTCGCCATTAACAATTGAAACGGAGAATCCGCCGAGTCCGGTTTGCCGTAGAATGATTCATCGGACTGGTCCGGCAGCGTGATCGTCAGCGTGTCCGCGGAGAGCGACACCTTCGGGAATTTCAGGGCCGTCGCCGCCTGCTTCAATTCCACGATACTGAAAAGATTTTCCACTTCCTCGGGATATTCCCCGAACCTGTCGAGCAGCTCTTCCTTCATCGATTTCAGTTCCGCGGCTTCGCCGGTCCGGTAAAGCCTCCGGTAGAGGTCGAGCCGTTCGGTGTCAGACTCGATGTAGACGTCCGGTATCAGCGCCTCGACGTCGGCGTCCACCACGGTCTCGACGACCCGCAGCGGGTGCGCTTCGTCCTTCTCCCTGTCGAATACGCCCCCGAATTCCTCCCTCTTCAGTTCGTCAACCGCTTCCAGGATAACGCGTTCATACGTTTCGAATCCCATCTCGGCGATGAAGCCCGACTGCTCGCCGCCCAGCAGGTTTCCGGCCCCCCGGATCTCGAGGTCCCTCATCGCGAGGTTGAAACCGGACCCGAGCTCCGTGAACTCCTCGAGCGCCTGGAGACGGCGCAGCGTGGTCCTCGGGACGGCCGTGAGCGGCGGCGTGAGGAGGTAGGCGTACGCCTGCACGTTCGACCGGCCAACCCGTCCGCGCAGTTGATACAGCTCCGCCAGGCCGAAACGGTCGGCGCGGTTGATGATGATCGTGTTCACGTTCGGGATGTCGAGCCCCGATTCGATGATCTTGGTGCAGAGGAGCACGTTTGACCGTTTTTCCATGAAGCCGAGCATCGCCTTCTCGAGCTCGTGCCCGGCCATCTGCCCGTGCGCGACCTGGATCTTCGCCACGGGGACGATGTCCGAGATCTGCCGTGCGATCGTGTCGAGGTCGCCAACGCGGTCGTGCACGAAGTAGACCTGGCCTCCCCTGTGGAGCTCTCTCACGATCGCTTCGCGGATCACCTCGCGGTGCAGTTCCCTGGTCCCGGCCTCAGCCGGCACGATCTCGGTGTTGACCGCGAGCCGGTTCCTCGGGGGCGTTGCCATCAACGACAGGTCGCGCGAACCGATCAGCGAGAACTGGAGCGTGCGCGGGATCGGCGTCGCCGTCATCGCCAGCGTATCCACGGTGGCCTTCAGCTTGCGGAGTTTCTCCTTCGCGCTCACGCCGAAACGGTGCTCCTCGTCGATCACCAGCAGCCCGAGGTCTTTAAACCGTATGTCTTTCGACAGCAGCCGGTGCGTGCCGATCACCACGTCCACCCCCCCGGTCGCCAGGTCTTTCACGATCGCGGTCTGGTCTTTTTTCGATTTGAAGCGCGTGAGGTTCTCGATCCTCGCGGAGTAGCGGGAGAGCCGGTCCCTGAACGTGTTGTAGTGCTGGTGCGCGAGGATCGTGGTGGGGACCAGTACCGCCACCTGCTTGCCGTCGAGCACCGACTTGAACGCGGCCCTTACGGCGATCTCGGTCTTCCCGAACCCGACGTCGCCGCAGATGAGGCGGTCCATCGGCGCCGCGCTCTCCATGTCCTTCTTGACGTCGGCCGTAGCGGTGGCCTGGTCGGGCGTGTCTTCAAACAGAAACGACGCTTCCATCTCCTTTTGCCAGTGCGAGTCGGGGGAGAACGGAAATCCCTTCTCGTGTTTCCGCCGCGCGTAGACCGCGATGATGTCTCGCGCGATGTCCTTGATGCGTTTCTTCGCCCTTGCCCTCGTCTTTTCCCACTCGCCCCCGCCCAGCCGGTGCAGCGTCGGCGCGTGGCCCTCGCTCGCGACGTACTTCTGCACGCGGTTCACGTAGTTGAGGTTGACGTAGAGCGTGTCGTCCTCCAGGAAGAGCATCTTCATCACTTCCTGTTCAGCCCCGCCGACCCGGATCTTCGTGAGTCCCGCGAACTTCCCGATCCCGTGGTCGGTGTGGACGACGAAGTCCCCCTTTTTCAATTGCAACAGCTCTTTCTGGGTGATGCCCTTGAGCCTGCGGCGCCGGGCGAGGCCGCGCTGCTTCTGGCGGCCGAATATTTCGTGCTCGGTGAAGACGGCGAGCTTCGCGGGGCGGAAGATAAAACCTGAATGAAGGGATGATGGTACAATCGTATACGAAAGCGGCGTTCCCCGCAGGGTCCCGTCATCCTGCGGTGTCGCGTCGTACTCCGGGACTGCATCGTCCGGCGAGGTCGAGTCGTCCCCCGCCACAACGGCACCTGCCTCATCACCCCCGGCGGTCCTCCGCCCGGCCAGCGGATCCAACAGGCTATCCGGGGCCGCAAGATGCTCCGTGAGAAGGACTTCCAGTCGCGTCGCTTCCGTCTGGGTATTGCAGGTCAGTCGCACCGTAAACCCTTCCGCCGACCGGGCACGGATCTCCCGCACGAGGGCGGAGAGGTTTCCGTTAAATGCCGGCTGCGGAGTGGATCCGAAATCGACCGTCTCTTTCCGCCGCCTTCCTGTCAGCGAACAGGAAATCCTTGCGAACCGGGCGAGCCGGTCCATCACCTCTTCGAACGGGATCTCCGGGAGCAGGCCCTCGTTTGTCATCTCGTCGAACTCGGCGCGGATCATCTCCGGCTCCAGAATGATCACGACCGCGTCCTTTTCGAGGTATGAAAGGAGCGACGCCGAAGGAGCGGCGGATGCGTTCACCGGGTCTCCGGGCGCGTTCTCCCCGGAGATGTTCGGCACGATCGAGGCAGTCTCCAATTCGCCGATCGAGCGCTGCGAGAGGGGATCGAACTCGCGTATCGATTCTACGCGGTCTCCCCAGAACTCGACGCGCACCGGGTTGTCTCCGGAATAGGGATAAATGTCAACGATGCCGCCCCGCACGGAGTACTCGCCGTACCCGCCGACGAAGTCCCTCCGCTCGAAACCGCACTCGTCGAGGCGGCGCAGGAGATCATCGAAGGGATAGTCCGCGCCGGCGGCGATGGCGATGACGGATTTCCTGAAGCTGTCGGGCGGCGGGACGCGTTCGCTGAGCGAACGGGGGGAGGCAATGACGAGCGATTTTTTTCCGGCGGCAAGCGCTTCGAGCGTTTCGATCTGGGCGATCGAGGCGCTGAGGTCGAGCGCCTGCGCGTGGTGGAGGGGACGCGTCCCGAAAAGCTTTACGTGGCCCGTGCCCGCGAGCGCTGCGCAGTCGTCCCGCAGTTTTTCCGCACCCTCGTCGTCGGGGGCTACAACCAGGAGCCCGGAGGGAAATTCGTCATACGCGGCGGCGGCCAGGAACGACGTCAGGGACCCGGAGAGGCCCGTGGCCTCCGTTTCGCCCCCCGGTCCCTTCCGCCCCGCCTGCGCGAGGACCTCTCTGACCGGTCCGGAACTGATGATCGTTGGTTTTATCGACTTCATGAGCGTGGGCTGAAAACACGACACCCTGCCGATCGGTGGAGAAATCGGCTGGGGAGAAAAAATATCTAAATTTCCAGTGTATATAACAAGTTCATAAATACAAGCGCACTGCTGTTCAGTAATAAAATAATCGAACGGAAACAGAACTCAGACCAGACATCAAAGAAAGATTGTGCGATGAGTCATTTGAAGAACACACCCAAACACGTCGGGGGGAAATCTTCATGTAGGGTATCGCGGGAGTGATTTAACTGAAAGAGATCGCGGAGTTTGAAAGGATATCGAAGCGGATTACCGGGGAGTCAATGAAGGTCGAATTGGCAAGGTATGGATGAGTTGATCGGAGAAAGGGACACACTTTAATTGCGTTGAAATTTGGAATAAAAAAAGAAAGACAATTCCCGAGAATTAATCTAATCTCGGGTCCTTTTCTAAATCCGCCACGCTCACGCGGGGATGTTCAAATAGTCAAATAGTCTAATCCTCGATGCAACGCACGCTGAACCCGAAACTCTTACCGTAGTAGTTGAGGGTGATGTCGGTGAAATAGTAGTGCAGGTCCATGTGGCGCGCGCTCGGTTCATCGTACTCCGTGGAACTCCAGAAGTAGGCGCCGTTACTGAGATTGCTGAAGTAGCCAGTGGTGCCCCTGAAGCCCGAAAGTACCGTGGAGAATCCGCTCGTGTTCGTTCCAGCTCCTCCTCCTGTCCCCTGTCCTACCGCCTTCAATGCGTTTCCATCTCCACCTACGGTCGTCCTTAACGTATCGAATTCTTCGTACGTCGGAATATGCCACCCCGGCGGGCAGATACCTTGCGAACCGGGAGCAGTCGTATATTGCATCGCTTCGTCCCACTGGTACAAACCACCGTACAGTGAACAATTCGCGGTATCATCATCGTAACAATACTTTTCTATTGTCCCATTGTTCAAATCGGTATCGGTTCCCGGTATCATTGTGCCGATGTCCAGTTTTTCTTTTAACCAGCATTGCGAGCCGATTTGCACTGTATTGTAGGTATTCCCTCCATATTCCACCGTCGGTGTACCCGAACAGGGCAACCCATAGGGCCCTCCTGTTGTAAAGCTCCACGCGGGACCCTCCGTGAGGTTGCCATGAGCATTCGCGATGACTCTCCAATAATAGGTGGTATTTTCATTCAGTCCGCTGTGAAGGTGACTTGATGTCGTCAGGTTGGAATACACCTTCGTTACCGGCGGATTATCCGTCCCGAAGTAGACATCGAAGGAAAGTATACCACCGTCGGGATCGTTGCACGACCATGAGAGCACAACAGAAGTGAACAGCGCGGTATCATTTTCCGACGGTGATGGGTTAGAGGGGATGTCTGGAGGAGCGCCATAATTTTTAAGGCAACGCACGCTGAACCCGTTATTCTTGTTGATGCTGTAGAGGTTGATCTGGCTGAAAAGATAGTTTAGGTCTATGTTGTACGCGGACGTAACATCGAGATCCTGGGAACCCCAGAGACGGGCGAGGTAGCTGAGATCGGCGAAGTAGCCATCATAGCCGCCCCTACTACCCGCAAGTAGCGCGGAGAACCCACTTAAGTTTGTCCCGGCTCCCTCCCCTGATCCTTGTCCGATCGCTTTTAGTGCATTTCCATCATTGTTCACCGCAACACTCAGGGTGTTAAATTCTGCATTCGTCGGTATATGCCATCCCGGGGGACAGATCCCCTGAACTCCCATCGTTGCCGAATACTGCATCGCCTCATTCCACAGGTATAATCCTCCGTACAGTGTACAATTCGCCGTGTCATCGTCGTAGCAATACTTTTCAATCGTACCATTGTCGGATGCGGAATCAACTCCCAGGATCATCGAGCCGATATTGAGGTTCTCCTTCAACCAGCACCGGTTCCCTATCTGGATGGTGTTGTAGGTTTTTCCCACATAATCCACATTCGCAGGGCAAAACAATTCCATCGGATCGATGATCATTGTCCCACTCTGACCCACCTTCACCCAATATCCCGACCCCGGCCACAGGGTATCTGTTGACCGGTACCCGGAGTCTGGTTTAAACCTAAAATAATTTGTCGTGACGATCCCTGCGGGATTTGTTTGTATCGTGCTCACAGCCGCGGGGATCATGAGAACTCCAATCAGATTCCACCCCACATGGAGATTGATAGCTTCGCTGTAATTGTCCATGCCCGTCACCGCGATCGTTTCTGCCGAGGCGAACTTTATCCAGAATCCTCTCCCGTTCTCCAGCGTATCCACAACTCTGTACGAGGTATCGAAGACAAACACATTTGAGACGGCGGTCGGGAAGATCGATTCTTTCGTTCCCCCAACTACTTTCAACGGGAGGGATAGTAAATTCCACCCGGCGTTGACATGCAGTGAATAGGTCGTTGAATCGTTCTGCGTGGCTCCAAACAATAGTGAAATTGTGGTAAAGGGCAGGAAGAATATCAGTGCGACGAATAATCCTGATATTCTCAGTGGTTTGAGAATTGAATCTAGGCTTCGCATGGATGACCTCCTACGGTACTATGACAATACACACGGTCCGTACGTGGCTTACATTGTCAAAGAGACTGATCGAGGAAAGTAAGAGATGAACGGATGAAACAATGTGATGGGTATAGCAAGGTACGTGCGGGAGGGCTCACCTGCCTCCACGGAAGCTGATAGTAGGAAGTTACTATCTACGATTGTAAAAATCAACACCCTGCCGATCGGTGGAGAAATCGGCTGGGGAGAAAAAATATCTCAAATTCCCTTATATTTATCAAATGGCCAACATCATCGTCATCAACAGCTACACCGCCATTCCTTCATCGGAGCTGACGTTTCGCTTCTCGCGCAGCGGCGGTCCCGGGGGCCAGAACGTCAACAAGCTGGAGACGAAAGTCGAACTGCTCTTCGACGTCGCGCATT
>DATDQD010000191.1:0-9531 GCA_035292425.1 Bacteroidota bacterium
AACGACGGGAGCGGACGGCAGCTGACCGACCTGATCAGGGAGGGCGGCTTCTCCACCGACGGCGTGTTCATCGATCCCTCGCGTCCAACGACCGTCAAAACCCGCATCATCGCCCATTCCCAGCACGTCGCCCGCATCGACCGCGAATCGCGCGCCCCCATTGACGGGGGACTGGCGGCAAAGATCGTCGATTTCGTCGGACGGGAGCTCGACGGGATCGACGGCGTCATCTTCGAAGACTACAACAAGGGCGTCATCGGCAGGGAACTCATCGGGAAAATCACCGCGCTCGCCTCGCGCAGGGGAATCCCCGTGACGGCCGACCCGAAGTTCGAAAATTTCTTCGACTTCACGGGCGTGACCGTGTTCAAACCGAACAAGAAGGAAGTGGAGGAAGCCCTCGGGCGAAAGCTCGCATCGCCGGGGGAAATCGAGGATGCGGGCAGGACCCTCCTGAACAAACTCCAGGTCGAAAATATCCTGATGACGCTCGGCGACCAGGGCATGATGCTCTTCGAACGGGGCGGCGCGGTCTCCCACGTCCCGACGAAGGCGCGGAACGTGGCGGACGTCTCCGGCGCCGGGGACACCGTCATCGCGACGCTGACGATGGCGCTCCTCGGCGGCGCCACGATCAGGGAGGCTTCGAGCCTCGCGAACTTCAGCGGCGGCGTCGTCTGCGGGTACGTCGGGATCGTCCCCATCGACAGGGACGAACTCATCCGGACGGTGCTCGCCGAGATCAACCACCGGCCCGCGGACGGGGGCCGTTCCTGATGGGCCGCGTCATTGCGCTCCCGGAACTGATCACCCTCCGCCCGGCCTTCCGGTCCGGCGGAAAAACGGTGGTGTTCACCAACGGCGTGTTCGACATCCTCCACCGCGGTCACGTGGAATACCTCTCCAGGGCGAAGCAGCTCGGTGACGTCCTCATCGTGGGGATGAACTCCGACGACTCGGTGAGACGCGTCAAGGGAAAGCTCCGGCCGATCGTCGCGGGCGAAGACCGGGCGTTCGTGCTGTCCCGCCTGGACTGCGTCGACTTCGTCTGTTTCTTCACCGAGGATACCCCCCGGCGGATCATCGACGCGCTGGTACCCGACGTGCTGGTCAAAGGCTCCGACTGGGATGCCCGTGACATCGTCGGCCGGGAGACGGTCGAGAAGGCCGGGGGGCGGGTGGCGACCATCGATTATGTACCCGACCGCTCAACCACGGGCATCATTGAGCGGATACTCGAACGATGCGCCTGAGCGTTTCCGACCGCCTCCTCCACGCGCTGCTGCGCGCCCTCAAGATTCTCGCGTACGTCGTCTCCACGATCCTGATCTTCCTCGTCGTCGCGGGGATCCTCACGCAGACACCCTACATGCGGAACATGCTCCGCACGTACCTGGTTTCGACGCTTTCGAAAAACCTCAACGGGACACTTCACATCGGCCGTATCGAGGGGAACATGATCGGCGGGTTCACCATGGATTCGGTCACGATCGACCGGGGCGAGCGCGAGGTGATCTCGATCGGACGGATCGTCTGTTTTTACGAGCCGCTCGGTTTTCTGCGCGACAGGATCGACGTCAGCAGGCTGGTCATCGAATCGCCCGGTCTCTCGCTCGTGAAATCACCCGACGGCTCGTGGAACCTCGGGACGCTGTTCCGACCCTCCGGGGACACCGCCGCCGGGACGTTCAACTGGGAGGTCCGGTTCGCCGACATCCAGGTTCACCAGGGTTCGTTGAGCGTCGAAGATTCGCAACTCGTCGACGGGCTCGAAGGGGCGCCGGTCCCCCTCTCCTTCCCCTCCTCGTACCGTTTCACCATCGGCGACATCTGGTTCGAGGGGGCGTTCTCCCTGAAGGGAGGGAACGCCGAACTGACCGTCAACCGGCTGAAATGGTTGTCGCGCAACCCCGACTTCGAACTCCAGCAGCTCGCCGGGACGATCAGGGTGGAACCATCGCTCACCGGCGTCGAAGACCTGACCATTCAGTCCAGGAACAGTTACCTCGAACTGGACGCCTCGATCAGCCGGTCCCTCCTCGGGGGAATGCCGCCGCTCGAGGGACTCCGCGACGATTCGGTCTCGCTCAGGCTGACGTCGAGGAACATCGATTACGACGAACTCAGCCGTTTCCTGACCTGGATCCCGAGGGGCCGGGGCGCCGCCGCCATCCGGTGCGACGCAGACGGGCCGTTCGGCGACCTGCGGGTGTCGCGCCTCAACGTGGTGACGGGCCGCAGCAGCGTTGATGTCCGCGGGACGGTGAGCAGGCTGCACACGCCCGAAAAACTCCACCTCGACGTCCTGATCGAGCCGAGCCGCGTGACACTGACCGACCTGGACCTCTTCATCAGGCAGATCCCCGAGGACATCCTCTCACCCGACCTGCCGATCGGGGTGAAAGGCCATTTCGTCGGGCTGCCGCTCGATTTCGCGACCGACCTCGAGCTCGAGGGAGAGTTCGGCCGGGTATCGGGACGCAACGCCCTCCACCTCAACATCACGCCCCCCGCCTACAGCGCATCGTACGAGATGGAGGGGTTCAACCCGGGACTGCTGTTCGTAAAGGAATTCCCGAGGACGCTGCTGAACGGCAGGATGGAACTGCAGGGCGAGGATTTCGATCCCGAGAAGATGAAAACGAATTTTTTCCTGATCCTGGACTCCTCCAGGTTCCGGGGTTACTGGTTCGACGCACTCCAGGCGAACGGCACGATGAGTTCGGGGACGATCGACGCGGAAGCCGGCGGCTCATCGGGAAGGACGAAGGCGGACGCATCATTCTCGGCGCGCCTGGCCGGCGACACCATCTCGGTGAATGCCGCCGATTTCTCGGTCGCGTCGCTCGATCTGGCGCCGCTCCTCCAGGACTCGCTCTATGGAAGCGACATCACCGTCAGGGGAAAAGCGTCCTTCACCGCGTCCTCCGTGCACGACCTCAACGCCAGGGCCGCGCTGGTCCTCCTCCCCTCCCGGTTCAGGGGTCACGACATGGAGGCCGACTCCATTTCCTTCGTGCTCGACCAGGACAACCCCCGCCGCAAGCTCCTGCGGCTGACCTCCTCCATGGCGGACGTCGAACTCGACGGAATGTTCGATCTCGATCTCCTCGCGGAAACGGTCGAACGCCGCTTCGCCGGGCTCGTCCGCGCGGTCGGAGACCACGCCGCGGGACACGACACGACGGCGCCGCCGAAAGCCGCGGCGCGGGACGCCTCCCGTCACCCTGCCGCCGGCCGGACGATGAATTTTTCCTATCGCGTCAACATCAACAACCTCCTCCCGGTGGGAGAGTTCCTCAGCACGACGCCCTTCAACGTGCACGGCAGCGTCGCGGGGAATTTTTCCAGCGACCCGAAGGGGCTGTCGGCGGGCATGAAGGGAAGGCTGGAGGAATTTTACATCGGGACGATTGACGACGGCTGGCTGATGAAGGACGCGACGGTCGACATCAGGATAGGAAACCTCGGCGAGACGGCAGTGCTGGAAAATCTCACCGCCGACCTCGACCTCGATCTCGGCACCGGCATCGTGGCGGGGAAATCGCTGGACAACGCGGGGCTCGAACTCCATTACGCGGACGCCAGGGGAATCATCGCCGCATCCGGGAGGGTCGACTCGATCCTGACGGTCGTCCTCAGCGGACAGGCGTCGATACAGCCCCGGACGTTCGTGTTCGATCTCGACACCCTCCGGGCGCGGGCGGGCGATTACGGATGGTCGAACGACCAGGACGTCCAGTTCAGGCTGAGCTCCGAGGGGCTCCGCATCATGAGGGCGGTGTTCCGGCGCGGCGACGAGGAAATCTCCGCGCGGGGCCTTCTCGGGAAACGCGGAAGCCTCGACGCCGTCTTCGGCATCCGCCGGTTCGACCTCTCGGCCCTGAACATGCTCCTGCCCTACCGCGACCTGAGGTCCCCGGGGAACGGATTCATGGGTACGGCGCAGGCGGACATCAGTCTCGGCGGAACCCCCGAAACCCCGACCTTTTCCATCCAGGCCTCCAGCGAAAACTTCGTGCTCCGGAAGACCCGGCTGGGTTACGTCGAGTCGAACATCAACTACGCCGACCGGAGGTTGAACATCGCCGTCCAGAACAGGATGACGAAGGCCTCGGCGAGACCGGTCCTGACGGTGGACGGCCGGATGCCGGCCGATTTTTCGTTCACCGGCGCGGCCGAACGGTTCCCCGACCTGGAGCAGGACATCAGGATCCACGCGGATAATTTCGACATCAGCATCTTCGACCCGCTCATCCCGGAATTGCAGAACCTCACCGGCCGCCTCAACAGCAACCTCGTCATCGGGGGCACGCCCCTTCACCCCGCCTATTCCGGAAGCATGGAGTTCGGCAGCGTCAATTGCCTCTTCGTGCCGAACAACCTCCCCTACGTCATCAACGGGACGATCGAGGCGAGGGGATCGCGACTCGTACTCGGCGATTTCACACTCGAGAACGTCCCGACGGCGCGGCCCGCCGGGAAAATGCAGCTCAGCGGCGCCATCACCACGGACCGGTTCAAGCTGGACAGTTTCGACATCACGGGCCGGGGGAGCCTGCTGATCATGGGGGAGGAGACGCGGCGCGCCCTCCCGGAGATGTACGGCCCGCTCTTCATCCGGCCCGATTCGGCCGGTCTGAACCTCAGCGGCAACCTCTCGAGGCCGTTCCTCAGCGGAAACGTGCTTGTCACCGACGCGTTCATCACGTTTCCGCCGAAGAGCCGTCAGCAGTCGACGCTCGGGTTCCGAAGGCTGAACTATGTTGTCGTGAACGACACGTCGGCGGGGTACACGTCCGAGGCCGATTTCCTCAAGCCGTTTTTCGGGACAGGGGATCCGGCGGCCGCCGACGCCCGGACCGGGGGCCAGGAGGGCGGACTCGCATTCATCGACCAGCTCCGGTACAACCTGAACGTCGAAACGAGGGGAACGCCCTCGATCAGGTTCATCTTCTCCCAGCTCTCGGATGAAATCCTTTACGCGGAGCTGAACGGCCGCGCCTCCGTCGTCAACGAAACGGGGGAACCCAGGATCTACGGGACGATCGAAATCGGATCCCCCTCATATTACAAATTCTACCAGCGGTTCGACGCGACCGGGCGGTTGAAATTCGTGGGCCCCTGGGACAACCCCGAGCTCGACGTCAGGGCGACCTACGAGGCCTCGCACGTGAGCTACATCGCCCAGAGCGGCGAGGAGGACCCCGATCCGCGCCGGGTGCAGGTGCTGCTCGAGATCACCGGCCGCCGGTACCAACCGGTCCTGAAGATGACGCTGCGGGAAGAATCCACGTCCGGCGGTAATTTCGTGGACATCTCCGGTAATTCCACCCCGGCCGAAGCCCAGTCGGACGCGATCTCCTTCATCCTCACGGGAAAATTTTCGGACGAACTGACCTCCAGCGACAGGTCCACGATCGCCGGGGACATCACGCCCGGGACCGGGGCGATGGTCGGCTCGATCCTCACGTCGAGCCTCCTGACCAGCGTTCTCGAGGACTACATCAGGAAGGAATTCCCGTTCATCCGGAGCGTGGACGTCACGTACGAGGGCGGCTCCTCCCCCGGCACGAACGTCCAGGTCTCGGCGAACGCGCTGAAAGGCTATCTCCGCGTCGGCGGGAAGATCCTGAGCGACGTGGGCCGCGCGAGCGTGAGCTACAAGGCAAGCCTGGGGGACATCTTCGATGCCACCTCCATCCGGAACCTCTTCTTCGAGATCGAACAGCGGATCGAAACCGAAACCCAGAAGAATAAAAACACCGTCGAAGGACGGATCTATTACCGATTTTCATTCTAAACTCCATGACCACTCATGCCACGGATTCTCTTCGCGACCAGCTCCTTGCTTTTTTTGCGAAGCACCCCGCCGAGACGTTCAAGCCGATGATCATCGCGCGCCGGCTCTCCCTGAAGTCGGACGACGACCTCCGGGCCCTCAGGACAGCGCTCGACGAGCTCTCAGCGACCGGGCAGGTCCTCCGCGCGAAGGGCAGGCGGTACGGCCGCGCGGCCGCGCCCCTCTCGAACCGGGTGACCGGCATGTTCAGGGCGATCCGGCAGGGGCAGGGGATCGTGGAAACCACCGGTCCGGGACCGGCCGAGAAAATCCTCATTCCCCAGAAATTCAGGGGGACCGCCATCGACGGCGATACCGTCCTGGTGGGCGTGTTCGCGCGCCCTGCCGTGGCCGACCCCGCGATCGAGGCCCTGCCCGAGGGCGAGGTCGTGGAGGTCATCACCCGCAGGACCCGGAGCATCATCGGGACGTTCGAGAAAGGGAAGAATTTCTTTTTCGTGATCCCGGACTCGTCGCGTATCGGGAGGGACATCTATATTCCCCCGGGCAAGACCGCCGGAGCGCGGCCGGGAGAAAAGGTCGCGGCGAAGATCCTCTCGTGGGAATCCGAGCACCTCAACCCCGAGGGAGAGGTCGTCACCGTCCTCGGCAAGGCGGGCGAGGTCCACGTCGAGATGAAGGGGATCCGGGAGGAATTCCAGCTTCCGGAGTCCTTCCCCGCAGCGGTGTTGCAGGAGGCCTCCCGCATCCAGGACGAAATCCCCCCGGCCGATATCGCCGCGAGGCTCGATTTCAGGGACGTGGTCGCCTTCACCATCGACCCCGCCGACGCCAGGGACCACGACGACGCGCTCTCCATCCGGGAACTCAGGGACGGGAGGATCGAGATCGGCGTTCACATCGCCGACGTCTCCCACTACGTCACCGAGGGGTCGGCACTCGACGCGGAGGCGATGGAGAGGGGCACGAGCGTGTACCTCCCCGGGACCGTCATCCCGATGCTCCCGGAAAAACTCTCCGCCGACCTCTGCAGCCTCATGCCGGACGTCGACCGCCTGGCCTATAGCGTGTTGCTCAACTATTCCCGTGACGGACACCTCGGGGACTACACGATCCGGAAAACCGTCATCCATTGCCGGGAAGGGTTCAGCTACGAGGATGCCCAGAAGATCATCGACTCCGGAAAGGGCCCGTGCGCGAAGGAGCTGCTCGAACTCCACCGCATCAGCCGCATCCTGCTCGAGGCCAGGAGCCGGAACGGCAGCATTGACTTCGATTCCCCGGAGGTGGCATTCAGGTTCGACGCCAGCGGGCTGCCGTCCGAAATCATCAGGAAGGAGAGGCTCGAATCCCACCGCCTGATCGAGGAATTCATGCTCCAGGCGAACCAGATCGTGGCGGCGCACATCGGACGGACAAGGAAGGGGACGGAGGCCCGGCCATTCGTCTACCGCATCCACGATTATCCCGAACCCGGCAGGCTGAGGGATTTTTCATCCTTCGTCCAGCACCTCGGGTACCCATTCCACGTCAAGAGCGGCGTGACGTCAGCGGCCTTCCAGAAACTCCTCGCGTCGGTCCGCGGGAAAGAGGAGGAGAATGTCATCAACCAGCTTGCGATCAGGTCGATGGCGAAGGCCGTTTACTCGGACGAGAACATCGGGCATTTCGGCCTCGCGTTCCAGTACTACACGCATTTCACCTCGCCGATCCGCCGCTATCCCGACCTCATCGTCCACCGCCTCCTCCACGAATACGAAACCCGCGGCAGCAAGGCCCGCCTTGAGCACTGGGATTCAACCCTGTACGATATCTGCACGCACTCCTCCAGCCGGGAGAGAGTGGCCACGGACGCGGAGAGGGCCTCCATCAAGGTCATGCAGGTGGAGTACATGAAACGGCACGTGGGCGATGTCTTCCATGCCCTCATCTCCGGCGTCACGAACTTCGGCCTCTTTGTCGAGATCAACGACCTCCTCGTGGAGGGTTTGATCCGCCTGCGCGATCTGCGGGACGATTTTTACATTTTCGACGAAAAGCATTACCAGCTTGTCGGCCGGAGGACGAAACAGGTCTATCGTCTTGGCGACAAGGTGACGGTCAGGGTCGTGAGGGTCGACCCCGAAGAGCGCGAAATGGATTTTGTGATCGTGGACGACGAAGGAAACGAAAAGAAGGGCGAACGGCGGGATAGGGTGGAACGGGAGCAGGCCGGAGCGGGGGGCCGGGGACAACGGGGGCGGAGCCGACGTGAATCGAAGAACCGGGGGCGCGGCGGACAGGCCCAGGGGGAATCGAAGGACCGAGGACACGGTGACCGGAACAACGGTAAACGGAAAGCGGGCGAACGGGGGCCCGGCTCCCCTGCAGGGCGACGCCGCGGAAGAAGGAAGCGCTAGAGAATTTTCCCGGCCTCCCAGGCCAGGAGGAGCCATCCCGCAAGAAGCAGCGCCCCGCCGACGGGTGTAACGGCCCCAAACGTCCTGATCCCCGTCAGGTCGATGAGGTAGAGCGTCCCCGAAAAAATAATCACCCCCGCCAGAAACGCCCAGCCCGCCGGCGCGAAATTGAGCCCGGGCCATGCCCTCGAGAGGAGAGAAACTCCAAGCAGCGCGAAGACGTGATAAAACTGGTACCGGACCGCGGTCTCGAACCGCGCCAGCTGTTCGGGCGCGAGCCTGTCCTTCAGGGCATGCGCGCCGAAGGCCCCGAGGGCGACGCTGACGAACCCGAGGAGCGCCGCGGCGAGGAGAAAAAATTTCGCGTCTTTCATCCGGCGCCGCCTCTCTTCCCGGCCTTCTTTCCCCATTCGCGGAACACCGTCGTATGCACCCCGCCCCTGATGTTATAGTCCACTTCAACGCGCATCCATCGCGGCCTGCAGCAGCGTACCAGGTCCCGGATGATCCCGTTGACGACGTGTTCCTGGTATATCCCCACGTTTCTGTAGCTGAAAAGGTAATATTTCAGCGACCGCAGCTCGACGATGCTCCGCCCGGGGACATACTCGATCCTGATCGTCCCGAAGTCGGGAAGTCCGGAATAGGGACAGACCGCGGTGAACTCATTCGTGTCGATCCTGACGACCTCCCGTTCGCCGGGGTATTCGTAGGGAAAGGTTTCCAGCACGCCGTCGTCGATCGATGATACCGGATCGGTGTCGTATCTGCGGTCGAGCCCGGCAAGCGCGGGCGCTGATTTCTTCTTCCTGGTTGTCATCGGTGGATCCTGGAGTCGGGTGAAACGGGGTATTGGTCCAATATACATAATTCTCCCCCCCGGGCCGGGGGCGGGCCCGGAGGGATTATCCGGGGGGGCCGGCCGTGTCGGGCGAGTATGCCATCGCCCTCAGGATCGTAATCCTTTTGTCGAGCGGCGGGTGAGTGCCGAACAGCTCCGCGATGGCTCCTTCCCTGAAGTTCATCTTCTTCCCCAGGGGATCGACGATGCAGAGATGGGCGGAGCCTTTCCTGATTGACGCGGTGGGCGCTGCGGCGTTCTGGAGCTTCGTCAGGGCGGACGCGAGCCCCAGCGGATTCCGGGTAAGTTCGGCACCCGAGGCGTCCGCCAGATACTCCCGCTGCCGGGAAACGGACATCGCCAATAGCTGACTCAGGATGGGGGCGAGGATCAGCGTCACCAGCCAGAAAATCATGACCACAAGGCCGATGGCGCCTCCCGGGCCGCTGCTCTTCGATCCCGACTTGCTTCGCGATTTGCCGATCCCG
>DATDQD010000192.1:0-2856 GCA_035292425.1 Bacteroidota bacterium
GATAACCCGGGAGTTCAACCGCGCCGCCCTGTTTTTAATTACGTCCATCGCGGGTACGGGAATATTTCCGACGACGCATGGAACGCCCCTCTTGATGATCCCCGCCTTCTCGAAGGCGATCTTTCGGAGTGTGTTCCCGAGATACTCCCGGTGTTCCATCCCGATCGAGGTAATCACGCTCACCAGCGGGGTGACGACGTTGGTGGAATCCCACCTCCCTCCCAGCCCGGTCTCGATGACGGCGACGTCGACGCCTTCGTCGGCGAAATATTGAAACGCGATGGCAGTCGTGGCTTCGAAGAACGTCGCCTTCGCGGCCCGGATCGTACGGCGCAGGCGCCGGGTGTATGCCGACACCCGGCGGAGGGGTATTTTCTTCCCGTCGATCCGGATCCTTTCCGTGAAATCGATGAGATGCGGCGAGGTATAGAGGCCGGTCCTGAAGCCCGCGGCGGTGAGCGCCGCGGCGATCATGGCCGATGTCGATCCCTTGCCGTTCGTGCCGGCGACGTGGATGGATGGAAACGAGCGTTCCGGGCGCCCGAGGTATAAAAGAAGGACGCGGATATTCCCGAGCCCGGCCTTGATGCCGGAGCCCTGGAGCCCGTGGAGGAATCTGAGAGATGGATCGGCGGGAGACAGGGCGGCGCCCTCCCGGTCAGAGCCAGCTGTGGATCACCGAGACGCCGGTCATGGCTTTCAACGCGCCGACGAGCTCCGTGACCTGTTTGACGCCGTTCTCGTCGCAGTATTTCCCGAGGCCCTCGGCGATCTTCATCGATGCCGAGGGATCGATGAAATTCGCCGTCCCCACCTGGACCGCCGTGGCCCCGGCCAGGAGGAATTCCACGGCATCCTCGGTGGTCATGATCCCGCCGATGCCCATGATCGGGATTTTGACTGCCTGCGCGACCTCGTACACCTTGGCGAGGGCCACCGGCTTGATCGCCGGCCCCGAGAGCCCGCCGGTGACCGTGGAAAGTTTCGGGGTCCATTTTTTATGGTCGATCGCCATGCCGACCAGCGTATTGATGAGCGAGACTCCGTCCGCCCCTTCGCCGGCGCACACCCTGGCGAATTCCGAGACGTGTGCGACGTTGGGGGTGAGCTTGATGATGAGCGGCCTCTTCGTGAGTTTCCGGAGCCGCCGGGTGATTTCCGCGGTCATGGCAGGGTTGGTCCCGAAACTCAGCCCGCCCTCTTTCACGTTCGGGCAGGAGATATTGATCTCGTAGGCGTGGATCCCCTCCTCCCCCTCCAGCAGGGAGAGGACGTCGCAGTATTCGTCCACCGAACTCGCGGCGATGTTCGCGACGATCGCGGTGTCGTATTTCCTCAATTCGGGGAGCTTCTCCGAGATGAAATGACGCACGCCGATGTTCGCCAGCCCGATGGAATTCAGCATGCCCCCGGCGGTTTCAACGATCCTGTCGGGGGGATTGCCGTCGCGCGGCTTCATCGAAAGCGATTTCGTGACGATCCCGCCGATCCTGTTGACGTCGGAGAGGTCGGGGACATCGTTGCCGTACCCGAACGTGCCCGAGGCGACCAGCACGGGATTTTTCAATCCCAGGGATCCTATCCTGACGCGAAGGTCAGCCATGGCTCAGAGCACCACGTTGTTGCTGTCGAAAACGGTCCCGTCCTTGCAGACGAGCGCGTACTTATTCGGCCCCTGTTTCATCTCGACCGGGCATCCCTGGCAGATGCCGATCCCGCAGGCCATCGGGCCCTCGAGCGAGACTTCGCACGGGACGGAGAATTCCCGGGCAAAGGCGGAGAGCGCGCGGAGCATGGGCGTCGGGCCGCAGGCGAATATTTTCCGGGAGCGCTCCGGCAGACCGGGGAGCCGGCTCCTGAGGAGATCGACGACGGTGCCGCGATGTCCGGCCGACCCGTCGTCGGTGGCCACGGAGATATTTTCGAGGTGCTGGCGGACGATCTGCGACGCGGTGCGCGCGCCGAGGAAGGTGTGAACCGGTTTCCCTTCCTTTTTGAGTTCGGCGGTCAGCACCGGCATGGGGGCCACGCCGAGGCCGCCGGCGACCAGGACCGCTTCGTCGTAGTCGCCCTTCACGCCGAAGGAATTGCCGAGCGGGCCGATGATGTCGAGGGGTTCTCCCTGCGAACCCGACGCGAGGACCCTTGTGCCGAGTCCTACCACATTGAATATGATCTGGAGATGGTCCCCGTCGCGGTGATAGACGCTGAACGGACGGCGCAGGAGCGGGATGAAATAATCGCGTGTCTTGATGTTCAGGAACTGTCCCGCCCTCACCGATCGGGCGATTTCCGGGGCATGAAGGGTCAGGACGTGGATGTTCGGGGCGGTCTCGCGGACCGATTCGACACGGTAATACCCCTGTCTCATGAGGGGAAGCTGATCGTGCCGGTTGGCTGGAATTGCCTCCCGCCCGCTGTCCCCGGGTCGTCGTCCGGATCCACGGGCTCGTCGTCCGGATCTACCGGCTCGTCGTCGGCAGGATCCGCTTCCTCCTCGTCCTCTCCCGGATTGAAAGTTTCGTCCTCGTCCGGATCGGCGGGAGGAAGCACATTGCCCTTCCCTGGCACTCCCTCTTTCGGGACCTGGCCGAGAGTCTTCTTCCCGGGTTTCGGGATTGGCTCGATCTTTTTGATTTTTACGTACTGTTTCAGCTTCGAACCATCTCCCCGGACCGCGACCCTCGGTTCGGCGCTGCTCGCGTAGACGGAGGAAGGATAGTCCCTGATGAGCTGCTTATACCAGGCGTCGGCGCTGTCGAGATCGATCCGGACATTTTCGTAGATCCATCCGACGGCATAGCATGCTTTGGGACAGATGAGCGTGTCCGTGGAGACCTCGGATATCGTCTTGAA
>DATDQD010000193.1:0-2730 GCA_035292425.1 Bacteroidota bacterium
TGGTATATTTCAGCGTATTGCCGTCGTACCCCCGGATGGTAAAGGGCTGGAGATTGACGGCTTCGGCGGATTTACCCATTTCCCCGGCAAGAAAATCCCTGCAGAGATCGTGCGCCTTCGTTCCCGAAACCCGTGGCCCGAAGTCCACCTGGGCTGCGAGGTACCGGAACGCGTTGTGCGCGTCGAACTTCGGGACCGGCACGGGGGTTTTCACCGCGGAACCTCCGGCGGGGGGAGAATCCCGATCGCGGCCCCCCGAACACCCGGACCAGAAGAGAACCAGCGTGAGAAGAAATTTCAGGAGCATCATGAGGCGTTTGAAGACCGCGAAATCTAACAATTTCCTCACGTATTCGCAACATCTCTCAGGGGTCGCCGGTTGAAACATTTTCCCGCGGATCTCGTCTAAACCATCAGTATTCCCACGCCAAGGGGAAGAGCATGAAGACATCGATAAGCCCCGCCGTGAAAATCGCGGTCCTGGTGGTTTTCGCCATCATCTTTGCGACGACGCTCATCGCCCTTTCGGTTCAGGTCCCGGCGGACGAAAGCTCCGGGGGGTATGAAGGACGCTTCGACCATCAGACGAAGAAATACTCGGAGTCGTTCGACGTCCCGAAGGGGGGTAACCTCCGCGTGGACACCGACATGGGAGACATCACCGTTACCGGCGGTGACGTCAGCACCGTGCAGGTGACGGTCAGCGTGAAGGGGGAGGAACGGGACGTGGAGGATTTTATCGTGAAATTCAACCGGACGGACCAGGGAGTCGAGGTCCGCGGGAGGAACAGGGAGCATAACGGGTGGCATTTCGAATGGCGCGATTTCGACGTCCGCTACGATATCGTCGTGCCCTCCGAATACAACATCAAGATCGAGACCTCCGGAGGGGACATCACGGTCTCCAATATCAGGGGGATGATCGGGGGCGGAACGTCGGGGGGTGACGTGGACATCAGCGGCATCAGCGGCGATGTCCGACTCGAAACTTCGGGCGGCGATATCCGGCTGAAGGACATCACCGGGACGGTCGTCACGGAAACCTCGGGCGGCGACATCGACGGTACCGCCATGAACGGAGACATCAAAGTGGAGACCTCGGGGGGGAACATTGACCTTCGCGGGGTGAATGGAAAAACCGTGGCCTCAACGTCCGGCGGCGACGTCCGCATGGAACTCCTGGATAACAAGGGGGTTGACGCCTCGACCTCCGGGGGAAACATCGTCATCAGGTTCCCGGGTTCGGTGGCGGCCGACATCTTTGCCGAAACGGTCTCGGGAAGCGTCCATTGCGATTTTCCAATCCAGGGGACACTCGAGGATGGAAGCCTGGAGGGCACGATCAACGGCGGCGGACTCAGAGTAAGAGCGGAAACCTCGGGCGGGAATATCTCGATCCGGAAGATCGACTGAATTCCCCGGCGCTTCGGTATTCAGGACACGTTCCTATCGCTCCGGATCGAGGCGGACCAGATCGGCGAGCATGGAATCCTGAAGGGACCGGAGGCGCTGAATTTTACCGGGAAAATGGTTGATCATGATGCTGAACGCGAGGAGATCGTGCGAGAGCGTGGTGATGTATCCGGATATTGTTGAAACGCCCGTAAGCGTGCCGGTCTTCGCTACGACGCGTCCGGCGGCGGGCGTTTCCTTCATGCGGGTTTCCAGCGTTCCGTCATCCCCGGCCCGCGCGAGGCTCCCGTAAAATTCCCCGAACGTTGCTTTCCTTGAATACTGGTCGCGAAGGACCGCGATGATGTCGTCCGGGGTCACCGCATTGTACCAGGATACTCCCGATCCGTCGGCGGTAATCAGGGAGCCCGGATCGAGGCCGGCCCTTACAAGATATGCCCGGATGGCCCCGAGCCCGCTCCCGGACGATCCCGGGGCCCCGGCTGTTTCAACCCCCAGCACCTTCAGAAGGCTTTCCGCCGCGAGATTGTCGCTTATTTTATTAATGCGGCGGAGCACCGTCCCGAGCCCCCGCCCGATCTCGCCGAGGAAGACCGGGCCCATTGTCTCCCCGGTCCGGAGCCCGCCCTCGACTTCGATTCCCCGCGCCCCGAGCCGGTTCCGCAGGGCCTGCAGCAGGTGGAGGGCGGGATCCCGCACGCTGAAGACGGTCGTTTCCGGTATCGCCGAAGCGTTCATCGTCCCGCGCACGACGACCCTGTCGGCGCCCATGGCGCGGGTGACGACCAGGGAGTCCGGTTCTCCCCCGGGGAGTGTCCGCGTGACGTTGTCAATCGCGAACAATTCCGGGGCGGGCGCAACCTCGCAGCCGACCGGCGCTCCGGGACGGGGACCCGGCCTGACGATCACCGATACCGAAGCGTGGTTGAACGAGAGCGGAACGACAAAGACCGCGTCGGGATCCGGCTCGTCGTCCCACATCCAACCCTTTCCCCATGACAGTGTATCGAAGAGTGAGAGGTCGCCCACGATGTCCCCCTCGATCCGACTGATGCCGGATGCCGCCACGATGCCGGCAAGCGAGTCGATGTCGAGCGTGTCAAGCATAGGATCTCCCCCGCCCGTCACATAGAGGTTTCCCTCGAGGTCCCCATCGTCGATGCCGGCGTCGGCATACACTTTCGTCCTGAACGTGAAATCCCCCGGAAGGAGCGCGAGCGCCGCCGCGGTCGTGAACAGCTTCATATTCGACGCGGGATGGAGGAGCTTCGCGGAGTTCATTTCGGCGATCGTCAGCGTATCGTCCAGGCGGACGAT
>DATDQD010000194.1:0-6738 GCA_035292425.1 Bacteroidota bacterium
CGGCAGGGTCATCCATAAAAAATTCGAGGAGAGGCAGGAGCACTATTCGAAGCTCACGGCGCGCGCCCAGGAAAACCTCTCCGGCATCCGGATCGTGAAGGCGTACGTGCGGGAGGAGTATGAGATCGCGCGCTTCGGCGAGCTGAGCGGGGAATACCTCGACAAGAACCTGGTCCTGGCGCGGATACAGTCGATCATGTGGCCGCTGATGTTCCTGCTGGTCGGCATCTCTCTGGTGATTACCATCTATTTCGGCGGGGTGCGCGTGCTCGGCGGCGAGATCTCGATCGGGACGCTCACCGCCCTCTTCGGGTACCTCATGCTGCTGATCTGGCCGATGGTCGCGCTCGGCTGGGTCACCAACATCCTCCAGCAGGGGGCCGCCTCGATGAGCCGGCTGGCGAAAATCATGGAGACGGCCCCCGACATCGCCGACGGCCCGTCGACCGACCAATCCATCACGTCGATCGGCGGGGAGATCGAATTCCGCGACATTTCGTTCACGCATAAAAACGCCGCCAGGCCGGCGCTCTCTGGGATTTCACTTAAAATCGAACGGGGCATGACGCTCGCCGTGGTCGGTTACACGGGATCGGGTAAAAGCACGCTCGCAAACCTGGTGCCGCGGCTCTACGACGTGACCGAAGGCGCACTCCTGATCGACGGGCGCGACATCAGGACCATTCCGCTCGGAACGCTCCGGAGCGCGATCGGCTACGTCCAGCAGGAAACGTTCCTCTTCTCCGACACCCTCGGGGAAAACATCGCGTACGGCGCCGACAACGGCACGGAGGAGCACGTCCGGGATGCCGCGGAGGTTTCGCAGATCTCCCGCGACATCGGGGATTTTCCGAAGGGGTTCGGGACGATGCTCGGTGAACGGGGCATTACGCTCTCGGGCGGCCAGAAGCAGCGCACGAGCATTGCGCGGGCGGTGATGCGCAATCCGAAGATTCTGATTTTAGACGACGCCCTCTCCGCCGTCGACACCTACACGGAGGAGGAAATCCTCAGGCGCCTCCGCGGCGTGATGAAAAACCGCACGAGCATCATCATCAGCCACCGCATTTCGACGGTGAAGGAGGCGGACCTGATCGTCGTGCTCGACGAGGGCAGGATCGCCGAGCGCGGCACGCACGAGGAACTGATCGCGCGCCGCGGCATCTACGCGGAACTGCACGAGAAACAGCTCCTGGAAGAGGAACTCGAAAACCTTTAAGACGACACCACGGTGCACGAAGAAGAAATACTCGGAAAAGCCTTCGACAGCCGGCTGATGAAGCGGATGATCCGCTACCTGAAGCCGTACCGCCGGCACGTCGCGCTGGGCATCCTGCTGAGCGTCATCGTTTCGGCGCTCGAAGCGGTCCGCCCCTGGTTCACCAAGCAGGCGGTGGACGTGAACATCGCCAACGGCGACCGCGAGGGCCTGCTCACGACGGCGCTCCTGTTCCTCGCCGTCCTGATCGTGCGCGGCCTGGTGCAGTACGGCAGCGCCTACCTCACGCAGTGGATCGGCCAGCACACGATCCTCGACCTCAGGATGCAGGTCTTCACGCACCTCCAGAAGCTCGGCATCCGCTTTTTCGATAAAAACCCGATCGGCCGGCTGATCACCCGCGTAACGAACGACATCGAGGTCCTCAATGAAATGTTCTCCTCCGGGATCGTGATGGTGTTCAGCGACGTCTTCACGATCATCGGGATCCTCTATTTTATGTTCGCCATGAACTGGAAGCTGGCGCTCGTGTCGCTGAGCGTCCTTCCCCTCCTCTTCTACGGCACCTTCCTCTTCAGGAAGAAGGCGCGGGAGGCCTATCGCGACGTCCGGGTCCAGATCGCGCGCATTAACACGTTTATGCAGGAGCACATCACCGGCATGATGGTGGACCAGATCTTCAACCGGGAGAAGAAATCGTACCAGAAGTTCTCCCCGATCAACGCGGCGCACCGGGAGGCAAACATCCGGTCGATTTTTTATTATTCGCTTTTTTACCCCGGCGTGGAACTGATCGGCGCCATCGCGGTCGGGTTGATCATCTGGTATGCGGGCGTGGACGCGCTCGGCGGGTCGATCACGGTCGGGACCGTGATGGCCTTCCTGCAGTTCAACGAAATGTTCTGGAGGCCGATCCGCGACCTCTCGGAAAAATACAACATCATGCAGACGGCGATGGCGTCCTCCGAAAGGGTGTTCACGCTCCTCGACAACGACACCTTCGTGCGCGACCCGGCCGTCCCCGTCCCGATGACCGCTCCCCGGGGGGAGATCGGGTTCAACAACGTCTGGTTTGCCTATAATAAAGAGGAGTGGGTGCTGAAGAACGTTTCCCTCGCGATCAGGCCGGGCGAAACGGTGGCCATCGTGGGCCATACGGGGGCGGGCAAGACGTCGATCATCAATTTATTGATGCGGTTCTATGACTACCAGAAGGGTTCGATCCTGATCGACGGGACGGACATCCGGTCGTACGCGCAGAAGGACCTGCGGGCCCACATCGCGCTGGTGCTCCAGGACGTCTTCCTCTTCTCGGGGGACATCAAATCAAACATCAGCCTCGGCAACGACGCGATTCCCCTCGACCGCGTGAAGGCCGCGGCGCGCGTCGTGGGGGCGAACAGGTTCATCGAGCAGCTCCCGGCGGGATACGACGCCGAGGTCAAGGAACGGGGCGCGACGCTCTCGGTCGGCCAGAAACAGCTGATTTCCTTCGCGAGGGCGCTTGCGGCCAATCCCCGCATTTTGATTTTGGACGAGGCCACCTCGAGCGTGGACACCGAGACGGAAATCCTGATCCAGCAGGCGATCCGGAAGCTCCTCCACGGCCGGACCTCGATCGTGATCGCCCACAGGCTTTCGACCATCCAGCGCGCAAACGCAATCATCGTGATGCACAAGGGGGAAATACGCGAAATGGGCACCCACCAGGAACTGCTCGAAATGAAGGGTATTTACCACAAACTGTACCGGTTGCAATATAAAGAGCAGGCGGAGACGGCGGTCCCGGGGCCGACCGCCTGAGGACCGGGGCGATCCCCGTCGGACCCGGTTGCCCGGCCCCCCGGGGGTGCGGGAGCAGGCGGAGAATCCCGGCCGGGGAACCCGTGGGGGAGGCACGCCGGCCGGGAACATTTCATCGCCCGCCGGAGTAGAAGGATTACAGACATTCATCCCATGAGGCCACTATGAACACCATTCTTCGCATCGCCGCCGCGGCGGTCGCCGCCGTCTCGATCTCCGGCCCGCTGACGGGCGCGCTCACGGCGCAGACATCCGACGCCACCGCGGGCAACCGCGCCTCCGTCGACCTGACGGTCTACAACCAGAACCTTTCGCTCATCAGGGAGGAACGGTCGGTGACGCTCGGCACCGGGGTCAACTACGTCGTTGTCCCCGACATTCCATCGACGATCGACGGGACATCTCTCCATTTCAGGAGCCTCCTCGACCCGGCGGGCGTGCGCATCCTCGAGCAGAACTACCAGTACGACCTGGTGAGCCAGGCCAAGCTCCTCGAAAAATACCTGGGGAAGGAAATCGAATTCATCCGGCTCAACGAGGAAACGAAGCAGGAGTACACCGTGAAGGGAAAACTGCTCGCGACGGGTTTCGGGGGAAGGGGCGGCGTCGTCGCCGGGATCAACGGCAAGGTCGAGATCGATCCCGCGGGCAGGATGGTCCTTCCGTCGCTGCCCGAGGGCCTGATCCTGAAACCCCGCCTCCGGTGGATGGTGGAGAATTCGAAGGCCGGCAGCCATAAGATCGAGTTGAGCTACCTCGCCGGGGGGCTCTCCTGGAGCGCCGACTACGTGGCGCTCCTCTCGAAAAACGACGACAGGCTCGACCTGACCGGATGGGTGACGCTCTCGAACAATTCCGGGACGGCGTTCATGAACGCGGGCCTCAAGCTCGTTGCGGGAGACGTGAACGTGGTGAGAGAGGCGATGGCGCTCAACGGTCGAATGATGATGAAAAGTTCGTTGGCCGATGCGGCGGCCCCGCAGTTCGAGCAGACCGAGCTCTTCGAGTACAAGATGTACACCCTCCAGCGGAAGACCGACCTGAACCCGAACGAGACGAAGCAGATCGAGCTGGTCTCGGGCCGCGACGTCGCCGCGGAGAAGATGTTCATCTACGACGGCGTGGCGGACCAGTGGCGCTACTGGTGGAACAACCCCTCCTACAGGAACCAGCAGACGTTCGGCGAGGCGTCGAACACCAAGGTGGGAACGTACGTCACGTTCAAGAACGATAAGAAGCGCGGGCTCGGGATCCCCCTCCCGAAAGGGAAGATCCGCGTGTACAAGCTCGACGAGGACGGGAAGGAGCAGTTCGTCGGCGAGGACAGGATCGACCACACCCCCAAGGACGAGGAGGTTCGATTATATTTAGGAAACGCCTTCGACATCGTGGGCGAGCGCGCACAGACCGATTTCAAGTCGATGGCGTCCGGGAGGGTCGTGGAAGAGACCATCCGAATCAAGATCCGCAACCACAAGGACGAACCGGTGACCGTGCAGGTCTACGAACACCCCTGGAGGTGGAACGAGTGGGAGATCACGAAGAAATCGACGGAGTTCGAGAAGGTGGACCAGTCCACCATCCGCTTCGGCGTGACGGTGCCGAAGGACGGGGAAACGGTGGTAACCTACACCATCAGGTATTCGTGGTAACGGGCCCGGCGGCGGCGATGATGCGGGGGGGGGTCTGAAGCCGCTCAGGGAGCGGACACTGCATCGAAGCAAACAGCGGCAGCACACGGCGGACGCGAGAAGTCACGAACGCAGCCCGCGCACGCGGGCTGTTTCTATTTTTCCCCCTTCAGAAACCGCTCGCACATCCCGATGTCCTCGGTGCTCCCCAGGAACACCGGCGTCCTCTGGTGAAGGGAAGTCGGCCGGACGTTCAGGATGCTCTGTTTCCCGTCGCTCGACTTTCCCCCCGCCTGGTCGAAAATGTAGGCCATCGGGTTGCACTCGTACATGAGGCGCAGTTTTCCCTCGGGGTTCTTTTTATCGCCGGGATAGGCGAAGATCCCGCCGTAGAGGAGCGTGCGGTGGGCGTCGCCCACCATCGTGCCGATGTAGCGTAACGAATAAGGGCGGCCGGTAGATTTGTCCGTCTCCTTCAGGTACTGGATGTACTTCTGCATCCCCGGGTCCCAGCTGGAAAAGTTCCCCTCGTTGAGACTGTAGATTTTACCCTTCGCGGGAATCCTGATATTCTCGTGCGAGAGGAGGAATTCTCCCACCGAAGGATCGAGCGTGAACCCGTGCACGCCGTGCCCCGTCGAATAGACGAACATCGTGCTCGAGCCGTAGATGATGTAGCCCGCGGCCACCTGTTTGTACCCCGGCTGGAGGCAGTCCGCCAGCGTCCCCTTCCCCCCGCCGTCGCTCACCCGTATGAAGATGCTGAAGATCGAACCGATGGTGATGTTCGCGTCGATGTTGGAGGAGCCGTCGAGGGGGTCGTAGAGGAGGACGTACTTCCCGGCCTTGTACCGGTCCGGGATATGGAGGATGTCCTCGTTCTCCTCGGAGGCCATCACGCAGATGTGCCCGCCGTGGTCCATCGCCTTGAAGATCGTCTCGTCGGCGAAGACGTCGAGCTTCTTCACGATGTCGCCGCTCACGTTCATGCGGTCCGTCGACCCCATGACGTTGACCAGTCCCGCTTTACTCACTTCGCGCCAGACGAGCTTCGCCGCCAGCGAAAGATCGTGGAGGAGACCGGAAAATTCGCCGGTGGCGCCCGGGTGCATTTCTTCCCCTTCATTGATGAAGCGCTCGAGCGTCATGAATTTCGCGGACTGTGTCATGGGCGATCTTCCCGGAATGGTGGTGGAGAAACTGAACCGTCGACGAAAAAAATTTAGCGAAATGGCCCGGCAGTTGCAATAGCGATTCTTGCCTTTCTACCCGATTGTCCCTATATTTCAGCGGAAAAGGGGCCTCCCGCCGACAATCACCATCAATCTCTCCGAATCGCGATGAAAATAGTAGTCTGCGTCAATCACGTCCCCGACACCGAAACGAAGGTCAGGGTCGGCTCCGACGGCAAGACCATCGACAGGACCGGCGTCAACTTCATGCTGAACCCCTTCGACGAGATCGCCGTCGAGGCGGCCCTGAAATTTAAGGAGCAGTTCGGAGGCGAGACCGTTGCGCTGTCGCTCGGCCCCGACGCCAACAGGGAGACCCTCCGCAAGGCGCTGGCGATGGGCGTGGACAGGGCGGTCTTGTTGAAAGACGACGGTGTCCGCGATTCATTCTCCGTCGCGCAGGCGATCGCCGGGGAGTTGCGGGAAATGAAACCGGATTGCGCGCTCTTCGGCCGGCAGTCGATCGATTACGCCAACGAGCAGCTCCCCGGCCTGGTGGCGGAATTTCTCGGCTGGCCGTCGGTCTCCGCCGTGGTGAAGCTTGAGGCGAAGGACGGGAAGCTCGTCTGCGAACGGGAAATCGAGGGCGGCCATGAGGTCGTCGAGACCGCGTTCCCCGCGGTGATCTCCGCGCAGAAGGGCCTGAACGAACCGCGGTATCCCTCCCTGAAGGGGATCATGGCCGCAAAGACCAAACCGATCGATGAACGCGCGGCGAAACCGTTCCCGGCCGGCGTCGAAGTGATCGCGATGGCGAAACCCCCGGTGAAGGCCGCCGGCAGGATCGTCGGCACCGACGCCTCCGCGGTCCCCGAGCTGGTACGCCTGCTGCAGCAGGAGGCGAAGGTCATTT
>DATDQD010000195.1:0-8305 GCA_035292425.1 Bacteroidota bacterium
ATACAGTCGTCTCCTCCCTCCTATGCGGATTATACGGTGGGGGTTGCGAGCGGCCTCGACACCGCCGATTTCGATTTCGGCAATTTCTATTCGCCCGCTGGGGCGTACCATGTGCAGGCGGGCTGGAACCTCCTCTCGCTCCCCGTATCGATGTCAGACCCTGTTGCAGACTCCGTCTATCCGAATGCGCTCTCGTCGATCTCCCTCTACGATAGCGCCTACCATCCGGTCGACACCATCCCGAACGGGAAGGGTTACTGGGTGAAGTTCCCCTCCGCGAAGAACATCCTGCTCCAGGGAAATGAGCGCACGCTCGACACCGTGGAGGTCGTGGAAGGATGGAATCTGATCGGGGCGCTCTCGGTTCCAGTCGGGGTCGGGGCGATCGCCCAGCAGCCCGGGAGCATCGTCGTCTCGAAATTCTTCGGATACCGGAACGGTTCGTACCAGGCGGTCGACCCCGACTCGTCCCTCGTGCCGCACGACGGTTACTGGGTGAAATGCTCCGGCGCCGGGGATCTCATCCTGGACGGTACCCTGTCAATGCGATCGAATCCCTACGTCTGGGTTGGAAAAATGTACGTCGGGGGCGTCCAGTGCGACAGCGAGTTCTTCTCGCCTCCCGATACGCGCGCGCTCCTGGAGGGAACGGGGATCGAAGTGAACGATGTCCTCGTCGAGGGATACTACGTTTGCGCCGCGTGCGGTTGTCCCGATTACGCGGCCATGCATTACGCTCTCATCGGCAGGGACGATCTCGCGGAGGCCGGAGCCCTGGGATTCACCCCGGCGGACCCTCCCGTCACCCGGGATTGATTACTCGTATTGTGCTTCAGGGATCTCTGAACAGTGCGCTGCCGGGGATCTCCCGCCGGTCGAATCCCGGCCCTTCCCACGAAACGGTCAATCCGTCTCCGCCGGTCTTCTCGAAGAACTCCACGCGGATGGGATGGAGCCCCGCGGAGAGCGCGATCACGCCTTTCCTGAGCGCCATGCCGTGGAGCCCGTCATTCTCCACGACGAGATCATCCCGGACGAACAACCGGCTGCCGTCGTCTGACTCGGTGTAGAACGTATAGATTCCGGTGGCGGGGACTTCGACGTATCCGCGGTACTCGAACCCGAAATGTTCCGGATCCCTGCGGGGAGTGAAATTGAAATGAGGAAGCGTGCCCTCGCTGACCGGATCGAGCGCGTGAAAACCGGGAAGGCTGTCCCAGTCACCCTCGAAGTATTTGTAGACGACACCGTGTACTTTCTCCCCTCTCTTAAAACCGGGCGCGGGAACGACTTTTTCGAAAATCGCCCGGGAGATGCCGCTCACCGCCTTCCCCTCCCTGAAGCACCGGGCTGAAACGACCGCCGACTCGCGAATGACCGCGGCGCCGGCGAGAACCGGCGACACGATGGTAGGGGTGCTCCCGTTGAGCGTATAGCGAATTTCGACGTTAGCTCTCCGGGTCGAAATTGCGACCTCCATCGTATCGATAAAAATCCTCATGGTAGTATCGATCTCCGGCGGCACGGCGACATCGGCCGGGCCCGCCAGGTCGAGCACGACGACGGCGTCTGTCGTGTCGGGCGCCGGCCGGTCGAGCCGTACAACCAGCGCGTCCTCTTCGCGCGTCACCGTCAGCGGGCGCAGGGTCGTGTCGGAAAGGAGATACGCACCCCTGGATGCATTGAAGACGCCGGGGACTGTCAGCTTCCCGCCGGCAGGCCAGTCGAAGACGTGCAGGTAGAGCCTTGTCCCTGCGCCGGTTTCCTTTTTCGTGCAGCGGCCCCACGGGAGCGCCGCGAACGGGCTCGCGTCGGTGCCGTAGATCGATTCCGAATTCACATTCATCCACCGGCCGATGGCCTTCAGACGATCGACGGATTCCGTCGGGATGAGGCCCTCGGGCGTCGGGCCGACATTCAGGAGGAAGTTTCCCCCCTTCGAGGCGATGTGTGCCAGCGTCCGGATCAGTTCAGATGACGATTTCCAGCGGTCATCCTTCCGGTTGTACCCCCAGTGGTCGTTCATCGTCATGCAGGTTTCCCAGTTGACCCCGGGGAAGCCCGTCGCCGGGACCTGCTGTTCCGGCGTGCCGAAGTCCCCCGCCGAGGCTTCTCCTTCCGAAAACCCCTCCATCCCCGATCTCCCCGCGCCGACTCTGTTATTGATGATGATGCCGGGTTGAAGGCCCCTGACGTAATCGTACAGGTCCCTCCCCCGCGCGCGGTCCCACGTCCCCTCCCATTCCCCGTCGAACCAGAGCACGCCGATCTTCCCGTAGTTCGACGTGAGTTCCTTCAGCTGGGTTTTCATGTACCCCACGTAGCGGTCGAAGTCGGCGCCTTCCGCGCTCCGGTCCTTTTCCCATTCACGCCGGGGGAGGTAGTCGGGATGGTGCCAGTCCATGATCGAGTGGTACCAGCAGACCGTGATCCCCTCCCCGCGGCACGCGTCGGAGAGTTCCTTCATGATGTCCCGTTTGAACGGCGTCGCCATGACGTCGAAGTCCCCCGCCTTCGAATCGAAAAGCGCGAAGCCATCATGGTGCTTCGTGGTGATGGTGATGTATTTCATGCCAGCCTCTTTCGCGAGCCGGACCCACGCGCGCGCGTCGAACTTCACCGGGTTGAACTGTTCGATGAAACTGTCATACACCCCGACGGGGATTTCCGCAGTGGTGCGGATCCATTCGCCGTGGCCGGTATTGCCGTTCCATTCGCCGGCGGGTATCGAGTAGAGGCCCCAGTGGATGAAGAGCCCGAAGCGCGCCTCCCTCCACCACTTCATCCTGGCCTCGTACTCCGGGGCGGTTTCCGTGACGGGGGTCTGCGATCGCGCCGTGCAAAAGCACATGACGGAGATGAGCGCGACGGACATGAGTGGGATTGAGCGGAGCGCGATACAGGTCGAGGATGCGGCTTTCATGGGCGGTTGGGGAGGTGTCTTCGCAGGGAATATACCCCGTGGGGCAGAAAGTGTCAATTTTCGACCGGCCGGCCGGAGGAAATGCCCCACGCGAGTCCGCGCAACGGGTTCGGGAGCCCGGTTTTCCATTTGTCCGTCATTTTGGTACATTCACGGTCGAACGGCGGCCGGGTGCCGCGGACAGCGTCTCACTCAACCATGAGAGGATAGCCATTATGGATCAGCAGAAAGTCGACATGTTCATCATGTCTTACTCGAAATACTTCGAGGGGCACCAGATCGGGTCGATCCGCGAGCGGCTCCTGAAACTCGACGATTCGAAATTCGTCATGCTCCAGGCCGCAAATTTAAAAGACCCCGTCATCACGCTCGTCATCTCCATCGTGGGAGGGAGCCTCGGCATCGACCGCTTCTTCATCGGCGATACCGGGCTCGGGATCGCGAAGCTGCTCACCTGCGGCGGCCTCGGGATCTGGACCATCGTCGACTGGTTCCTGATCATGGGACGCACCCGGGAAATCAACCTGCAGAGACTCCAGCAGGTGTTCTATTGATCGGCGGGTCCCTCAACTGAACGACCGATGAACAGGATCCGGCTGTATATCCTCGTCATCGCATTGTCCCTGGCGGGATACGGGTGGACCGCGTGGAATGTGAATTCGGCCCATGCAAAGGGTCCCGGGTCCCATTCCACGCCGACGCCCTGTCCCGTCAGGCTCGCGACCGGCCTCCCCTGCCCTTCGTGCGGGACGACGCGCGCGGTGGAGTCGCTCGCCGGCGGCGACATCGCGGGGTCCCTGCGGACGAACCCCTTCGGGCTCCTGGCCGCGCTCGCCCTCCTGGCGTTCCCGCCCTGGGTTCTTTATGATGTCCTCCGTTCCCGGGACGGGTTCTTCCGGTTCTATCTCGCCTTCGAACGGACATTGAACCGTCACCGTCCGCTCGCGCTTGCCTGCGTCGCGCTCGTCCTCGCGAACTGGGTCTGGAACATCCTCAAGGGTCTCTAGGATGTGGACCAGGCCCCCGTTCGTCTACCGGCCCGACGAGTATGAATCCGAGAAGGCGTCAAACAGCTACCTGATGTCGGTGATCGCCGTGATGGCGGGCCTGCCCTTCCCCGTCATCAATCTCGTGGCGACGGCGTTTTTCTTTTCCGCCAACCGCGGCGGGACCTTCTTCGTCCGGTGGCACTGCACGCAGGCCCTCGTCTCCCAGGCGGCGATGCTCGCGATGAACGCCCCGGGCGTGTACTGGACGCTCGCGATCATCTTCGGGTCGGCGTCGGTCAGCAACCTCTATATTTCCTACATTCTCACCATCGTCATCTTCAACATTCTCGAATTCATCGCGACGATAGCTGCCGCGATCGAAACCCGGAAAGGCCGGCACGTGCAGTGGTGGGTCTTCGGAGCGATGACGAACGCTCTTGTGAAACAGTGATCCGATGAAGGCCTTCCCCCAGTTCGTGCTCTTCGTGAGCGTCTTCTTTTCGACCTGGTTTCTCCTGAACCGGGTGGACTTCATGGACGCCTTCGACATCGAGGAATTTTCGCGGGAGAACGAACGGAAACTGGGCGACCTGATCGTCGAAACGATCACCTCCGGCCACCCCGAACTCGAGGCCGACTCCGTGAGGGGGATGACGTCGGAAATCCTGTCGAGACTCTGTTCCGCGAACGACATCGCCGACACCACGATCCGGCTGACCATCATCAGCAACGGCGACGTGAACGCTTTCGCGCTCCCGGACCGCCGGCTGGTGGTCCATTCCGGCCTCATCGCGTACTGTAAAACGCCCGAGGAACTCGCCGGGGTCATCGGGCATGAACTGGCCCATATCGAGCACCGGGACGTGATGCAGAAGCTGGTGAAGGAGGTCGGCCTCTCGATGCTCATGACGATCGCGGGCGGAGGGTCGGGCGGCGAGATCCTCAAACAGACGGCGCGGACGCTCTCTTCGACCGCCTTCGACAGGGAACAGGAGAGCGAGGCCGACACCGCGGCGGTCCGGTACATGGCGGCGGCCGGCATCGATCCGGAACACCTCGCCAATTTTCTCTACCGCCTCTCCCAGGAGAAGCGCGACGTTCCGAAATCGCTCGCATGGCTCAGCACGCACCCCAATTCGTCGGACCGGGCCGCGGAAATCGTGAAGCTGAAAAGCGCTGCGCGCTTCACCGTTGAACCGATCGCCGATTCGCTCGCGTGGGCGTCGTACCGGCGCATCGTGAAGGGCGCCGCGGACGATTGACATGAAAAAACGCGCCAGAGACCTTGGGATCCCGTTCCGCGGCACGCCCGGCAGGCGTAACGCCATCACCGACGTCTCGGGGGTGGAAGTCGGCCACACGACGATCGTCCGCGGAGCGGGGAAGCTTGTCATCGGGAAAGGACCCGTGCGCACCGGCGTTACCGCAATTTTACCGCGCGGCGGGAAGTTCGACCCGGTCTTCGCGGGGTGGTACGCGCTGAACGGGAACGGGGAGATGACCGGCACGACATGGATCGAAGAGTCGGGGTTCCTCGAAACCCCGGTCCTCCTCACCAACACCTTCAGCGTGGGGGTGGCGCGCGACTCGGCGCTCGCCTGGATGGCGGAACACAATTTCAAAAGCAACCTTATCGGCGATCTCTGGTATGCCTACCCCGTCGTCTCGGAAACGTACGACGGACAGCTCAACGACATCGCGGGTCAGCACGTCACGCGCAAGGATGTCTTCGCCGCGCTCGACGCGGCGAAAGGGGGCGCGGTCACTGAAGGAAACGTCGGCAGTGGGACGGGGATGATCTGTCACGGTTTTAAGGGGGGGATCGGGACGTCGTCCAGGAAGACGGAGGAGGGGCATACCGTCGGGGTCCTGGTCCAGGCGAACCAGGGGACAAGGAAACTCTTCACCGTGGCCGGTGTCCCGGTCGGGGAGGAAATCACAGACCTCATGCCAGAGGTCCATATCGAAAAGGGCGACAATGATACCGGATCGATCGTCGTCGTCGTCGCCACCGACGCCCCGCTCATCCCCCTCCAGCTGGAGCGACTCTGCAGGCGGGTGCCGATCGGCATCGGGCTCGTCGGCGGGCGCGGGGGAAACGAATCGGGCGACATCTTCCTGGCCTTTTCCACCGCGAACCCGGGCGTATTCAGCAGGATGAAGGTCGCGAAGCCCGCGATGCTCCCGAATGATGAAATCACTCCCCTCTTCGAGGCGGTCGTCGATGCGACCGAAGAGGCCATCATCAACGCGCTCGTGGCGGCCGAAACGATGACCGGAATCAACGGGAACAAGGCGTACGCGCTGCCGCTGGACCGGCTCCGGAAGGTCCTGAAGAATCACAACAGGTTGACACCGTCCCGGAAGTGAATTCTCGCGATCCTGCGATTTGATTCTTATGCCTCACCTCTGTACATTCGTCGGCTTCGAATCAGGGATAAACGATGGAAAGCGGCGAAAGCAGCGAGTCCGACGCGGAAAGTGAACCTTTTCAGGAATTAACTCCCTCCTCCGACATCAAGGAGCGCGTCAGGCGCGCGGTCCTCGGCGCACCGCGCAACCTGAAAGACCCCAACATTTTCCACCGCATCTCGCTCGTGGCGTTCCTCGCCTGGGTGGGACTCGGGGCCGACGGGCTTTCTTCCTCGTCCTACGGCCCTGACGAGGCGTTCAGGGAACTCACTGAGCATCCCTATCTCGTGGTCGCCCTCGTCGGGGCGATGACGCTCACCATTTTCATCATCTCCTACGCCTACTCTCACATCGTCGAGCACTTCCCCTCCGGGGGCGGCGGGTATGTCGTCTCGAGCAAACTCCTCGGACCGAAATTCGGACTGGCCTCCGGCGCCGCCCTGCTGGTGGACTACGTGTTCACCATCTCGGTGTCCATCGCCAGCGCGGCCGACCAGGTGTTCAGCTTCCTCCCGCCGGGCCTCGCGGCATACAAAATGGAGCTCGTCACGATCGCAATCATCCTCCTGACCATCATGAACCTGAGGGGCGTGAAGGAATCGGTGACCATCCTGATGCCGATCTTCCTTCTTTTTTTGGTGACGCACGCGATCCTGATTTTCGGGGGGATCGGAATGCATATCGGCGACGCCCCACGGGTCGCTTCGAGCCTGCATGCGGACTTCAACCAGGGATTCGAATCGGTGGGATTCCTCGGGCTGCTGGCGATTTTCCTGAGGGCGTATACGCGCGGCGCGGGGACCTACACCGGCATCGAGGCCGTCTCGAACGGCACGCAGATGATGCGGGAGCCGCGGGTCAAGACCGCAAAGCGCACGATGGCCTTTATGGCGGTGTCCCTCGCCGTGACCGCCGGTGGCATCCTCACCCTGTACCTCCTGTTCGACGTCCAGCCCGAGGCGGGGAAGACGATGAACGCGGTCCTGCTGGAACGGTTCGCCGGGTTGTGGGAGATCGGGGGGATCGCCATCGGGACGCCGTTCGTCGTGCTCACGCTCGTCGCGGAGGCGCTCCTGCTGTTCGTCGCCGCCCAGGCGGGTTTCATCGGCGGGCCACAACTCATGTCCAACATGGCCATCGATTCCTGGCTGCCGCACCGGTTCGCCTCGTTCTCGGACCGTCTCACGATGCAGAACGGCGTGGTCCTGATTTCCGCCGCGGCCCTGTTGACCCTCTATCTCACCGGGGGAAACACCAGCGCGCTCGTCCTGATGTACTCCATCAACGTCTTCCTGACGTTCTCGCTCTCCATGGCGGGGATGGTCAGGTTCTGGGCCTTGAACCGGAAGAAGTTCCCGGATTGGTACCGGCACATCGCCATGTATATCGTCGGCCTGGCGCTCTGTTTCACCATCCTTATCGTGAACATCGTCGAGAAGTTCTTCGAGGGGGGATGGATCACCCTGGTGCTGACCGGAGGCGTGGTGCTGCTCTGCCTGGCGATCAAAAAACGGTATCGCATCGCGATGTCGCACCTGTCCCGGCTCGACAATATTCTCTCGGATATCCCGACACTCCCGCAGTCGGCCCCTCCGCCGGCCCTCAGCCCGAAGGCCCCGACCGCCGTCCTGCTCGTCAGTTCCTTCGGCGGGCTCGGCGTCCACACGTTTCTCTCGATCCAGCGCCTCTTCCCGAAGCATTTCAGGAATTTCATCTTCGTCTCGGTGAATGTCGTCGATGCCGGGAACTTCAAGGGGTCGGCGGAACTCGACAACGCTGTCGCCGGGACGAAACTGGCGCTCCGGCGGTACGTGGATTTCGCGCACGGGCTGGGCCTTGCCGCCGACTCCCGGACGGGCGTCGGCACCGAGGTGCTCGACGAGGCGGAGACGCTCGCCCTGGAGATCGTGAAGGAATACCCGCACTCGGTCTTTTTCGCCGGCAAGCTCGTGTTCCAGAAGGAGCGGTGGTACCAGCGTTT
>DATDQD010000196.1:0-5256 GCA_035292425.1 Bacteroidota bacterium
GGGGGGGGGGGGGATATCCCTATAAGTGGGCCTCCACCTACTGCAACTTCAATATCCCACGTTCTATCGCGTACCTCGTCAGCCCGGCCACGTCGTGGATCCCGACCTTGTTCATCAGGTGTTGACGGTACTTTTCGACGGACTTGATGCCGATGCAGAGCACTGCGGCAATGTCCTTGTTCGTCCCCCCCTTCCCGATGAGTTCCAGGAGCTCCTGGTCCCTGACGGTCAACTTGACGGGCCCGGGTGGATTTTTCGCGGAGAGGTCGACGAGGATCTTCTGGATGGAGGGGCTGAAATAGGCGTTCCCCTCCGCTATCTCGCGGATCGCGGTCAGGAGTTCCGCCGATTCCGTGCTTTTCACCAGGTATCCCGAAACGCCGATCTGAATGGCCTGTCGGACAGTGGCGGAATCTTCATACATCGAGAGGATAAGTATCTTGATCTTGGGATGCTGTTGAAAAAGCTTCACTGCCGTCATGAGGCCGGTAAGAGCCTTCATCTGGACATCCATCACCACGATCTCTACACGTATGTCCTTCAATCGTTCAATCGCCTCCTCTCCGCTGGAGGCCTCACCGACAACGTCGATGTCTTCCTCACGCGAGAGAAGGGACCGGAATCCCTGGCGGACGATCGCATGATCGTCCACGAGAAAGACCTTAATGTGCTTCACCGGAGTCATGTACGCCCACGGGTTGGTCCTGAATTCCATCATGGAAGGGAACGGTGACACGAATGCGTGTTCCACCACCGATGTTCGATTCTATGTGAAATCTCCCGTTGACGATCTTCACCCTCTCCCGCATGCCCAGAATGCCGAGACGGTTTTCCGCGAGGTCCTGGTTCTGCCGCTCGACATCAAACCCGACCCCATTATCGCTCACCTCGAGCGAGAGGTCATCCGATTGACATTGCATGGTAATCCTGATCTTCGTGGCCCGGGAATATCTAGCCGCATTGGTGAGACTCTCCTGGATGACCCTGTAGATGACTATTTTCTGATCGTATCGCAATATTTCCACAAGGTCGTCCTCGATAAATTGTACGTCGATGCCCGTCCGGGACGAATATTCGTCGATGTAGACACGCAATGAGGGGATAAGCCCTTTCTGTTCGATCTCCAGCGAACGAAATTCCTTCAGTACACTGCGGACGCGGTCGAGAATATTTTCTGCGATATGTTTGGTGTCGTCCAGCCGTTCCCTGATCGGGCCGTTTGGCGAAGACAGCATTTTCTTTACGACGTCCAGGTTGACGCCGATCGCCACGAGGAGCTGGCTCACTTCATCGTGAAGCTCGCGGCCGATTCTCCGACGGTCCTCCTCCTGCATCTGCAGGACGCTATGGGATAATATCGAAAGTTTCTTCTGTGCAAGCTCGGACGTCAACCACAGCGCTTTCGTCTTCCGTTCCATTCGCTGGAGAGATCGTGCCAGGCGGATATGGTCGGTCACATCCCGGGCGATTCCCCTCACCGTCGGCTCTTCGCCGTTCCCCCGATGGTAGGGTGAACTGGTGAATTCGAGGATATGGTATTTCTTCCCATCCCGCGACCGGAACGGCAGATACCCCCTGGCTTCATCCGGTGACGTGCTGAGTTTCCGGAGGTAATCGTCATAGGCGGCGCGATATTTTACCGGAAGAAAATCCCCGATATTCCGGGTTCGCAACTCCTCCACCGAGGAGTGAAGCAGGCTGGCTCCGCGCTGATTGATTTCCAGAATCTCCCCTGCCAACGAATGAACGTAGACAATGTCCGATACGCCGTGAAACAGATCATGGTATCGTCGTTCCCCTTTCAGAATAAGATCGATTTTCTCCTGGTGGTACCTGATCTTATTCCGCTGGTTGACAACTACGTTACCGATCACCGCGATGATCAGCACGAGAGTCATCCCGGTGATCATCGCTATGATCCAGTAGGTGCCGATGTTTGTGACGGGCATATCAGCGCAAGAAAGAATCCAATATTCGAAAGAATACTGATCGTCCAATGGAGGGACCAGACGGTCAACCCATCGGAGAGATGTAAATGAATGAACCATTCCCCAAAGAGGAACAGGCAGAAGTCACCGGCGAATTTAATTAAAGCTGCAATACTGAACCAGAAAAGGGGTGTTTTCCAAATCGATCGTGCCATGGTCTGGCCCGACTGAAAGAGCGCCCAAAGTGCGATGAGGGTCAGGACAATATTCGCGACCGACACTGAATAGGTATCAAACCTCGACATCGATTCCAGGAAGACTTTACTCGCAATCCAAAGAAAAAAGTAGATGACCACCAAGACGACAGCAAGCTTCTTCCGGATTATCATCTCCTTGAACTGCGAGAAGATCGACACCATAACGGTGAATTCGATAAACGTGTAGATGTGAAGCACCCAAAGATTATTAATACTGTTCATCGCGAGATATAAGGTAAGCAGCTCAACAATGAACGAGAATGTCACATAATAAAACAGAAGCGCCATTTCCCTGCCAAGCATCCTCCATCGACTTACTCCTGAAATTATTGGCAGCAGATTGGACGTCAGTTCAATATATGCTAATAATGGGAACTCCACATCTACCTCGAAAGCCGACCGGCTTACTTTCCGTTTAAGGGACTTGTCTCATCACAAAGGGGAGGACAGGGAAACCCTCTATCATCCAACACCCCTAGATACAAATCTTTTCCCTCAACGTCAACACCGACGAGTACGAGAACCCGTTGTCCATCCTGTCCGGTGCCATAATATATCCTCATCCCGGCGCACCCCGGCTGGCTGAGCAACGCTAAAATGGCCTCCTTTCCGAATGCTTCCGCCTTCAGGACGGCGGATCCATCGACCTGTTGAAATGACGTCGTGTAGAGAACGGCCGTCTGGAGATCGATGGAGTGATCTGCATCCGCATTGAATTGGGTTTGTGCGATGACCGGCGAGCAGATTCCCCACCCGATGATCATGACACAGGAGAAGAAAATCATCGCAGGAAGATTCCTAAGCGATGTCGTACGAGCAGTACGTTTCATGGCGTTACCTCTATATGGTGGTTTGAATAAGTGAGTGATTTAGCCGTTAGTTGATTCATTGGTACGGGGGTTCGCACTGGGGTATATCATCCCCTGGAATCGGACTAACACTCTTAATCTACGTAGGGTAGTCACCCCTTATCAATGGGGTATACACCTATTTATAGGGGGGGTCGATACCTACCTATAGGGGGGGTCGATACCTACCTGTGGGAGGCAGTTCAGCCAGATCATAACGACGGTGAAGGAATCTGATTAAAAATCGAATAAAATCAATAAGGAAGGGGACTACCCCTACAATCGAGGACTGATCGAGTCCAGTGTATCTCCCCGGCATAAGTGAAAAAGGGTAGGTATAGACCCCCCTAGAATATAGGTCTTCACCCCATTGACTCCGGGATCAGTATTAATTACCGTGAGTGGTGGATTGGGAACTATGAGAAAAAGAAGGGGAGTTATGATGTGAAGTAATCGGCGACTGATTAATCATCTGTTTGAGGGGCTCTCGTGCATGTGTCCCCCGCTGGTTGGATCGCACCGACTGGCAATTTCACAACGTACGGGAGCCCTTTTATAATTATTCTTTCAGGCTCGAATTGCGGGCCTCTGACTGAATAATTCTATTCTTCACCCCCTCCCACTCCCTCCCGAACCAATCACACCGTTCCTGTCGGTCGCGGACCCGCTGAAGGAGAACGGCGCCGGGATCGTAATCGAGGGTCCGTTCATAGAACGAGCGCGCCCCGAGGAAATCGCCCAGGCGGAAAAACGCGCCGGCGGTGACGTCGTTCAACGCGCCGTTGAGTTCGGAATTGGGGAAGGGCGCGATGTATTCGGCGGTCTCGTGCGCGGCGGACGCGTAATCCCCCTTCGCAACCATCAGCCTGGCTCGCAGGTACGACAGGACCGCCGGATTATCGGCGCTCGTGATTCCGGAGAGCCACTCGAGGGCGACGGAATCTTCCATCATGCCGGCAAGGACCGGGGCGACGTACTCGCGCAGGTCGGGGGCGTTCGCGACGACGATGCGCAGCAGGACCGCTTCGTTCATTCCGGGAGACAGGTCGAGCGCGCGGATCTCCTCGTACACCCTGCTCGCCCCGGTATAGTCGTTCTTCATCATCAGGGCATCGCCGAAGAGCAGTTTCACTCCCGCGAGCGAGCCTTTTTTCGTGGTATCGTCGCGTTCGGCGTCGAACAGTTCGATCACCCGGCCGTAATTCCGCTGCCCGAGGAGCGCCCGCGTGAGACCCGCAAACGACGACGCGTTCCAACTCTGCTCCAGGGCCTTCATATAGAAATTCTTCGCCGCCGTGTAGTCCTTCCGCTCCAGCGAACGACCGCCGTCTGCGTTCAGGTTCGCGACGACGCGGGCGCATTCCCGCGCGAAGATCGATCCCCGCCGGAAATAATAATCGGTGTGGGCCCTCCACGATTCCGGGACGCGAATCGTGTCGAGCGAGCGGCGCCAGCCGGCGATCAGCGAATCGGCGTCCACCCCGCAGGCCTCCTCCGGCGACCCGCCGCCGTACCAGATCTTGAAGGCCGGCATCCCGTACCGGCCGACGAGGTAATCGCAGAACGCGCCCATCAGGACGTAGCTGACGGTCGAGGATTGAACGGCGAACCCCACGGGTCGGATGAACGCGGCGGGGTCGTCGACGATCCCAAAGCGGATCATCGACGCGGCGTACTCCTGGAGCGTGCGGTTGCCGAACGACGGGCTCGCGGCCATGGCGAGCCCTTCCACCAGCCCGATGTTCACGTTGGCGCGGATGACCGGCATCCCGAATTCTGCGGCGAGCGCGTGAGCGAGCTCGTGCTTCAGCGTGGCCCTCCACGATCCCTCGTCGAGGTGGATTTCTCCGCGCCACGGCTTGGCGATGTCCGTGTTGCCGGCGCCGATCAACCGCCGCTTGGTGTCGGTGTCTGGATAGAGGTACGACTCGACCACCCGGTTGGTATCGGTCCCGAGAAAACGGGAGACCTGCCAGTACCGAAATTCGTGTTCGGCGGCGACCCACCTGATTTCATCCGGTGGTATCGCCGCGGAATCATACCAGATCCGGAAGTGGCGCGTTTCGGCGAGCGAGCCGAGGGATTTTCGGAGCGACGCGGCCGTGGTTTCGAACCCGAGCTCGGTCCTGTAGTACCAGGCCGCGGAGAGCATCACCAGAATAATCAGGAGGAAAACAACGCCCGGTTGCCTCATGCCGGGGCCGTCGGGCGAACTCTTCGTTC
>DATDQD010000197.1:0-5925 GCA_035292425.1 Bacteroidota bacterium
GGGGGGGGGGGGGAGTGGGCGAAGCAAGCTAACTGGTGAACAGGAGATTCGGGCGCAAGAAATGCTCAGGCAATAACAGCTGAGCTAAACTGGAAATGGGTGCGATCTGAATGTAAGGTACTGCCTGAGGCATCCCCGAAAACCCTGCAAACCAATGGAAACAAGCTCTCCATCGTCAAACGGCTTCCCCACGGCACCAGATGAGGCAATGGGCTGGCCGGAAACCATGCTCAAGAGTGGGAATTTCCGCCGCGGACGTAAGCCCGGCAGATACCCAATTTTCACTCCCATTTCCTGCATCGCGTTACTCAGATTTATGCCCGAAATCGTTCGTTTTGGTGAGGTACCTCTGAACCATGTGTCCTGGCTCTCGTACGGTGATATTAATCACTGAACGAAGTGCAGGGTCTTATAAATTGGAGGCTTACGATGATCGTTGTCCGACTTTCATCGAAGCATGAAGTCGTGAACCGGTGAGGAACAGACTATAATCGTACAATCGACAACAGCAAAAGGCATTTGTCATGGGTCAGGTTATTTTAGTTTTGGGCGCATTCACGTTGCTCATTTTCATGACAATGACGGTCAATCAGGCCATCAGCAACAGGATGGATGATAATTATCAGGCGGTAGCCGTTATTTCGGCCACATCGCTGGCACAATCCATGATCAATCAGGTTTGCCAGAAGGCCTTCGACGACAGCGCCCTCATCTATCCAGCTGACGACGAGACTCAGCTGACACCAGTGGGCACGCTCGGGCCGGATGTAGGCGAGGTCTATGCGACGTACGATGACATCGACGATTTCGACGATTACGTCCGAAAGGACACGAGCGCTAACGGCATGTTTACGACGTCCGTCAGCGTCGTCTACCTAGATCCGAGCAATCTTGCCAGCACGTCTGCGGTGCGGACGTTTTATAAGAAAGTTACGGCCACGGTGACCGCTCAAGAATTGAAGAACATCCCGATTTCACTATCAAGAATAGTCTCATACTAAAAAAGGCATTATCATGGCAGCATTCTTAGACGTGATCGGATCGTTTGTCCTCGGTGGAATGATCCTGATTATGTCCACCAAGCTGAACTTCGTTATGTCCGACAACAGCCAGCAGTCCAATATGGAGCTCGCGACACAGGAGAATTGTGTTGTGGTATCAAGAATGCTGGAGGTCGATCTATCGAAAATCGGATACCGCAGTTCATCCGCCGCTCCGATCAAGATCGGCGATTCGACGAACATAAAGTTTTACGCGGACATCGATGATAATGGAACGGTCGATTCGGTCAGCTACTTCACGGGCCCGATGACTGCCGGCTATGCGTCCATCAATCCACGGCATAAGCTGTTGTACCGCTCCTGGAACAACACGACAATCGCCATGAATGTCGGGTTGACCAGGTTTAAGATCACGTATTACGATTCTGTCGGCGCCCAGGCGGCACAACTCAACGAGATTCGATCGATGAAGGTCAGCATGGATGTGGAAAGCGTTCTGCCGAGCGTGGACACGGTCTATTCCATTGTTCACTGGGAACAATACATTAATCCGAAGTTTTTTCGATACACCTTTAATTAGCTGCGGAGCCTTACCATGGGAAAGCTATCGTTACTTCTTGTTGTGTCGCTTGCCGTCGTTTTCGGCATACATAGCTGGACAGTCGATCAGCGTGAAAACGCGGTTGTCGAGAATTACGTAAACTATAACTCGAAAGCCGTCGCGCGGAACATCAACAACTCGACCATGCACATGGCGCTGAAAATGCTTTCCGACAGCTCAACGTGGCGAACCGGATATGCCAGTCTGCCGATGTTCGGGGGAACCTCGTCATTATCTCTGAACGATACCATCATCAACTTGAAGAAAAACATCATTTTGAAGTGTGTCAGCGTCTGTAACCGGGATACAATATCATCGAGACTGATCATTCAGCAGAAACTCATACCGCCGGTCGTCCATGCGGCGATCACCGCCTTCGGACCGCTTGATCGGACGATCAGCGACATGTACATCGACGGTCAGGATCACACGGATGTCATCCTCTCCACCGGACCACCGGCACAATACCAAAAGGTCGCCGGGGCCGGTTACTTCGGAATCTCAACGGGCGCTCCGACGTTCGTCAACACGCAGAATGGGTACATTGGCGGAACAGACCGAACGGTTACTCCCTGGGTGGATATCGCCCCCGCGTTCCCAAACGATCCGAAAGTCATCGAAACAAGCTCTCCGTGGCCGAACGGCTTCCCCAAGACACCGGATGAGGCGATGGGCTGGCCGGAAGGCATGCTCAAGTCATTGGCGCAAAGCGGAATTAACGGAAGTCGCTACATCACGACAGAAGCACAAATGGACTCGCTGGTGCTGGGAAATCACCCATTAGCGGGAATTACCTACGTGGACGTGAGTCCGGCGGATACCCAATGGGAGTACGACCACAATAATAAAATACCCGACAATTCCGGCGGGATATTCGTGTTCCATTGCGACACGAAGACCGCTTTCTGGGACAAGATTTCATTCCCAACCTCAAGTGGAACATTTAAAGGAATTATGATCTTCGACAAGGTGTTTCACATCCATATCAACATCCTCGGGGCCCTGGCGATCCTTACGCCGAATACGGTCACCGATCGCAACTGTCCCGGTAATAAAGATAAGACTGTGGCTCTCTCGACGAAGGTCATCGAGCAAAACACCGGCGTACATGTCCCAAAAATCCCGGGTGGATGGGAACAAAAATTCATCCTGAAATCGTGGTATGAGAATTAAGAACTTCACATTTCATGCGAAGGCTCGGATGCCGCGCGGGTAAGCTCGAAGCGAATCACCCTCCCTGAGCGCCTCGATCAAGACTCCTGTACTGCACCGCCTCGGCGATGTGCTCGGCCCGGATGGACTCCGCTCCGGCGAGATCCGCGATCGTCCGCGCCACCTTGAGAATCCTGTCGAACGCCCTCGCCGAGAGGCCGAGCTTCGACACCGCGGCTTTCAGTATCTCCTCCCCGGCGCGGTCCGTCGCGCACCATTCCCTGATCGCCTTCGGCCCCAGGTCGGCATTGCAGTACACACCCTTTCGTCCGTCGAACCGCTTCGTCTGAATTTGCCTCGCCCCCAGTACGCGTGACCTGATAATACCGGAAGACTCTCCCGCGGCAGGCCCGGTCAGGTCGGCGTACTTCACCGCCGGCACGTCGACGTGGAGATCGATCCGGTCCAGGAGCGGCCCCGATACTTTTCCCCTGTACCGCCGCACTTGCAGGGGGGAGCAGGTGCATTCCCCCGAGGCGTCGTTGTACCGGCCGCAGGGACAGGGTTGCGTTGCCAAAGTCGGAGGTTTTAGGGGGATGTGGGGGATGCGATGAAGGGGAAGGATTCATTGAGGAACTTGAGGGGGGAAGGGGTGAAAAAAGCTTGATGGTGATCTCACTCTTCCCGACGATGATTTGTTCGGTGATCGTTTCGATGATTTTCCGCTTTTCAGGTTGCTCTAGGGTGTTCCATCGGCTATAGAGGTACTTGGCCTCCGCCAAAACCTCGTCGTTCGAGAGCGATTGGATCTTGAGGAAATCGATCTCGCCCTGGAACTCCGGCAATGATTCATCGATCTGCTTCAACCGCCTCTCCAAGGGCTGGTAGTGCCTGCCGAATCCCTGCTGCGCCATCTCTCCCGACTGGTAGAGCCTCACCAGGTTGTTCATCTGCTCCCTGATCGTCCGGGATTCTACCGTTATGGTGTCGAGGAGTCGCTCTTTTTCATGGATTTTCTCATCGGATTGCAGAACATACCTCCTGACCTCAGCCTCCGAAAACACGAATAATTTCAGCTGCTCCTCGTAGACAACCTCGAGATCAGCTGCGTTGATGAAATTCTTACAGAGTTTGCAGTGGTAGTTCGGGGAGCGGTGGGGAACGTACATTTTCCCACCGCAATGGCAGAAGAGGATGCCGGTGAAGAGGTGAATCACTCGTCGTGCAGGCCGCTGATCTGGCTTCCGGTTCGCCTCCAGTATGGCGTTACACGCCTCCCAGAGGTCCGTTGTGATAATTGGTTCGATCTCGATAAAGACCCACTCGGACGAGGGTTTGAGTTGCCAGTGCTTCTTTTCGCCTATGCTCTTCGTGTAGTTGGCCCGACGCAGTCCTTTCGCACTCGGATTTTTGAGAAGCCGTGCCACCGTCGTATCGGTGAATCCGGAGCCATTCCTCGTCCGGTAGCCGCGCTCGTTGAGGAGCCGCGCCACCGTCCGCTTGCGTTTGTACTCCGCGAAAAGCTCGTACAGGAGTTTACGAACCGGGGCTTCTTTGGGGTGGGGGATGAGTTTCTTCTCCTTCCACTGGTAGCCGAAGGGGGCGGCGCCACCGAGGGGTTTGCCGAGTTTCGCTCGGATGGGAACCGATGCTGCAACCCGGTCGCTGATTTCCTCACGTTCCCACTGCGCCATGGCGGCGATCATCGTATAGAATAACCGGCCGGCAGCGCTTGAGGTGTCAATCGACTCCTGAAGGGAAATAAGGTCGGCGTTGCACTCCCGGAAGATTTCTGCGAATTCGAGGAGCTCCCTTGTGTTCCGGGCGAGGCGGGCAAGTTTCGAGAAGATGAGGCCGGTGATCTTTCCGGACCGTATGTCGCCGAGCATCCGGGCCGTCTCGGGGTGATCCATGACCGATTTACCACTAACAGCGTCAAGCCGGTAAACCTCCCGGACAGACCACTCCTTGGATTCGGCGTAGTAGCGGGCGCGTTCTTCGTGGTGTTCAGGACTCTCGCCTCTGACCTGGTCTTCAGTTGAGACGCGGAGCCAGATGCCAACGGATTTTTCAAACTGCATGCGAGAACTCCTTAAGCAGGTAATATACTGCAGGATGGATGATTGGAAGATAAATATTCGGTTGATCGTAGGCAAGAAGTTTCGCTATTGGGCTTGACGATCGTCCGTCGAGGTGTAGATATGGAAGAGCCGGCCCGGGACACCGGGCCGGCTCTTGACTCTTCCAGATGTCCTTATCGCAAGAGGAGCATTTTCATCGTTGCGGCTAATTTACCCGCCTGGAGACGATAGATGTACATCCCACTCGGGAGGCCGGACGCATCGAATTCAATATACTTGTACCCAGCATCCTGGTTTCCCCTTACAAGTGTAGCTACCTCTTGTCCGAGAGCGTTGTACACCTTCAAACTTACGAAAGCGTCTTCGGGCAGCTCATACTCGATCGCTGTCGTCGGGTTGAATGGATTGGGATAGTTCTGACTGAGGGCAAACTTCGAGGGCACGAGACTTTCGTCCACACGAGAGGTGACCGCTTTTCCGACGCTGAAACCGCTCAGTTCATCATTGAATATGGAGAGGAATTCTGCAAGCCGTACCACAGCGTCCTGATTGATGCTCATCCCGCGGCTTTTCATCCGGTGGAAAGCCGTTTCAGCCTCATCGAGTTCTCCCATGCTTGCCAATGCAGCAACGATCTGGAACTGCGCGTGGAGCCAAAGTGCATCGTCAGGATCCTGATTCAGGATAGTCTTGGCGAGATCGATCGTACCGGCGAAATCACCACCGTTCATCCGGGCATCGATCATGTATGCACGGGCGAGAGATTGTATCTCAGGCATATGCCCGCCATCTGAGATGTTCTTGAGGAAGTCTTCCCAGCTCTCGGACAGTACAGTGGCATAATTACCCCCTGGACCGCACATGCCGCTGAGAGTATGGATGGCGCTCAACGCATCTCCGACGGGTCCGTCCTCGATCCGGTTCATCAATTCCTGGATGTATTCACTGGCTTCTGAGAAGGTAAACGGCTGACCGTTTGATGTGGATGGCACGACCCCGGAATCCTGGTCATCTCCCACTCTGAAAGCCGCACTGGGTGCCATCAGACTGGACAGGCAATTTGAGGCATCCACAGGACCGGAGATACAAC
>DATDQD010000198.1:0-11801 GCA_035292425.1 Bacteroidota bacterium
GCTTTTAAGCGGCCGCCTGCCGAAATACCCCCGGGGGACGGATGCCGAGATGCCGATCGCCATCAGTTTCACGGTTCTCGCCGACGGCACCGTCTCGGCGGTCGTCCCGACGAGGCGCGGCAACGAAATACTTGAACGGGAGGCCGTTTCGGCCGTAAGAACATGGCGGTTCGAAGCGCTCCCGCAGGCGATGAGCGACAAGATGCAGACCGGAAGCGTCATCTTCAATTTCAAACTCGATAAATCCACGCCGGATCGGCAGTAGCGGAACACAGCCGGAACGGCGACGTACTCTCATCACATCAGGAAGGGAGCATCAATGCTCAAGCACCTCTTTGAAAAAAAACCCCTCGCCATGCTGCTCGAGGAGATGAAGGGGGAAAATCGTCTGAGGCGCGTCCTCGGGCCGGTGACCCTGACGAGTCTCGGGGTCGGCGCCATCATCGGTACCGGGATTTTCGTCCTCACCGGAGTGGCCGCCCACGACAGAACAGGACCGGCGCTCATCATGTCGTTCGGCGCCGCGGGCATCGCCTGTATCTTCGCCGCCCTCTGCTACGCCGAGTTCGCGTCGATGGTGCCGGTCGCAGGGTCCGCCTACACCTATGCCTACGCGACGCTCGGGGAGATGATGGCCTGGATCATCGGCTGGGACCTCGTCCTCGAATATGCAGTCGGTTCGTCCACCGTGGCGCACGGCTGGTCCGCCCACTTCCAGGACTTCCTCCACAGTTTCGGGATTTCGATACCGCATTCCCTCTCCTCGGCGCCATTCGATTTCAACCCCGAGACGGGACTTTTTTCCATGACCGGCACGATCTTCGATCTCCCCGCGGTCCTCATCACGGTGGTCATCACCCTGGTCCTCATCAAGGGGATCAGGGAGAGCGCGACATTTAATGCGGGAATGGTCGCCGTCAAACTGGCGATCGTGCTCTTCGTGATCGTGGTGGGTGCGTTCTACATCGATCCGGCCAACTGGGACCCGTTCGCTCCCTACGGATATTCGGGCCTCACGCTCTTCGGGTTCCCGATTGGCGGAGACGGCGACATGACCTCAACCATTCCGGTCGGCATGCTGGCCGGGGCGGCGATCATCTTCTTCGCGTACATCGGGTTCGATTCCGTCTCGACGCACGCCGAGGAGGCGAAGAAACCCCAGCGCGACGTCCCGATCGGGATCATCGCCTCCCTCATCATCTCCACGATTCTGTATATCGCCGTCGCCGCGGTGCTGACCGGCATGGTCCGGTACGACCAGATCGACATCAACGCACCGGTCTCGAATGCGTTCGCCCAGATGGGGCTCCACTGGGCGCGGCGGCTGATCGACGTGGGGGCGATGACGGGCATTACGTCTGTGCTCCTGGTCATGATGCTGAGTCAGCCGCGCGTTCTCCTGGCGATGTCGCGCGACGGCATGCTGCCTGAATCGTTCTTCGGCGCGGTCCACGATAAATTCCGCACTCCCTGGAAGGGGACGATCGCCACGGGCGTGTTCGTCGCCATCATGGCGGCGTTCCTGCCCTTGAGGATCCTGGCAGAGATGACGAACATCGGCACGCTCTTCGCGTTCGTGATCGTCTGCGCCGCGGTGCTCATCATGCGCAGGACACACCCGGAGGCCAACCGGCCGTTCCGCGCGCCGTTCGTCCCGTTGGTCCCCATCCTGGGAATCCTCTCCTGCCTGCTGCTGATGCTCTCCCTGCCGGTCGAGAACTGGTGGAGGCTGTTCATCTGGTTGGGGATCGGGTTTCTCATCTATTTCGGCTACGGCCGCAGGCACAGCGTCCTGGCAAAGCTCCGCGCCCGGAACGGTGATGCCGGGAAGTAGTCCCATTTAAGAGGAAATCCTATGGACGGGAAGGACATGACCGCCGGGACGCCGGCGGCTGAAGGGGGCCTGCGCCGGGTGCTCGGCCTGTTCGATTCCACCATGATCGTCGTCGGCTCGATGATCGGGTCCGGCATTTTCATCGTCAGCGCCGACATCGCGCGGACGGTCGGATCGCCGGGGTACCTGCTCCTCACCTGGGTCATCACCGGCCTTGTGACGGTCGCGGCCGCCCTGAGTTACGGCGAACTCGCCGGGATGATGCCCCGCGCCGGCGGACAGTACGTGTACCTGCGCGAGGCGTACAACCCCCTCGTGGGCTTCCTCTTCGGATGGACCCAGTTTCTGGTCATTCAGACCGGCACGATCGCGGCGGTGGGCGTGGCGTTCGCAAAGTTCGCGTCCGTCTTCGTCCCCGCGCTCGGAGAGAAGAACATCCTGCTCTCTCCATTCGGCCTGAAGATTTCGGCGGCCCAGACGCTCGCCATCGGGATTATTTTCCTCCTCACCTGGCTCAACCTGAGAGGCCTGAGGACGGGAAAACTGATCCAGGACGTATTCACGATCACCAAGACCGCGGCGCTCTTCGGGTTGATCGCGGTCGCGATCGCCTGGGGGGCGAACGACTTCGCGATCAGCGCGAACTTTTCCGACTTCTGGAGCGCGGGCTGGACCCGCCTGCAGTCGGGAGGGGGGAGTACAATAGAGCCGCTCGCGGGGTTTTCCGTCCTCGCGGCGATCGGTGTGGCCATGGTGGGGTCGCTCTTTTCCTCCGACGCGTGGAACAACATCACCTTCACCGCCGGCGAGGTCATCAATCCCAGGCGGAACATCCCGCTGAGCCTCGCGCTGGGGACCGGGATCGTCACCCTCCTCTATCTGCTGGCGAACCTCGCCTACATCCTGGTCCTGCCGGTGAAGGGAAGCCCGGAAGGCGCCGACGCCATGGCGCGCGGAATCCAGTTCGCGGTGAGCGACCGGGTCGCGACCGCCGCCGTCACCACGATTTTCGGCACGGCCGCCGAATTCATCATGGCCGGGCTGATCATGGTCTCGACGTTCGGGTGCAACAACGGGTTGATTCTTTCGGGGGCGAGGGTGTATTACGCGATGGCCCTGGACGGGCTCTTCTTCCGGAAAACGGGGATGCTGAACAAACGGTCGGTCCCGGCCTTCGCCCTGGCGGTGCAGTCGGTGTGGGCGTCGGCGCTCTGCCTGTCGGGTACGTACGGGGACCTGCTCGATTACGTCATCTTCGCGGTGCTGATTTTTTACATTCTGACCATTGCCGGCATCTTCATCCTCCGGAAAAAACGGCCCGACGCCGAGCGTCCCTACAGGGCTTTCGGGTATCCGGTCGTGCCGGCGCTCTACATCCTCGCGACGACGGCCCTCTGCGTCGATCTGCTGGTCCTCAAACCGGCGTACACGTGGCCGGGGTTGATCATCGTGTTGCTGGGGATCCCGGTATACTTCGTCTGGAAGGCGATTTCGGCGAACACCCGGGTGTGACCCGGGACTTCAGATGATGATGTCCTCGTAGGTCGATTCCTCCTCGATCACGTTCTTCTGCCCCTTGCCGTTCGAGCGCAGCTTGCTCCCGCGCTGCGTGATGCCCAGCCCCGTCCTGTAGAGGAGCGGGACCTTGAACTCCATGCTCGAGTCGACCGTCCTGCCCATCGGCGTGATCAGCCCGGCGTCGTAGATCGAGCGGATCGCCTCGTCTCCCTTCGGCTCCAGCCCCTCGAACAGCTTGTAGAGCTCGCTCCTGTGGAAGGTGGCCTTTTCGCTTCCCCGGAAGAGGTTGAAGTGCTCCGCCAGGTGCGGGAATTCGGAGTAGAGGTACGTGTCGCAGCGGTAGACCGACACCTCGGCGAACGCCTCGCGCAGCGCGGCCGCGCTGATGAGGCGCGTCGAGGCGTGCTTTTCCTCGGCCCTGTTGATCTCGCGCTGTTTCTCCACCGCGATGTTCCCGAGGTGGATCAGCTCGCGGGGATAGACGTGCCCCATCCCGTCGGTCAGGTGCTTGAGCATCCAGATGTGCGTGAAGGGGACGACGTCAGGCGCGGACCCGTTTCCGTTGTTGCCGTTATTGCCCGTGTTGAGGGTCGGCTCGAAAATCGCGTAGAAGACCTTCTGCACGAACGCCTCGTCCCCCTGGATCACGTCCGCCACCTCGATCGGTTCGCCGAGCGCGCCGGAGACGTATTCCCTGACGTTGTCGTCGGCGACCGCGCGCGACACCAGGAGCTTCATGAGCAGGTGTTCCTTCCACTTCATCTCCTGGGTATAGCTCACCAGGTGCGACTTGTTCACGATCCTGAGCTGGCGGTAGATGTCGTTCCTCAGGAAGATCTTGAACTGGGTGTTCTTGAAACGGTTGCCGTGCTCCACGAGGATCTGCACGAGCGCCGTGATGGCCGATTTCAGTTTCGTGAAATCGTCGATGAACAGCAGGTCGAGCTTGTCCAGCAGGACCCACGCGACGCAGTTCGACTCCTCGAGGACCATGTCGATCGTGTCGAGCAGCGCCTTGACGCTCATCCCCGTGCGGTGCGGAAAATCGATCGAGAGGAGGCGGTTGAAGGCCTCGCTCTCCAGGACCTCGGCGTTCACCCTCGGCCGGACGAAATTCTTCATCTTGAACCTGAGTTTCGCGAGCGCGCCCGGCTCGCGGCTGATGCCCAGGTCGCGGATGACGTTCCTGATCGCCTTGAAGCTGGTCTTCAGCTCCTTCGACTTGCTCTTGTTGACGATTTCTTCGAGACGCTTGCTGTGCGACAGCAGGGCGGCTGATTTCAGGCCGATGTAGAGCAGCCAGAAATTCCGGAAATCGTCGATGCTGCTGAAATGGAGGTCCTGGAACTCGAGCCCGGGCAGGTCATCGTCGGTCTGGAGCCCGTAGACGGGGATGAAGAAGAGTTCTTCGTAGTCCTTCGGCAGCAGCGACGCGACGCGGTTCCTGTCCTCGCAGAGCAGGCGGAACGCGGCGCTCTTTCCCGAGCCCTTGCTCCCGAGGACCAGCGAATGCTGGGGCAGAAGGACGTGCCTGAGCATTTCCGTCCCGATGAAGCAACTGTCGAAGCGCGAGTCGGTTTCGGCGTCGACGCGCCCGAAGTTCATTCCGAGTAAGAGTTCGTGCGGTTCCATATCAATATCTCCGTGAATTCACACCCTCTATAAATTCACAACAACAACGGCATACGCCACCTTGGCGGCCGTACGTGAGTATACTGCGTTTCGTCCCCAACTCAAACCCCCATGTGCGTTTCGTCACAAGGCAAGCCCGACGGACATCACACGTTGGGGGACGCACATGCACCTGTGCTTCAACGGGACGGCGCAACCCCCCGTGGCCGGCGGGCTTCCGGCATACTTCACGCCCGTCGAACCGCCGGTTGTGACGGCGCGGGGTGATGACGCGCGGATTGAAAATCGGGGGGGTTATTATTATATTCCGGCCGTCACACCATTCCTTCTTTTCAACCGACAAACGCTGATTATGACGCCGAAAGTGGTCCGACTGATTTCACTCAAGAAAACGCCGAAAAACCCCTATCCCCTTTTCGAGCAGTGGTTCGAAACGGCGGTCAGGGCCGGCCTCGAACTCCCCAACGCGATGACGCTCGCGACCGCGTCGAAGAACGGAAAACCTGCGGCCCGGATCGTCCTCCTGAAGGACGTCAACCGGAAAGGCATCTGTTTTTTCACCAATTACCGGAGCCGGAAGGGAACGGAATTACACGCGAACCCCCGCGCCACGCTGCTCTTCTACTGGGCCGAACTCGATCTGCAGATCAGGATCGACGGGAGGGTCAAAAAGGTCGGCGCCCGTGAATCGGACGCCTATTTCAGCACCCGAACGAGGGAAAGCCAGATCGGGGCCCATGCTTCGCACCAGAGCAAACCGATGGCCGACCAGTCAGTGCTCTTCGCGGAGTTCGGGAGGCTGGCGAAAAAGTTCGAGGGGAAAGAGGTTCCCAGGCCGAAGCACTGGGGAGGCTACCGTCTCGCGCCGGACTCGTTCGAGTTCTGGAAGGGACGGGATTTCCGCCTGCACGACAGGCTCTTGTATACGAAGTCGGGCGGGAGCTGGAAGAAGACGCTGTTGTTTCCGTAAGACGGGTCATGCGCCGGGGCGATCCTGTCGGCGGTTGCGCTCCCGGGATTATTTCCTCCCGTATAATTTTTCCGCGAGGACCTTCGTCAGCTCCCGGATCAGTCCCCTCTCGTCGGGCATGACGTGCGGGTGGGCGTGACGGATCCACTCCTTCGGCTCGCCGGCCGCGTTGTAGAGTGATTGGACGCTCTCCTTCGGGAAGAACCTGTCCGATTCCCCGCTCACAAGGATGAACGGGCGCGGGGCGAACGCCCCGACGTGGTCGTTTGGCTCGAAGGGCGAGAGGATGCCCCGGCCGATCTTTCCCGCAAGCCACGCCGGCAGCGGGATCCCCAGCCGCTCCGAATTCGTCTCGATCACATCGTCGATCTGTCCCCCGCCCTGGACGACGGCGAGCCGCTTTATCCTTGGGTCGGCGGCGGCCGCGGGCACGCCCGTGAACACGCCGAAGCTCACTGCGATCATCGTGACGTCCGAAGTGTCCACCTCCGGAAGGCGCGTGAGCCAGTCGAGCGCGAGATGGACGTTCCTCACCGTGCGGTAGGCCATTTGCCGGAGCGAGAACGCCGTGCCGAAACTCCCCCATCCCGACAGGTCGAAATTCCCCTCGAACGGATAATCCATCCCGAAGACCACGACCCCGTCGTGCCCCTCGATCAGTTCAACGACGTCCTTCCCCGTCTCGATGCCGACGACCAGGAACGCGAGCGGATGTGTATTATCGGATGGGCCGGGGGATGGACGTGGCCGGCGGACCATCGACCGGATGGTGTCGCCCGGTTCCACGACAAGATTGACCTCGTACGTCCTGGTGGTTGGAGTGGACCGCAGGAGGTGAACGACGGCGGTGTCGATGCCCCTCTCCCCGGCCGGAGGGGGAGGCCCCGGCGGAGGTGCGGGCGAAAAGAGCGCGCCCGCGAGGGCGAATATGGCGAACAGTGCTGTATGAATCATGCGCGACCGGGACGGGCGACCCCGGCACCGACCAGGCCGGCCCGCGGGGCCGGTCCGGGTGCGTCAGGCCGTGACCGGCTCGCCCTTCAGCGCCTTCTCGATCCGCCTCAGTCCTTCCTGGATGTTCGGGATCGAGTTCGCGTACGAGAACCTGAGGAAGCCCTCGCCGTACTTTCCGAACGCCGTGCCGGAGAGGCACGCCACGCCCGCTTCATACAGGAGCATGTCGGCGAATTCCTTCGATTTCCTTCCGGTCCCTTCGATGTTGGGGAAGACGTAGAACGCGCCGTCGGGTTTGTGGCAGCGGAAGCCGGGCAGCTTGTTCAGCCCGTCCACGATGAAGTCCCTCCGCTTTTTGAACTCCGCGACCATTTTCACCATGTCGTCCTGGGGGCCGTTGAGCGCCTCGATGCCGGCGATCTGCGAAAAGCTCGCCGCGCACGAGGTGACGTTGATCTGGAGCTTGGCCACGAGCTTCGCGAGTTCCTCGTTCATAATGCCGTAGCCCAGCCGCCATCCCGTCATCGAAAAGATCTTGGAAAACCCGTCGAGGAGGATTGTCCGTTCCGGCATCCCGGGGAACGAGGCGATGCTCACGTGCTCCGCGTTGCCGTAGATGATGCGGGCGTAGATCTCGTCGGAGAGGACGATCAGGTCGTGTTTGATACAAAGCCCGGCGATGCCCTTCAGGAGGTCGCGTCCCAGGAGGCCTCCGGTGGGGTTCTGCGGGGAGTTCAGGATCAGCATCCGGGTCTTCGGCGTGATCAGCTTCCGCAGGTCCTCGAGTTCGAAGGCGAACCCGCGCTCTTCCTTGAGCGGGAGCGGCACGGCCTTCGCGCCGATGAACTCGATCACCGACTCGTAGATGGGGTAACCCGGATTGGGATAGATCACCTCGTCGCCCTCGTCGACGCACGCGGTGATGACGAAATTCATGATCGGTTTTCCGCCCGGCGTGATGACGACCATGTCGGGGTTGACCTTGAAGCCGCGCGTCTCCGACACGTGCTTCGCGATCGCCTGCCGCGCCTGGAGGAGCCCGGCCGACGCCGAGTAGTGGGTGAAGCCGTCGTCGAGCGCCTTCTTGGCCGCGTTGCGGATGTTGACCGGCGTGTCGAAATCGGGTTCGCCGATCTGGAGGTGGATGATGTTCTTGCCCTGGGCCTCGAGCGCTCTCGCCTTGGCGAGGACCTCGAAGGCAGTCTCGGTGCCGAGACGTTTCATTCTCTGTGCGATGTGTATCATGGCGGGTACTCTCTTGTCGTTGGCAAATGAAGGGGGACTAACGGGCCAATATACGAACAATGGCCGGAAATCTCAAATGAACAACATCAGCGATTATAGAATGGTCCCACCCTCGTTGTACACCACGACACCGTTCGTCGTCCCGATCCAGAGATTTCCCGCCCTGTCATACGTCAGGGCGGTGACCGTATCGCCCGGCCATTCAGAGAAAACCGACGCATCGAACAGCGTCCACGTCGTATCATTTAACTGAAGGAGCCCCTCCGTCGTGCCAAACCATCGGAGAGTATGGAGATCGGTGAGAACTGAAAATAGTCTGCCCTCGGGCAGCATGCCTCCGGTGTTCTGCGAGGTATGGTGGGTCCAACTCCCGTCAACGCTGTTGAAAACGGAAACCCCGTCTGCCTTTCCGAGCCAGACCCTGCCCGCAAGATCGAACGCGATTGAAAAAACCTGCGAGTCATAGGGGTGCGGTATATCGAATGAGCTCCATCCGCTCACGTCATTGATAAAGGCCAGGAGACTGAAGGGCGTGCTGACCCAGACGGATTGATTGGTGACGTTCACCGCGGTCGTCTGGATGAAATTCGAACGAAAGCCGGGAACATTGGCCGCGGTATACACCATCCATTGGCCATATCGTGGATTCCCCACGCTCGGCATGAAGCGGTTGAGGCCGGCCCCGAGCGTCCCCGCCCAGACGTCCCCGTTGACAAATTCGTCGCAGGCCAGGGAACTGATCGTATTGAAACTGATTTCCGGGATCTGGTAGGTGACCCACAAACGGCCGGCGTCGGTGCTCGTCGGCATGAATCGCCGTATGCCCCCGCCCCCCAGGCCGAACCAGACGCTTCCGTCCTTCCCGACCGTCATGCAATTGACCCTGGACGATTGCCACGGCGGAACGCCACTGCCGTACTGCCAGTACTTGAGGGAGTCGTTGATCACCCCCCAGGACCCCCTGTCATAATATGCCGCGCCGCTGTCGGTGGCGATCCAGATTTGCGAGTTGCGGTGCGCGATAATCTGGTTGATCCGGTTACTCAGGAGCGGAACTGAGGGTCCTCGGAACAGGACAAATTTCGGTCCGCGTGCCGGAGGTTTGATGGGGTCGTTTTGACAGTATGGAAGAAAGCAGGCGGCGAAGAACAATAAAAAACCCCGAAACATGATGGAAGGAAAATCGCGTGGAAGGTGGGCGGGGGCCATTTTTCAGTGACACGAATACCGCCGAAATATAGTCATATTACTTCATGGGTATCCTCGCCAGCCCCGCCTGGATCAGCGGCTCGAGGGCCTCCTCCTTCGTAAACCCGATGAAATGCCGGCTCATCATGCCGTCGGGGAGGAAAAGATAATTGTCGGGAAGGCCGTAGGTGCCGTACTTCGCCGCGACGTCCTCGTTGATGCCCACGGGCCACCGGAGCGGTGTCTTCTCGATGAACGACCTCACCGCCGATTCGTTGGTCTGGACCGCCACGCTGATGATCTCGAAACCCCTGTCCTTGTACTTGTCGTGGAGCTTCACGAATCCGGGCATCTCGACCTTGCACGGCGCGCACCAGGGCGCCCAGAGGTTCACGAGCACGACTTTCCCGGCGTAATCCGACAGTTTGATCGTCTTCCCCTCGAGCGTCGTGAGCGCGAAGTCGTACTTCCCGTAGTCGGCGGGGGGTTTTGCCGGCGCCGCCTGTTTACGGGCCCGGCTCACAGTACGCCCGCCTCCCTGTTTCGCCTGGGCGATTGCCTCCATCGAGGGAATCGCGAGGGCGAATATCATCACGATGGTAAAATATTTCGAAATCATTTTTTCTCCTCCCCGGACGGGCGGGATTTCTTGATCAGGTCGGAGCGGTTCTTATACATCTTCTTCATCTCCTCGTCCGGGAGCGCTTTCACTGTCTTCGGATCGATGTCAGGCATCGTCCCGTAGCCGGCGGTCCAGCCGCCTTTGCACTCGTTGCAGACCGGCTTTCCCTTCGCGAGGTTGTCCCCGCAGGGGCAGCCGTTCATCGCCAGCGCGCAGAAATCGCACGACGGTGCGATGCAGCAGGAATACTTCCCCTCCACCATGAGGCCGTTCTTGATTTTCGTTAATCGCGCCCGGATGTCGTCGAGCTTCGCGTTGGGGGCGGGCGGGTCGCCCGGTTTCTGGAGGGCCGGCGTTTCGCCTTCCGGCGCCAGCGCGGCCCGGTAACCCGCATCCGCAATCGCCCTGACGATCTCGTCCGTCGAGACCTTCTCCTGGGCGAACACGACGTCGGCGTATCCCTCTTTTACGTTCAGCGTTGTTTTCCCGATCCCTTCGAGCCTGCCGACCGCCTTTTCGATTTTGGTGGCGCAGCCGCCGCAGGTCATCCCCTCGATGTTGATCCGGACTGACTTCGGCGTTTCGCCGCCCGGGAGGCGCACGATATAGAGTAGGAGGAGAAGCGACGGCGCAAGGACGAATTTCAGCATTTTCATGGTTTTCATCGATGGATGCCTTTCACGGTGATGATACGTAATATAACAATCGGCGGAGCAATTGGTTTCCGCCGGAGAAATAAAATGGGAAAATAGCGGCGGTGTCCGCCGCGCGGGACGTTACAGGCCGAACCGGTGTGACAGCGACGCCCCAATCCCCCATTCCGGGGTGCCGAGGAAGGCGGTCGAAAAATCGTAGGGGCTCCCGGCGACGCGCCCGAGGGCGTAGAGAGAGAATGTGCCGAAGGGAGCGTCGAGCGATGTCCCCCCCCGGAGCTGGAGCTTGTCGTCCTCCTCTTTCGGACCCGTGAAACCGTAGAGTTCCACGAAGAAGGCCGCGCCTGTCAGGGGTCTCCAGAGCGCGAGCGCGCTCCCGGTGATCATGTCGTCCTGCGACCCGGTGAACCGGGGATCTCCCACGATTGCCGCTCCCGCGTTCAGGCGAATCTCCCCATTCACGAACCGCCACGCGGACGCGGCCAGGAACCAGGCGTCCATCGCGTCGCTTCCGAGACGTGCCGGAAGATAGCGGGCCGACGGGATCTTGACGCCGAAGAGGACGCCGGCGGCAAACGGCCTTCCGGTATCGGTGAGCGTGATCTTCGTGAAAACCGAGGGGTCTCCCCAATCGGTGTACGTCGCGTCGCCGCCGGTCCTCGCGATGAGGCGTCCGCGCCAGCCAACGATGACGTCCACGTTGGCGGCAACGCCGATGCGGATGGACAACGGGAACAACCGCGTTAATTCTCGTACCTCCCCCGGCATTGGCGGGTAAACAGGCAAAACAAACCCCGCGTCCTTCACCGAGTACTCCGCGCCGTACGAGAGTTGCACGGTTCCAGCCCCGAGCGCAAACGCATCGGCCGTGAGGAAGGCCGGCTCCTGCGCGGCGGCGGAGGAGGTGAAAGCGAGGAGGAGAAGAGTGTGGCCGGTGAAGTAGAGCACGACGAGCGTGGCCTTTATGACCGAGTCGCGGGATACGACCTTCATGCTCGGATGAGAGATCTGTGCCATCTAGCGGGACAAACCCCTCTCCGATCCGGTCAGAAATAACGACTGGAGCAAGATGAAAACGGTGATCGTAAATGGGGAATGGACTCGGAAATTACGCTATTTCAAAAAGCGCACTAAATATAGGGAAAAGCTGAGTGTGAGGCAAGGAATCATCGATCGGGGTATGAC